>JAQGOE010000282.1 GCA_028293725.1 Gammaproteobacteria bacterium | reverse complement strand
GGTCACTCGTGCGTATTGGACCTGGCGTGACCAGTGAGTCGGCTTATTACTTCGTGTATCCCGAGCGCAAGCGGGATTACTACCCCGTGCGAGAATTCTCTCGCTGGCTCAGCGAGGAAGTCGCGGCGGCTTAACGCAGCGTCGAACTGACCGTCCGAATTCACGTCCAGCCCCGCGTGCTTTTCCACGCGATAAAAGCACGCGATCATTGTTGAATCGCCGCCTCTCAACAATTTAAAACCAACTTCTCGCTAGCGATCCATATTTTAACCGTAGTACTATATACGTCATCCAGATCACTTCCGCGCGCAACAGGACTATCTCACGTGGGAATGCCAGCACGAAATTTTGAATTCAAGAACGTTTCGGTGGAAGAGCGACTAGCAAGACTCGAGTCGAGCGTGGAGCACATCCAGTCAGATGTTTCCGAAATAAAAGCCGATATACGACGGCTGGACGACAGGATCGACGCAGTGAAGGAATGGCTCTCCGGCAGGATCGATGCTGTCGATCAGAAGCTCACTGCCAAATTCGAGCGGACACGTTAAGGCTGCTTGGCGGCCGTAACTGTCGAGCCCGATGTCGTCACCCCAGTAGCCATCGACATGCTCACATCATGCACGGCGTAGTCAGCGGGCGGGGCAAACAGAGTTGGATCCGGCTCGGCGCGCACCACCTGCGAGAGATTCAGCGTTACGACGCCGCCGACGGAGCTCTTCTGACTAATCTGTACCGGGACGCCGAGGTCGGGGCTGCGCCACTCCTCGAACGTACTGATGATCGGCTTTTCATTCCCGAGCACTCCGCTTGGGATCGTCCTAACGATACGCCTGCCTGTGGTGCTCACGCCGCTGATAACTTTCTGCCCCAAGGACGTCTCAGCCGAGGACGCCTCGGTGAAGGCGCCAGCCCCAATCGCCATCCCCAATCCCATTAACGCATACCCCGGTATCGGTTCCTGCGGGGCGGTCGTCGAGAGGGCGCCATTACCGCGGCTGGGCATCTTGTAGACAATCGCGGTCTTGTTCTGCGGATTGAGGATGTAGAACCGGCCGCCCACCGGATCGTGGATCATGATCGTCGGATTGGGCTGGGCCGTGAGCTCCTCGCCCTCTCCACTAACCCCACGCTCAGTTCGCGTGCGCCCCTGTCCATCTCTGAAGAAACGCACGGTGTTGGACCGCACGATGCGGTTGCCATCGGAAAACTCGGTTGTGGATTGCGTCGTGGCCACCGCGGAATATGGCGCACCTGCAATTTGAGGTGGGTCCTTAGCGAAATACGGGAGGCCGGCAACCGCGACTGAAGTCCCGATGAGAGCCGGGACGAACACCAAGCCGAGGACGATAGCTCGCCGCAACATAAGCAACTCCCTGCGATGGCGCGGGCGGCAGATCGCCGACCCAAATCCAATTCTGCGCCGTCGGCGGACGCCCCGGCAAGTGAAGTCGAGTCACCGCCCGCGGCTAGCGAACTAAAGAATCCCCAACAAAAGTAACAAATTGTTTTGGAGCCGTTCTAGTAGCGCCAGCTCTTCAGGTCCGCGCCCTTCGGCGCCGACGCAGTGATCCGCTGCAGGATGAGCGGCAGATACTGATAGTCGTAATGCAGCCGCGAATAGGCGTTGGGCTGCTTCGGGTCGCCATTCCAACAATGCTCGGCCCGGTCGCCATAGGCCACCGTCCCGTCATACTTCGGTTCGAGCGATTCGAAACGCTCCTGCGCGAAGTACACCGAGTCCGTGAGGTAGTAGTTGTCGCCGCTGCCCACGTAGACGTGGATCTTGCCCTTGAGTTTGGGAGCCAGTGTCGCCCAATCACGCGCAATGATGTTCGACAGGTCGTAATGCTCGCGCCAATAGGCCGCCACCATCGGATCGATATCGCCAGTAACTTTGTCGAAGATAGGCTTCGGGTAACCGTCAGCGCCCACGGGCCCGAACACGGCCTGCCAGATGTCGTATTGACCTCCAGAACGGCTGCGATCCCCCTGGGTCAACTCCATGTAGTTCTCGTCGCGCTGGGTAGCGAACACCTCGCCGAGGTAGTTGCGGAATGCCGGCCGCTCGACGTTCGACGCCTCACCTTTGAGGGTATAGGCGTTTTTATCGTCGTAAAGGTTGATCACGGTATAGGCGCGGAAGTCGATGGGATCCGGGCAGGCAGCGAAGGCACCGTTGTACATGTCAGGGTAGAAGACCTGTGTAGCGAGCGCCTCCCACCCACCCGTCGAGCCACCGTACGTGAAGCGCGCCCAACCCGCACCAATGCCGCGGAAGCGCCGCTCGATCTCCGGAATGAGCTCGTTGTTGATGGCATCGCCATAAGGGCCGAGGTTGGCTGAGTTGACTGCATAACTGTCGTCGTAGAAGGGGTTCGCGTGCTCGATCTCGACGACCAGGAAGCGTGGGAAATCGGCAGAGATCCACTTCTGATAGAAGGCGTACGCTTCCTTCTGCTCGATGATGTTGTAACCCGCGAGATGGAAGCGGTTGGAATATTCGGGCTTCAGATTCGGGTCCGGCGGCGTGTCACGGAACTCCGAGATGTCGTCCGGGAAGTGGCCATGAAAAACCATGAGCGGAAAGTGCGCTTGCGGGTGCGCATCGAAGCCCTTCGGGACCAACACGTGCGCGCCAAGGTAGACGTCGCGTCCCCAGAATTTCGACAGCAACTCGCTCTTGATCTGGATGTGGCGGACGAACTCCGTGTCCTTGGGCGCGGCGATGGCCGGCATTTCCTGATCGAGCACCAGGTCGGTTCTGACAGGATGCGCCGGGTCGATGTGGAGTTTGACGGGCGTCGAGTACAGATTCCCTGGCTTGTGCCACCACTGCTGGCCTTCGCCCTTGTCGGGCGGCAATTTCAAGGTGCGCCCGTCGGCCATGTGGAACTCCTCGTAGCGATTCAGCACTGCCTGCACGAAGTAGTCGCCAGCCGGAATGGCCGACAGATGCGTCGCGGGCCAGCCAAAGGCGGTGTCGTCGACAACCGCCTTGGTGCCGGGCGCGAGACCGTCCACGGTGAGACCGAAAAGATAGGGGCTCGCGAGAGGCTCGTTCGGCGCCACGTGAGAGCGCGGCTCGCGGGAGAAATCCCGGCTCAGCAGCAGGATGACGCGGCCATCGAGAGGCTTGGCGCTGCGTGCGGTGGGAAACCCGACGGCGAAAGTGGTGCCTTCAGTAGCAGCGGCCGTTTCATGAGCGCCGCCGCGAGTATCGCAGCTCTGAAGAGTGCCCGAGAGGGCAGCGACGGCCGCCAGCGTCAAGGCAATTCGTATCCCCGATCGACTCATGTCCAACCACCCCGGATGACCTGTACCCGCGGCGAAAGCTGAAGGAACCGCAACGTTTGGTCAAGGTGCGCTAGGGAGCGGCGTGACGGCATCGGGCCGCGCACCCCAGGGCCAACGTGCGCAGGTCGATCGCTACGAGAAACTCGGTCGCTCCGCCCCCGTTGCCAACCCGGCCTCCGTAAACCGCCGCGCCAACTTCACGAGCAAAGCCGCACGCAACATATCCCGGCCGGCGGCATCAGGCGCCCGCACCCGCAATTCGAGCACCGCGGCGGTTGCCTCGACCTTGGTCAGAAAGCAGCCCAGCACCGCCTTCTCATCCGCAGTCTCTTTGGCCACAGTGACGGCGAGCTTCTGCGCCGCCTCGAGGTCCGCGTCGCGACTCACGCGAATAACAATCGTCAGTGGCCACGGCGCGTAGTTGGAACTCAGATTGATCGACACCTGACTCGCGGCGAGCGCGTTGGGAACCACGATGAGTCGTCCGTCAGCCGTGCGTAGTGTTGTGTAACCGAGTGACAGCAGTTCGACCACGCCGATCTCAGTGCCCGTGGGCGCCGCCACCTGGATGGTGTCGCCCAATCGGAACGGCCGGTAAATCGTGATCGAAATCCCGGCGACCAGATTGCCCAAGGTGCTCTGCGCGGCGAGACCTATGACAACAGAAGCGATACTCGCGCCAGCCAGGAGTGCCGTGCCCATCGAGCGCAACACGGGAATCAGGTGCGCGTAGAGAATGAGAGCAATCACCCAGATCAGCACAGTGCCAAACTGCTGCATGAAACTGATGGTGGTCCGGTCAATGTGACCCTTCCGGGTCATGGCCGCGTGCACCACGGTTCGCAAGGTCCGCGAGAGCAGCATGGCCACGAACAGAAACACCACCAGGTAAACGAGAGCGCCGAGCAGGGTGTCGGGCTTCAGGAACGAGAGCACATCGTGCTCGCCAACCACTAGGTCATTCATGGCGCGGGTTCGCATCGGGACGGGTTTGAGGTCGCCAGCGTCTTAGCACTTCGCGTGCCCGAGCGATAGAGGAAAAAAGCGACGCCCCAAATTGCGCCAATTCGCTGCCGCGCACGGAAGCGCGACCTGAACTTGCCTGCCTCTAGACGAGTTCGGCGCGTGGGGCGTCGCTGGATGAAACGTTACAGGCGGTGACCCGGTCGCGGCCACGATGTTTGCTCTGATACAGGGCCGCATCGGCCTCGCGCACCATCCGCCCCGCCAGGCCGTGCAGGCCCACGGGAGCCGGATGCTCCAGCGCGCAAACACCGAAGCTGGCGGTGATCGGAATCTGTTGTGGCGTGACTTCAAAATGCGGGGAATTGACGCGCTCACACAGCCGGCCCGCGACGAGACTCGCCTCCTTGGCACCGGTATCCGGAAATACGACGGCAAACTCCTCGCCGCCGAGCCGGGCGACCCAATCCTTACCCATCCGGAGGTTGCTGCTGATCCGGGAGGTAAACTCTTTCAACACCTCGTCGCCAACCTGGTGGCCGTGGCGATCGTTGACGAGTTTGAAATGATCGATGTCACACATCACGAGCGCGAGCGGCCGGCGGAGCCGTAACGCACGCTCGACTTCACGGGGAAATTGCTCTTCGAAGAAACCGCGACGACCCGCGCGAGTCAGCTCGTCGACAGTCGACAACATGCGGTTGTCTCGCAGGGCAATTTGTAGCGATGCCGCGAGGTCCGCAATACGTCGAGCGATCGTGAGATGAGCCCAGAAGTGCTCGCCACGCGCGTCGCTCGGCATGCAGTCGTTGGCGCCGGCGCGAAGAGCATCCGACTCCAGCAACTCATCGGACTCGCCCACGAACACGATATGCGTGGCGACGCCCGAAGGCAGTTGGCGTGCACTTCGGATGATCTCGATGTCATCGGTGAACATCAGAGCATGAACACGGACAGCCAGTCGCTCGAGCGCGTCTGCGGCGACATTGCACACATCGACTTCGAGATTCGCCATGTGCAACAGGTTTCTGAATCGGTCGCGCGTCTGCTTGCCAGTGAGCGTCAGCAGTGCCGCGGGAATAGGCGGGGAGCGGAGCAGGATGGTGGCTCCCTCCGACGGAGGGCGCCGGAGCGTGTCGTCCAGTACCGTGCGGCGTGCTAGCAGGTGCCGCGCGGCCCCCGCGGCGGAATCGGCGAAGTGCGCGGGACTCTCCAGTCCAAGCGGCAACTGCCCCACCGTGAGGTCGGCATTCTGCTGTTTGCGCTCGGCCAGAGACGTACCCATTTGAGGACAATCAATTCCATTTGGACTGATGTGACAATAAACATTCGTAGGGCAGCAGGTCCGTGAAATTCAGCACAGCTTAACGATTGATTATGTGACGCCTCACACAGCATTCCCTCGCGCGTCGCAGCGCCTGCGCTCAGGGCCGCGCTGGAGGGGCATAGAGAAGTAATTCTGGCCAGGATCAACGGGCAGCGAGTTGAACGCCCGCGAATAGTGCGTCGACCTCTTCCTGCGTATCGCAACCCGCCGCGCGATCGACCCGCTCCCGGTCGATATGTGGTGCCAGGAGGGTAATGAAGTCGTACATATACCGACGCAGCAGTCCATCGCGCGCGAAGCCGAGCCAGGTTTTGTGCCCCGGGAACAGATGCGCGGCACTGATGGAAACGAGATCGCGATCCTCTGTCGGGTGCAAGGCGACGTTGGCAATGAGGCCCACGCCGAGCCCGAGGCGTACATACGTTTTGATGACGTCCGCGTCGCACGCCGTGAGCGCCACATTCGCGGTAAGCCCTGCATTGGCGAAAGCGTCATGCAAGGAAGACGGGCCGTTGAAACTGAACACGTAGGTCACGATCGGGTGCGCGGCGAGATCTTCGAGCGAAGGCTCGCTGACCGCGGCCAACGGATGCCCCTGCGGCACAATGATCCGCCGGTGCCATCGATAACACGGCAACAGGACGTACTTGCCAAACAACTCGTGCGAGCCCGTTGCGATGGCGAAGTCGATACGATCGAACTCCGCCATTTCCGCGATCTGCTCGGAGGTTCCCTGGTGCAGGTGAAACTGCACGTTCGGGTATCTGTCGCGGAAGGTCTGGATAACGGGCGGCAGGACGTAACGCGCCTGCGTGTGGGTGGTTCCGATGGACAGCGTGCCGCGGTCCTCGTCTTCGAACTCGGCCGAGATACCCTTGATGTTCTGTGCTTCGCGCAGCAACTTCAGCGCATGGCGGATGACGCGCTCACCCGGCGGGGTTATTTTGGCCAGCGTACGTCCACGGCGCACGAAGATATTGAACCCGAGCTCGTCTTCCAGGAGCTTGAGTTGCTTGCTCACCGCGGGTTGTGTCGTACACAGTTTGGCCGCGGCGGCCGTAATATTGAGATCGTTCTGCGCGACAGCCGCGAGAAAACGCAGTTGCTGTATCTTCACTGCCGCGCAGTTTACGGGCAGACCCGTTAGCAAGTCGGTCGCGCGGCGGTCATAAACCGGTAACCAAACCAACGGATGAGCCCTCCCGGTCGCAAATTCGCCGCCCTTCTCGGCATTATGCTTGCCGCGGCCGGCTGCGCTCATGTCCCGGTGGTGGACGAGGCCGATCTGGTCAAGGCGTCCGACGGCTCGCAGATCAAGGTCTTCGGCGCGCGCGGCCCCCTCTCGTCCCGACAGTCGAAGACCGTACTCGGCCGCCTCGCCGCGCAGACACCCGATGCGGGCACGCTCGAGCGCCACCTGGCCGTCGAGCAGATCGTGGCGGAAAGTCCCCTCTTCATTGGCAACCAGGTCCGCATCCTGCGCGACGGCGCCGAGACCTTTCCTGCGATGTTCGCGGCGATCCGGCAGGCGACCCATTACCTGTATCTCGAGTACTACATCTTCGAGGACGTGACGTGCGAGGGCGAGACCCTGGGCGACCTCCTCGTACGCCAGAGTCAGGCGGGCGTTCACGTACGTGTCATTTATGATGGGATCGGCTCCATCGGCACCGACTCGGGCTTCTTCGACAAACTGCGCGCCGCCGGCGTGCAGATCGCCGAATTCAATCCTCCCAATCCCTGGAAGCGTCACTTCGCGCTGAACTCACGCGATCATCGCAAACTGCTGGTAGCCGATGGCACGGTGGCGATTCTCGGCGGTGTCAATCTCAGCTCAACCTATCAAAGCGGACCCTCCGCGGAAGGCACAAAAGCCGCGGACCCCAAGAAGCCGCAGGACGTCTGGCATGACACCGACATCCAGATCACCGGCCCCGTGGTGCCGGAGCTCGAAACACTCTTCAGGGAGCACTGGCATGAGCAACAAGGAGTACCGCTCGGAGCCGACGCCGACCCCGATCCTCCCTCACAACCGCCAGGAGATGAAGTTGTTCGCATCCTGGGGAGCAGCCCGGTAAAACTCAAACGACGCTACTACGTCACCGCGATATCGGCGATTCGTAACGCGGAAAGCAGCATCTGGATCACCGGAGCCTACTTCGTCCCGACGCATCAGGAGAAAGAAGGCCTGATGGCCGCTGCCCACCGGGGCGTGGATGTCCGGCTGCTCTTGCCAGCGCACAGCGACTCGGGCCCGGCGCTGGCCGTACAACACTCCCACTACGAGGAACTCCTACGGGCAGGCGTCAAGATCTACGAGCGTGACGACGGCATTCTGCACTCGAAGACCATGGTCATCGACCGCGTCTGGTCCATCGTCGGGTCATCCAACTTCGACCACCGCAGCGTGCTCTTCAACGACGAGCTCGACGCCGTGGTGTTGGGAAAGGAAACCGGCGAGCGGCTCGCCGATGACTTCACCGCGGACTTGCAACACGCGCAAGAGATCGAGCCGGACCAATGGGCCCGCCGCTCGGCGCTCGAGCACCTTCGCGAGAATTTCTGGCGTCTGTGGGAACAGTTGCTCTAGAGCCGACGCCCCCCTATCCTCCCGCACGAACCATGAACTTCTGCAACCAATGCGGCGCGAAGGTCGAACTTCGCATACCCCCGGGCGATCTGGTCGCGCGTCACGTGTGCGACGCTTGCGGGACCATCCACTATCAGAACCCGAAGCTCGTCGTGGGCTGCGTGCCCGAGCACGAGGGACGGATTCTCTTGTGCCGCCGCGCTATCGAGCCCCGACGGGGCTTCTGGACGGTGCCGGCGGGGTTCATGGAGAACGGCGAGACCCTCCAACAGGCGGCCGCCCGCGAATGTAAGGAGGAGGCGCTCGCCGATGTGGAGATCGGCACGCTCCTCACCGTCGTTCATGTGCTGCACGCACAGCAGGTGCATGTATTCTTCCGTGCGATCATGCGCACGCCGGAATACGGTGCGGGCATCGAAAGCCTGGAAGCGGAGCTGGTACGGCCCGAAGACATTCCGTGGGGCGACATCGCATTTCCAAGCACGGATTACACCCTCCGGCGCTACCTGGAGGACCGGGCAACGGGACGGGAGCCTCACCACTTCACTGAGGTGGACCGGCGAATGGCCCGGCTATAGGCGGAGGCACCTAGCCCGGGCAGGGGGCGCGTAACTCGGGCCTGCGCGCAGGCCGTCGCTTAGACCGCGACCGCCGGGTCGATCGCGCCCCGGCTATGCGCCACACTCAGGACGAGCCGACGCGACCGTGGCACAATATGCGGTCCCCCCGCCGCCGCTGGCGCGCGGTGGACGAGCAACCTTTTTAGGAAAACGAATGACTTTCGTCGTCACCGAAAACTGCATCAAGTGCAAATACATGGACTGCGTGGAGGTCTGCCCGGTCGATTGCTTCCACGAAGGCCCGAATTTCCTCACCATCGATCCGGACGAGTGCATCGATTGCACGCTGTGCGAGCCCGAGTGCCCGATCGAGGCAATTTTCTCCGAAGAGGAGCTACCGGCGGGGCAGGAGCACTTCAAGCAGCTCAATGCCGAACTGGCCAAGCAGTGGCCGGTGATCACCGAGAAGAAGGACGCCCCGGCGGACGCCAAGGAATGGGAAGGCAAGCCCGACAAGCTCAAGCTACTCGAGAAGTAGCCGTCCCTACTGCCGCTGTGCCTTCTTGAGCTCCTGCAGGAGGTCGTTCGGCGGCAGATAGCCTGGGAACATGGTGCCGTTCGCGGCCACGATTGCCGGGGTGCCCTGCAGGCCAAAATCGCGGCCCATGGCGTAAGTACGGGCTACCGGAGTATCGGCGCAGTGCTTGGCCTTCACAGGCTGACCCAGCTTGGCGCGCGTGAGCGCGTCATTACGGTTGTCGGAGCACCAGACTGCCTCGGCCTTGGTCCACGACTCGGTGTTGGGACCGGAGCGCGGATAGAACAGGTAGCGCACCCGGATCCCGAGCCGGTTGTAGTCGGCGATCTGGCTGTGCAGCTGGCGGCAATAAGCGCAATCGACGTCCGTGAACACCGTGACCGTGTATTTCGGGTCCTTCGGTCCGAAGATCACCATCTGGCTTTCGGGAATCGAGCCGATCTGCTGTACCCGCAAATCGCGCCGATGGGCTTCGGTGAGGTCGTCGTTCTTCGGAATATCGAACATGTCGCCGCTGATGGCGTACTTGCCGTCAGTGGTCACATAAGCGATCTCGCTGCCCCGGGTGAGCTCGTAGATGTTCGGGATGGGCGTCGCGCGCAACTCGTCGGGCTTGGTGCCCGGGATGCGGCTCGAGATCTCGATGCGAGGATCGACCTTCTCGGAGGTGGTGGCAGCAGCGGGCGTTCCGGCGGCCGCCTGTTGGCTAGGCACCGGCTGTGCCACGGCCGTCGGGGCCTCCGCCTGCGCCGCCAGGGCCACCATGGCATTCGCCAGACTCAACAGCAGTACGGAAATTCTGAAGAGCATGGAACCTGTCCGGCGAAACGATTTCAATGTATCGGTATGGACCCGAGTCTAGCAGAGCAGTTCCGCCCGGACAGCGCGTCAGCGGCGGGCGACAGATCAACCCCGTGGGTGGTGGGCCTGATGCAGCTCTTTGAGGCGCTCGCGAGCCACATGCGTGTAGATCTGCGTGGTCGAGAGATCGCTGTGTCCGAGGAGCATTTGTACGACACGCAAATCCGCACCGTGGTTGAGGAGGTGGGTTGCGAAGGCATGTCGCAGAGTGTGCGGCGAGAGTTCCTTCGCGATGCCGGCTTTGCGTGCGTAGCGTTTGATGATGTGCCAGAAAGCCTGGCGCGTCATGCGATCGCCACGCCGCGTCGGGAACAGGTAGTCCGTCTGGCGCTCGAGGAGGATCTCGCTCCGCGAGCCCTGCGCAAAGTCCTTGAGCCAGCGCATGGCTTCCTCGCCCAGCG
>JAQGOE010000262.1 GCA_028293725.1 Gammaproteobacteria bacterium | reverse complement strand
CTGACCCTGGCTCTGGCGCATGGGCTCGATACTTTCGCCGTCGACACGTCGAAAGGCGCCTGGAGTGTAGAACACGGGGCGACGACGCCCATCCAGACACTCGACGGCAAGACTCTGCTGGTCGTGGGGCTCGGCGGTATCGGTACGGAGGTTGCCATTCGGGCACACGGCCTGGGTATGAAAGTCGTTGCAACACGTGACAACAATCACGACAAGCCCGACTTCGTCAGTTATGTTGGCCTACCCGGCGAGCTGCTGACTCTGGCGAAATCCGCGGACGTCATCGTCAACTCGGTGCCGCTCACTCCGCAGACCACAGGCATGTACGACGCGAAGTTCTTCGCGGTTCTGAAGCCCACGGCATACTTCATCAACATCGCCCGCGGCGCCAGCGCGGTGACCGCGGATCTCGTGAGCGCCTTGAACGAGCACCGCCTCGCTGGCGCGGGACTAGACGTAGTGGACCCCGAGCCGCTGCCTCCCGACAATCCGCTCTGGCACGCGCCACACGTCCTGATCACACCGCACATCTCATCGCGATCAGATCTCCCCGGCGAGTCCCGCTGGTCGCTCGCGGTCGAGAATCTGCGTCGTTATGCGAACGGCGAGAAGATGCTCTCGGTGGTCGACCTCGCCAAGGGATACTAGGGCACTGGCATTACCCTAGCGCACGAAGGCGCGCCTCCGACCCAGACGAAAGTCCAGATTCGGCCTCATAAGGCCGTCTCGAGGGTTCGTGCGAACCCAACACTTGCTAAGCGCTTTCCGACGGAATAGCCTCAATACAGTGGTTAACTCCCGAGGGAAGATGCTCCAATGGCACGAGTACCCGTAATCACCTCTCCATGTCCGCTGCGCTGGGCGGCGTCGCCACAACCGGGAATGGACTTCTGCGGGCGCTGCCAGCGACGCGTGCACAACCTGGATCTGATGTCGGTCCCGGAGAGAGAAGAATTTCTCAGTGGTTGCTCTGGAAATGTTTGCGTTTCTTATACAGTGAAACGCGCGGCACGCATTCCAGTCGCGTTGGGTCTTGGCCTGGCGGTAGCGGCGGGATCTAGCAGCAATGCCGCCGACGTTGTGACCACCCCTGACAGTCCTTACTGCGATTTGGCTGATTACACGATCGAGGCGGGTGGCACCGAGGCGGGCGAGAAACTTCAGTGGGTAGACGACGCGGAAGCCAAGCTCCCCGAGAAGTCAGAGTTGCCCGACATCGGCGCGTCGACCTGGCTACCGACACCGAAAACCTAGTGCACGCGACCTAGCTTCTCAATTCGCAAATCCGCCGGGACCACAAAAGCGGCCTGAACGTCGCGTGGATCTCCGTCCCCTAAGCCCAGAGCCAGGTGGGTGGCATCGAACTCACCGATCCCAGCGTCATAGCTCTGCCATCGAGTTCCCGTCCACACTTGTACCCACGCATGTGGGCTGAACACATCTTTTTTTCCGCTGAAGCGGTCCGCATACACGAGTCCGTAAGCGACGCGACTAGGAATGTCTCTAGCGCGCGCCAGCGCGGCAAGCAACACCGCATATTCCGTGCAATCCCCCGAGCGTGTTCGCAGGGCCTCTGCCGCACTTCCGTACCCCAGATAATCGACGGGCCCTGTCATGTGGTTTCGAACTGCGATAACGAGATTATCCATGATCTGTCTCTGCGTTCCCCTCCGACCATGTCGATTCGCGAAGTCTCTGATCTCCGGAAGCTCGCTTTGTACCCATGCGTTCGACTGAAGATAGCGCCGGCGTTCTGACTCCGTCAGTTGCTCGGGAACCCCACAGGTAGCACAAACGGTCAGAATTGCTGTCGAGCCGTCCATGACCACAGCCTGCTCGCCCGTCGCTGGTATCCGTGGAGCATCTCCGTCTACTCGCGAAATCACATATCGAATGGGCCCGGCAAATGCGCCCGGGGGGATTCGGTAAGGCGATTGCACGACAAGCTTCGACATTAAATCGAACGGCTTATCAACTTGTGAATCGCAGTCGCGAAGACATCGCTCCCAAACGAGCGTGGCGCCGAAAAACTTCCGCTCCCTGTGAAGAACTAGGCCGTCCTGGCCGATCCAAATGATTTCTTGATGGCTCTGGTGTCCGATGGTCTCGCTCGTTCGGACTTGCGTGACATGCGGCTCGGTATTGGGTGACGAAAGAAGTTCGGCACGCAACTCAATTGGCTTTGCGGCGGTTGGCTCGAGATACTGCACTTCGACTTCCCGACG
Source organism: Gammaproteobacteria bacterium (assembly GCA_028293725.1). The sequence continues at coordinate 9,172 of JAQGOE010000262.1, read as the reverse complement.
CCCCTCCCGCCACAGTGGTTTGAGCGCTTCGCTCAATCGATCCGGCAGGATCAGATCGACCGGAACGGCAAAGGTCCGCGCTCCGGCCGCTGCCGAAACAACCACACTGAGCGTGCGAGCATCGGCACTGAGCGTACCCTGCCAGCCATTTCGCGTAGTTCCAATAATCGATTCGACATCCATACGTTGCGGCAGACCGGCGGAGCTTCGAATGACTTCATTGCGTATCTCGAGGGCCACTCTCTTGCGCAACTGCACGACCTCGATCCTCATTACTTCGGAGTCGCTAGCGCTTCCAGATTGCCGATCGTGATCGTGCCAGGCATAACCGACGCGGTTGCCATCGATGGTTAAGCTATACCACTGCCGATCAGCGGCAATTGCATCGTGCCATGTAAAGTAGAACACGAGCAGCAACCCTGCTGCGCTGAAATCAACGCGTCGACCTGTCAGTGGTTCAGTCAGCATCATTTTACAAGGCGGGAGCCGAGCGCCGAAACATTTTCCCACTCAGAAGCAACAGCATCGCAATCCAGTAGCCGACTCCGACAGTGAGTCGGAAGGGAATCGAGAATCGCGCATTGGGCGAGATGAAACCTTCGATCAACCCTGCCCCGAGTAGCAGCAGTACGCAAGCAACCAGCAGCGGACCCAAATGCTCCGCGCAGGCGCGGAAGGATTGAGCCCGTGTTGGACCGGAGGGCCGGATCAGCGATTCGCCCAAGGCCGTGCCGGCCGCTCCAGCGAGGCAAATGACCGACAGCTCCACGGGGCCGTGCGCGAGAATGAAGCGCACCAGGGACAGCCCCAGCCCGTGTTGATGGGTGAAGGCGAGCAACCCGCCCAGCATCAATCCATTGAGCGCGATCATGTAGAAAGTGCCCAATCCCAGGAGTATGCCGGCGCAGAATGCCCCGGTCGCCACCACGGCATTGTTGGAAAAGATCTGCACCGAGAGAATCGAGGACGGCGCAACGTTGAGCAGTTGATCGGTCCATAGGTGGCCCTGCTCCACACCCGAGATCATCCGCTCGCTGGCGATGAGGCCGATCAGCTCCGGATACCTCGAAATCAACCACCACCCGGCGAGCGCACTGAGTACGAGCAGCAGTGCGATCCAGAGTGTTAGTGAGCGAACGGAACGCGCCGCGGCGGGAATCTGCTCGCGAAAGAGCGTGAGCCAGCGGGATCGACCCAACCTGGGAGGGCGGCTGACCGCCACATGCAGTCTCGAGTAAGCCGTTTCCAACGCGGCGGTTGCGGCGCTTCCCGGAAGCAACTCCCGCGCGGTGGCGAGATCGCGTGCCAAGGCGCGATAGGCTTCGAGGGTCTGCAACGCTTCCGCGGTGGTCGCGCGTGAGCGCCCGGTTGCCTCACTAACCTCCGTCGCCAGCCCTTGCCAATCTGGCGCGCGCGCTTTGACCCATGAGGCCGCGTCACGACCCGTTCCATTCTCAACGACCAAGAAGGGCTTCCAGCCGAGCCAGTAGTGCCGCTCCATCGAGCGTCGCCAACTGGACCGGGTCCAGCCCTGCCTCGAGCCTCACGAGCAACTCGCGCGCGAGCGACTCTCTGCTGCCCTCCTTCAACTCCGCCCACCGGTCGATGAGATCCTGTACGAGAGCCGCCGCTTCGGGTTCCAGGCGTGAGTTCTGCGCAAGCGTTCCCACGAGGGCCAGCGACCCGGTCGCCTTTGTCTCATCCAGAACCAGAACGGTACCCGCCGCGAGATCGCCGATCCTTACACGCTGGGCGGTGAAAATGCAGCACACCAACCCGACGAGGTATAGGACGGGCAACGAGTCGATCAGGCGGAAGAGGTTGCGCAATAGAAGCGCTCCGGTGCCCGGCGTAGCCCCCTCGAGAGTCACGATCCGTGCCCCGGCCTTCCGCTTACCGGGGGTTCGGCCTCGCATCACCACCTCGAGAACCGGGTGATAGAAAAAGTAAATCAGGAGGGCGGGGAGAACGAAGAGGATTGGGAAAGTGGTTTTCTTGAATGCGGGGCCCACGACCAGCCCGATCAGCAAACCTGCCAGGACCCACGCAAGCGCCACCAACAGGCGGATGTGCCAGTCGATGATGAAGGCGTAGGCCCGGGTCCCGGGGCCAGCGATCCGGAGCGTGATGTCCACGCCCGTCAGGCCCCTTATGTTGAGTTCGTCCGTTGCCAACCGCGACCCGCCGGGACGCGGACATGAGTGGTCCGCAAGGAAGGCATTCTGATATCTTTGCGCGTAAAGGTCTACGCGCGGGCCCACCGCCGCTCTATATCAGGGAAAAGGGAGAGGACCATGACATACGAATTGCCAGCGGCCCCGCTGTCCATCGGCGGCGTGATTGACAGCGCGATTCGCCTATACCGCGACTCCATACGCCAGTGCTGGGTCCTCGCCCTCCTTTATTCGGTGGTGATGGGTATATTCGGTGTGTTCTGGACGCTGGCCCTCACGAAGGGTGTCGTGCCTGGGACCAAAGACCCTCGCCAGGCGCTCGCGGCTATGTTCTCCCCCGTTGCGATGGCGGGATTTGCGGTGGCGATGCTGGCTTCTTTCGTGTTCTACGGCGCACTGATGAAAACGGTAAGCACCTGGGCGAAGGGAAACGAGTCGCTCTCCGTGGGGAGCGCGCTCGCCGTAGGCCTGCGGCGCTTACCCGCAGCAGTCCTCGGAGGCCTGCTCTACGGGCTGGCCGTTGGGATCGGGCTCATTTTGCTGGTCGTGCCGGGGGTTTATTTCTTTGGCAAGCTCCAACTGTGGTTGCCGGCAATGTTCGTGGATGACGCGGGCGCGGTGGAGGGGCTTGGGATCAGCTGGCGGCTGACCCGCGGCCGCTGGTGGCGCGGCACTGTAATCCTCACTGTCGCGTTGGTCATCGTGTACGTTTTCGCCCTCGCCCTGGGCCTCTTATCCGGCCTCATCACCGCTCTGACCCATCTGACTCTCACGGATAGCACCATCGTCGGCCAACTGTTGGGCGTTGTGTCGAACGTGATCGTGCTTCCCATGTTTGTCGCCATCCTCGTCGTGATGTACCACGATTTCGAACTTCGCAGCGAAGGCGGCGACCTTGCTGCCCGGATGGGGGCTTTGGGCAAAGCCTGATCCATGCGGCGGCCGTGTGCGCTACTGCTCGTACTGCTGGGGCTTACAGCCGGCGCACCGCTCAGAGCCGATTCGCCCGCCGCGCGTGCAGTGATCCGCGAGTGCGCGCAGCGGGCAAAGCCCGATCTCGTCGGAATGGAAGCGCTGCACGCCGACTGCCCCACTCTGACAACGGCCATCGAGGCTCTCGGGCTCGCCGCACACCTGCCTCAGGACTGGAAAGAGCAGGTCACCGCTGACGCCCTGGCGGACTGGAGCGCGCTCGCGGATCGGTATGACGGACCGGCCGCACCCGTGCCACTGCCGGACAGCTCGAGGCTGCAAACGATCGCCCAGTTTCTGCGGCCACCGCCCGAGCCCCCCAACTGGTGGGAGCGATTCAAGACCTGGGTGGGGAGCTGGTTCGATCCGGAACGTGGGCAATGGCCCGACTGGTTGCGGTGGCCGACCCAGTGGCGGCCGGGAAACGCGATCCTCTACAGTGTAATGGGTCTCGTGCTGATCGCCGCCGCCGTCGTGATCGCTATGGAACTGCGCGCCGCCGGAGTGTTCGGCGCGGGTCGGCGGCGCCGGCCATCCTCCAAGCGCTCGGCAACAGATACACCGACCAACTCCCCGCACTGGCAAGAGCCCGAAGAAATCGACGAGCCTGTCGACCAGCTCCGTCCGGAGCGCATGCTGCGAGTGCTGGTCGCGGCCCTCACGAAGTCACACAGGCTCGAGCGCGATCGGGATCTGACCTGTCGCGAGCTCATCACCGCCGCACGCTTCGATACGACCTCACAACGCGAGGTTTTCGCAAGCGTCGCACTCCTGGCTGAGCAAATACTCTACGGCGATCCACGGCGCGCGCCGACACTGAGTGACCGGAAGTTAGGCCAAAGCGCCCGCGGGCTCTACGGAGAACTCCTCGCAGCACCTGCCGGGCAGCCCGCGAAGTGATTAAAGAGCGTGTGTTGATGCTCGCACTGGCGGCAGGCGCGCTCGGGCTGTTCTACATCCTGTTCTTTCCGAAGCCCCGGGCTAATTCAGATGAGATTGTGCGACCCCTCTCCAGTGAGAGCCGTCCTGAAGGTTACCTGGCCGTGTGGCGCTGGCTTGGAGAGCAGAATATTCACGCTGTCAGCCTGCGGTACCGCTACGACCGACTCCCCACACAGCTGTCGAAGCCAACAGGCAACTTGCTACTCGTCACGCTGCCGCAATGGGTGCCGGCCCGGACGGCAGAAATCGAGAAGCTCGAAGGTTGGGTGGAGCGCGGCAACACATTGCTGATCATGGCGGCCATTCACGATACTCCGCTCTGGAGTCTCGACGCCGACCCACTGCTAAAGGAGAAGGTCGAGCAGCTGACGGGACTGCATCTCGAAACCCTCCCGGCTGGAAAAGCTGACTTGAAGGCATTGCTGGCCGATCGGCTGGACGTCGTCCCCCGAGGCGAGCACCCATTGCTTGCCGGGGTGAGACACATCACGGCGGCTTCCAAACTACCTGTCCGTAATGCGCGGCTGAACGGACCTGACGACTCTATTCCACTCGAGCTCGCCGGCCGGGCCGATAGCGGCGAGCCGACTTTATGGCTCATGCGCCGTGGCGCCGGCCAAATCCTGCTGTCGAGCGTCTCGAGTCCATTTTCCAACGGGGCGGTCACCCTCACCGACAATGCCCGATTCCTGGCCAACATCATCGCCTGGTGCTGCGGACCCGGCGCGACGGTGGTCTTCGACGACGCACATCAGGGCGCGACCGCTTACTACGACGGGAGAGCGTTCTTTGCCGACCCTCGGCTGCATCACACACTCGGGTGGATCGTGTTTCTCTGGCTTGCACTGGTTTTGGGCGCGTTGCCGCTGCGCGCCGCGCAGCGCTCATGGCAGCCACTCGACGAGGGCGCCTTCGTCGAAGCGAGCGCCCGATACCTTGCGCACGTGGTGCCAGCGAGCGAAGCCGCACAGCGGCTGATCGAGAGCTTTTTGCGTCGGCTGGGTGCCGGCACCCACCCTGACCGCGAGCCGGCCCTCTGGGAGTTGTTTGACGAGGACTCCCGCGTTTTGGACCCGCAGCGCCGCGCCTTGCATGTACTGTACGAGCAGGCGTGCGCGGGCAAGCGCGTCAATCTGGTCCGGCTCCAGAATCTGTTGGCTCAACTACGAGAAAACCTTGCATGAACCCATTGTCCGAGCTCGAGACGCGACTTCAACAAAGTCTGGGGCACACCGTGATCGGCATGCAGGATCTGATCCGGGCGTTGCTCATCGCCGCCATCTCGCGTGGGCACGTCCTGGTCCAAGGGGCTCCCGGCCTCGGCAAGACACTGCTCGGCAAGACCCTGGCGGCCGCTCTCGGGGGGCGTTTCGCGCGAGTTCAGGGCACGGCGGACCTCATGCCTGCAGACATCACCGGTGTACACGTCTTCGACGAGTCAACTCGCCAGTTCGTCCTGCACCCGGGTCCGCTCTTTACCGAGATTCTGCTGGTCGATGAAATCAACCGCGCCGGACCGAAGACGCAATCCGCACTGCTCGAGGCGATGGCAGAACGCCAGGTCACGATCGATCGGACGACGCATCGACTTTCGCCGGGCTTCCTCGTTATCGCCACGCAGAACCCACACGAGTTCGAGGGCACCTATCCGCTCCCCGAGTCGCAACTCGACCGGTTCATGATGCGCATCAACGTCGGATATCCGCCGATCGAGGTTGAGACAACGATACTCAACCGCTACGGCACGATGGCTGCGACCCGCGATTCGGCGCCGGAGCACACTCCGCCAACGCCCATTGTCAGCCAGGACCAGCTCGAGGCGGCAAGGCAATCTGTCGACCAGGTACACGTGGGCCCTGAGGTTACCGCCTACATCCTTGCCATCGCGAAGGCGTCCCGCGAGGATCCACACATCGCTCTGGGACTTTCATCGCGTGGAGCGCTGGCGCTGCAACGGGCCGCGCGCGTGGTCGCCGGCTTGCGAGGCTCCGGCTTCGTTACACCCGATGACGTGAAAATCGTAGCCTCCTGGGTCATAGCACATCGTCTGTCGCTCTCGTCGGAGGCGGCATTGGAGCGTCGCACGGACCAAGCGCTCGTACGCTCTCTCCTCGAGCGGGTAACGGTCCCGCGCTGACGATCTAACCGTGAGCCTTCGCCAGACTGCACTCATCCTGATCCTGCTGACCGGCCTGCTCGGTATCGTGGAGACCTGGAGTGCGCCTCCGGAAATGGCGCGTTTGTGGGCCCTTCCGGCCGCGTTGCTCCTCTTGGGCCTGGCGTATGAGGCGGCGATGCTCCATCGATGCGTGGTGGAGCTCGAGTTGCAAGCGCCTGAATACTGGCCGCTGGCGCGGTCGCAGCCCGTGCAATTTAAATTTCGCCAGCACTCGCGGCGGCGACTCTCCATTCAGGTCGTGGTGTCCGCACCGGACGAGTTCGCTTCGACGCCACGAATCGAAACACTCCAATTGGCCTCCGGGGTCGCCACTGTTGTAACGCTGAGCTCGGCCCCCAGGCGCCTGGGACGATATCTGTGGCCGCAACCGACAATCAGAGTGGGCGGAGCACTTCGTCTGGCGTGGTGGTCTCGCAAGGTCGTCGCCGCTTGCTCGGTCACCGTCGTTCCCGAAGCCGTCGGCGAAATGGAGCGCAGCCAGGGCATTCAGGGCGCCGGCGCCAAGCCGGTGCTATCCGGCGGCTCAGGAACGGAAGTGCTGCAGCTCCGCGAATACCGCAGGGGCGATCCACTGCGCGCCGTCGATTGGAAAGCAACCGCACGCCGCGGGCGACTCGTGAGTCGCGATTTCTCCGCAGACCAGCACCTGGAGGTCATCGTGGCGATCGACGCGGGCCGCACCAGCGCTCTCGGGGCCGGCGACGTGGATCGATTGAGCCTGTATGTGAATGTCGCTGCCCGCTTCGCTCAACGGGCCGCCTTCCTGGACGATGCGGTCGGTGTTGTGGTGTTCGCGGCTCAGCCACTAGCCATGCTCGCACCCGCGCGCGGTGAAGCGGCCGTTGCGCGCATACGCGATCTTCTCACCGCGTGCCGGGTGCAACCTGGAGATTCCAACCCTGTATTGGCCGCGGCTCGAATCCGCACGATGGCGCAACGACGCAGTCTAATCCTGATGCTGACGGACCTGGAGGATGCCTCGGCAGGAAGCCAGCTCCTGAGGGCGGTTCGACTCCTGATGCCGAAGCATCTTCCGTTCATCGCCGGCTTTCAGAGCGCCCGCATCGAGGCGCTCGCGCGCTCACCAGTACGCGATCCGCTCAACGTGTATCGTGCGCTCGCCGCCGTCGAGTATACAAACACGATGGAAAGCAATGTGCGGGCCCTTCGCGCACTCGGTGCGGCCGCGCTCACTGCTCAGCCCGCAGACCTGGAGAGAGTGGTGATCGATGCCTACCGACAGTTTCGGGAGCAGCGGCGCGTCTGAGCGTCTTCGACTCCGCTACCCGCGCAACTGGCTGAATCCCGTGCGAACCTCCTCTGAAAAGAGCCTCGGTTGCTCCCAGGCCGCAAAGTGGCCGCCTTTCTCCACCTTGTTGAAATGGATCAGTTTGGGAAACGCCCGCTCCGCCCAGCTCCGCGGGGTTGGATAGAGTTCGTCGGGGAAGACGCTCACGGCAACCGGGATGGAGACGCCTTTGGCGTTGAAATACCCGAGTTTGCCCCAGTTCTCCCAGTAGAGTCGGGCGCCGGAAAGCGCCGTGTTGGTCAACCAGGTGATCGTGATGTTGTCGAGGATGTCGTCGCGCGTGAGGCCCTCGGACTGGCCGTTAAAGACGCGCGCGATGAGCTCATAGCTGCGCGCGTCGTGATCGAGGAAATAGGCGGCCAAGCCCACGGGTGAGTCCGCGATTCCGTATAACGTCTGCGGGCGCAGCCCCATCTGGAACCCGTAGGCGATTCCCTTTTGATATACGAACTGCAAACGCTCGTAAGCGACCTTCTCATCGGCAGAGAGACCCGCTGGCGCCGGCGCTCCGGAAAATGCCGCCTGGTCAATCTCGACTGGAAAGATGCCGGGCATGTTGGTGTGAATACCGAGCAACTCCGGGGGCGCAAGCAGACCCATTTGCTCGGTGACGACCGCGCCCCAATCGCCGCCTTGCGCCACGAATTTCGTGTACCCGAGGCGCTTCATCAGCACGATCCACGCACGCGCGATGTGGGCAACATCCCACCCCGCGATTGTCGGTTTGCCCGAGTATCCGTAGCCCGGCATTGACGGGATCACCAGGTGGAACGCATCGGCTGCATTGCCGCCGTGTGCGGTGGGATTGGTCAGCGGATCGATGATCTTCATCTGTTCGACGATCGAGCCGGGCCATCCGTGCGTAACAATCAGCGGCAACGCATTTTCGTGTTTTGAGCGGACGTGAATGAAGTGAATGTCCAGCCCGTCGATCTCGGTGATGAACTGCGGCAGAGCGTTCATTTTTGCTTCGACCTTGCGCCAGTCATACTCTGTCGCCCAATAGCGCGCCAGCGCCTGCGTCGTCGCGAGCTGTACTCCTTGGGATGCATCTGTAACCGTTTCTCGTTCGGGCCACCTCGTGGCGTTTATCCGCCTACGAAGCTCAATCAACTCAGCTTCCGGAACAACATCGACGCGAAATGGACGAACAGCGGTCTTGTCACCGCCTATCTGTTGCGCAACTGCATTCATGGCGATTACCTCCCCGCGACAACCGTTGCCGCGGCACGCGATGGGATCACAACAGACGAGCGCTTGCTTGTACCACGCCATGGTTATTGGCCAATTCGGCGGTGTCCTTCATGCGTCTGACATATTCGTTGAGTACTTTCTACAGCAAAGCAATTCCAACGATTCCTAGCCAACCCAAAGGGGAGCCCCATGAACACCCGTTCTTCGATCGCCCGTGCCGTGTCGCTGCTGGTGGGCTGCGGCGCCACCGCATTCGCGCACATCGGCACCGCCGCGGCCGATGACTCCTTCCTGCAACCCGGCTCGCTGATCATCAGCAGCAGTAAGTACGAAGGCTGGGCCGGGGCCGTGGCGTCCTTGAAGGTCGGTACTCCCCTGGCCAATACGAACACCGCCACTATT
>JAQGOE010000257.1 GCA_028293725.1 Gammaproteobacteria bacterium | reverse complement strand
GCTACAGGCACAGGAAACGGGCGGTCACGCTTCTGCTCCTGTAGGGTTCATTCATGAGCTATACCGCGCTGGCGCGTAAATGGCGCCCCAAGAAATTTGCCGAGCTGGTCGGGCAAGAGCATGTCCGGCGGGCCCTGGTCAATGCGCTCGAGACCGGGCGCGTCCATCACGCCTTTCTCTTTACCGGGACGCGTGGCGTCGGCAAAACCACGATCGCCCGGATCTTCGCGAAGTGTTTGAACTGCGAAACCGGCGTTACTCCTGAGCCGTGCGGCGTATGCGGGGCCTGCAAGGACATCGACAGCGGACGTTTCGTGGACCTCATCGAAGTCGACGCGGCCTCGCGGACGAAGGTCGACGACACACGCGAGCTGCTCGACAACGTGCCGTACGCGCCGACCCGCGGTCGCTATAAGGTGTACCTCATCGACGAGGTGCACATGCTCTCGACGCACTCATTCAACGCACTGTTGAAGACGCTCGAGGAGCCCCCACCACATATGAAGTTTCTGCTGGCGACGACGGACCCGCAGAAGTTGCCCGCGACGGTTTTGTCGCGCTGTCTGCAGTTCAATCTGAAGCGCATGCCGGTGGGACAGATTGCCGAGCACATGAAAGCGCTCCTGGAGAAGGAGGGCGTGCCGTTCGAGCCTGCGGGGCTGCGGCTGGTGGCGCAGGCGGCGGATGGCAGCATGCGCGATGGCCTGTCGCTGCTCGACCAGCTCATCGCGTTCGGCGGTGGTAAGGCTGGCGAGGAGGAGGCGCGTGCCATGCTTGGTACCATTTCTCGCGACCATGTCGAGCGCCTGGCCGAGCTGCTCGGCTCCATGAATGTTCCGGAGCTCATGCAGTGCTCTCGCTCGCTCGAGGAATTCGCGCCCGACTACGCGCAGGTGTTGGACGAGCTGGCTGGGCTGCTGGTGCGCGTGGCCATGAAACAGACGATCAGCGATTACGAAGGCGACGATTTGTACGCGCCGGAATTGCTGGAGCGGTTGGCCAAGGCGCTGTCGCCGGAAGATATTCAGCTGTTCTACCAGACGGCGATCACGGGGCGCCGCGATCTGGCGTTAGCGCCGGATCCGCGCACTGGGTTCGAAATGACGCTGCTGAGGATGATCGCGTTCCGGCCGGCGAATGATGCTGGTGCGGGGCAGGGGCCCGCGACTGGGTCGGGCACCGCCGCGGGTCGTGGTGCGGCGGCGGCTCAGGTCGCGGCACAGGTGGCGGCGCAGGGCGGTGGCGCACGTGGTAGTTCAGCGGCACCGTCCGCTGCGCAACCTAGCGGTGGTAGTGGGGGATCGTACGGCGCTCAGGGCGGTGGTGGTGGCGGTGCTGGGTCGTTCGGTGGCCAAACCGGCGGTGTTGGTGGCTCACCTGGCGCCCAAGCCGGCAGCGCTGCCGCGGCGGCCCGCGCGGCTGCGCACGGCGGGGCGGGTGGCGCAGCGGCCGCCCGGGCTGCGGTTCAGGCTGCCGCACGCGGAGGCGCACCTAGCGGAGGCGCACCTAGTAGCGCGGGCGGCTCGCGCGGCGCGGCCGCGGGGAGTGCAAACGGTGGCGCGGGCCAAGGGGCTACACCCCAGTCAGGATCTGGCGGCCAGGTGGCGAGCTTACGTGGCGGGGGCCAAGGAGCCGCTTCGGGTGACGCGGGTCCGCCGGAGAGCATGAGCCAAAGGCCCTCGGCGGCATCCGGGGCAGCGGTCGGCTACACCCCCGGCGCCGGGTCGCCCGGCGGCCACCGCGAGGTCGTCAGCTCAGGTGGCGGCGCCCGTATGTCGGACGCCGATGCCGAGGCCGAGTGGCTTAGCGGACAGCACAGCGAGGACACGGCAGCCACCCCGACCGCGACTATGCCCGGGGGCGCTGCCGACTCGGCGGACGGCTCCTGGATCGCGATCCTGAACCAGCTCGATCTCCAAGGGGCGGCGCGCCAGCTCGCGAGCCATTGCGTGCTGGTCGGGCGGCAGCCGGGTCTCGTTCGGCTGGCGCTCGATCCACGTGTAAAATTCGTGCGGACGTCCTCACAGGAGGAGAAGCTCGCGCAGGCACTCTCTCGCCATTACGGCGAGACGGTGCGCCTTGAGTTTACGACGGCCAGCGGGGAGGCGGAGACTCCTGCGCAAGCCGAGCAGCGGGCTTCGCAGCAGGAGTTGGATGTCGCGCGGCAGGCATTCGAAACCGACCCCGGCGTGAAGAGTTTACGCGAGCGCTTCGGCGCGACGTTGTTGCCCGACACCATCCGGCCGGTAAAGTAACTCATTGATACAATTGCAATTTGACATCAGCCAGGAGCCCATCCTCACATGCGAGGCAATATCAACAACCTGATGAAGCAGGCCCAGGCCATGCAGGCCAACATGGCGAAAGCCCAGGCCGAGATCGCCACGATCGAAGTCATTGGCGAGTCCGGGGGCGGCATGGTCAAGGTCACGATGACCGGCAAGCACGAAGTCAAGCGCGTGCAGATCGAGCCGGCCGTGGTGAGCGAGGATCGTGAGATGCTCGAGGATCTCATCGCCGCTGCCACGAATGACGCCGTTCACAAAGTGGAAGCACGTGTGCAGGAGAAGATGTCGAGCCTCACCGCCGGCCTGCAGCTGCCGCCCGGGATGAAGCTGCCGTTCTAGATGAAGCATTCCGCACGCCTAACTCAACTCATCGACGCCTTGCGCGCACTCCCGGGGGTCGGGCCCAAGACCGCCCAGCGCATGGCCTTCCACCTCCTTCAAGAGGGCAGGTCGGGCGCTCGTGCGCTGTCAACCGCGCTCGATGCCGCGTTGGAGTCGGTTGTACGTTGCCGCCGTTGTAGGATGCTCACGGAAGACGAGTTGTGTTCGACCTGCGCGGCGCCCCAGCGTGACGCGTCGATGCTTTGTGTCGTCGAGTCGCCCGCCGACGTAGTGGCGATCGAGTTATCCGGGAGCTATCGCGGCCGGTATTTCGTGTTGATGGGACATCTGTCGCCGCTCGACGGCATCGGGCCGGAGCAGCTCGGTGTACGTGAGTTGGAAGCCATCCTCAATGAGGGAGTCGTGTGCGAGGTTATTCTCGCGACCAATCCGACTGTTGAGGGTGAAGCCACCGCGCATTTTCTTGGCGAGCTCGCAATGCGGCGCGGTATACGCGCCAGCCGCATTGCGCACGGCGTGCCGATAGGCGGCGAGCTCGAGTATGTGGATGGAGGAACGCTAGCGCACGCGTTGACGGGGCGGCAGACGGTCACCTGAATCACCGCCGCCGTTCCGGCCCCCGCGCAGCCGTCAACTCCTCATACAACCGCCGCAGCCGGCGATAACTCTCATAACGCCGCGGGCTCATGCCCCCGTTTTCCGTGGCGCCCTGGACGGCGCAGCCGGGTTCGCGCATGTGGCGGCAGTCGTTAAAGCGACATTGGGGAGCGAGTCGCTCCACCTCGACAAAACCCAGACTGCGGGCATCGAGCCGGTCTACCGCCGGGGCGAAGTCGCGCACTCCCGGTGAGTCGATCAGGTTCCCGCTGAGTGGCAGGTCGAACATCCGGGACGCCGTCGTGGTGTGGCGTCCTTCCTCTTCCCTGACGAGTTCGCCGACCTCAACTTCGGCGCCTGGGATCAGGCGGTCCACGAGCGATGATTTCCCCACGCCAGACTGACCGACCAACGCGGCGACCTGACCCGCGCAGATCTCGAGGAGGGCGTCGATTCCCTCGCCCGTCTTCACTGAGCACGGGAACCAGCGATAGCCCGCCGCGGTAAAAACGTCTAGCTGTGCTGCCAGCTCGTCGTCGATACCGAGCTCGATCTTATTCACCACCAGCAGGCCCGCGATTCCACCGGACTCTGCCGCCGACAGGTAGCGGTCGACCACGAAGAGATCGGGCACAGGGACGGGCGCGAGCACCACCATCAATCGCGAGAGGTTCGCGATGACCGGCTCCGTCACGCCACGGACGTTTGAGCGGTACAAGGCCGTCCGGCGCTGGATGATCTCGACGACGTGTATTTCGTCGTGGTGCGGATCCGGGCGGCAGCGCACGTTATCCCCACAGACCACGTTGAGCCCGCGGCCAAAGGGTCGTGCCTCAAGCTCCTTTCCGGTCGCGTCCCGGACCAGTAAATGCCGGCCAAAGGTGGCCGTTACGCGGGCTTCAAAGGTGTCATTCATGCCTTGGGGCGTCTGGTAAACTCATCCTAGATCCTGCAAACGCTATCATCTCTGGCTGCCACGCGACATCGATATGCCGAGTTCCGACCATCTGATTTGGATCGACCTGGAAATGACGGGGCTCAAGCCCGATTCCGACCTGATCATCGAGATCGCCACTGTTGTGACCGACAAGGAGCTGGCAGTCGTCGCCGAAGGTCCGGTCCTCGCGATCCATCAGTCCGAAGAAGTGCTCGCGGGGATGGACGACTGGAACCAGAAACAACATGGCTCTTCCGGTCTGCTCGCGCGGGTGCGCGCGAGTAAGGTAAGCATGGCCGAAGCCGAGGCGCGGACGCTCGAATTTCTGGCGCCGTTGGTGGCCCCCGGCGCCTCGCCGATCTGTGGCAATAGCATCTGCCAGGATCGCCGTTTCCTGGCGCGCTACATGCCGAAGTTGGAGCGCTTTTTCCATTACCGGAACCTTGACGTGAGCACGCTCAAGGAGTTAGCGCGCCGCTGGGCGCCCGGTGTCACGGAAGGCTTCACGAAGCAGGGCACGCATCTCGCCCACGCCGACATCATGGAGTCGATCCGCGAGCTGCAGCACTATCGTGCGAAGCTGTTCGCCCCGGCGTTCTCCGGCCGTCGCTAGGGTTTCTGCGCCAGAAACATCCACGTCTCCACAACCGTATCCGGATTGAGCGACATGCTCTCAATCCCCTGATCCAGCAGCCACCGCGCCAAGTCCGGGTGATCGGACGGCCCCTGGCCACAAATCCCGACGTATTTGCCCTTTTTCTTGCAGGCAGCGATGGCCATGGCCAGCATCTTTTTCACGGCCGGATCGCGCTCATCGAAGAGCTTCGCGACGATCGAGGAATCGCGGTCCAGCCCAAGGGTGAGCTGTGTCATGTCATTGGAGCCGATCGACATGCCGTCGAAGTACTCCAGGTACTCCTCCGCCAGCACGGCGTTCGTCGGCAGCTCGCACATCATGATGACTTTCAAACCATCGACGCCACGTTGCAAACCGTTTTGCGAGAGTAGGTCGACGACCTGGCTCGCTTCCTTCAAAGTGCGCACGAACGGCACCATGATCTGCACGTTGGTGAGTCCCATTTCTCCGCGCACTTTCTTGAGCGCGCGGCACTCGAGCTCGAAGCAGGGACGGAACGTTTCGTCCACGTAGCGTGCGGCGCCACGGAAACCAATCATCGGGTTCTCTTCCTCCGGCTCGTAGCGCGTGCCGCCGATGAGGTTCGCGTATTCATTCGACTTGAAGTCGGAGAGGCGCACGATGACGGGCTCGGGTGCGAAAGCGGCCGCGATCTGCGCGATGCCCTCGGAGAGCTTGTCAACATAGAAGCTGACCGGGTCGGCGTAGCCGGCCATCTGTCCCCGGATCTGGTCTTTCAACTCCCCGTCGAGCCGGTCGAATTCGAGCAGGGCGCGCGGGTGGACGCCGATCATGCGGTTGATAATGAATTCCAGGCGCGCCAGGCCGACACCGCGGTGGGGAATGCCGGCAAAATCGAACGCCCGATCCGGGTTTCCCACGTTCATCATGATTTTGACGGGGATTTTCGGCAGCGAGTCGAGCTCGATCTGCTTGCGCTCGTATTCGAGCAGACCCTCATACACATATCCCGTGTCACCTTCGGCACACGAGACGGTGACTTCCTGTCCCTCGCGGATGGTTTTGGTCGCATCCCCGCAGCCGACTACGGCGGCGATTCCGAGCTCACGCGCGATGATCGCCGCGTGACACGTGCGGCCCCCGCGGTTTGTCACGATCGCGGAGGCGCGTTTCATAACAGGCTCCCAATCGGGATCCGTCATGTCGGCAACCAGGACATCACCCGCCTGCACGCGGGCCATTTCCTTCACATCCCGAATCACACGCGCGGGACCTGAGCCGATGCGCTGTCCGATACTGCGACCCGAGGCGAGAACGCGTGAGGGCGATGACTTCAAGGAGAAGCGTTGAATCGTACGGCCAGCGCGACTCTGTACCGTCTCGGGACGCGCTTGCAGGATGTAGATTTTGCCGGTCGAGCCGTCCTTGCCCCACTCGATGTCCATCGGCTTTTTGTAGTGCTCCTCGATGATGAGCGCCTGGCGTGCCAGGGCGTTGATGTCCTCATCGTTGAGACAGAAGCGGGTCCGATCGGCTTTCGGCACATCCACGGTGACCACACGTTCGGCGGAGCCCGCCGGCGCGTACACCATTTTGATCGCCTTGCCACCGATGTTACGGCGCAGGATGGCTTGCTTGCCGGCTCGCAGCGTGGGCTTGTAAACGTAGAATTCGTCCGGGTTCACAGCTCCCTGTACGACTGTTTCACCCAGGCCGTAGGAGGCGGTGATGAAGACAACATCACGGAATCCGGAGTCCGTGTCGAGAGTGAACATTACACCGCTGCAGCCCAGGTCGCTGCGCGCCATGTGCTGCACGCCCGCCGATAGCGCTACCGCGTTGTGATCGAAGTTCTGATGCACGCGATACGAGATGGCACGGTCGTTGAAGAGTGAGGCGAAGACCTCATGCATCGTCTTCAGGACGGCCGCCTCACCGCGAACGTTCAGGAAGGTTTCTTGCTGTCCGGCGAAAGATGCTTCCGGCAAGTCTTCCGCGGTCGCCGAGGAGCGCACGGCGACCGCGATCTCCTGGCCGTTGCTCATCTTGCGAAACTCTTCGAGCACCGCCTTTTCAATCTCGGCCGGGAAGGGTGTCGCGAGGATCCAGCCGCGGATTTTCGCCCCGGTGGCGGCGAGTTTCGTGACATCGTCGACGTCGAGCCCGGCCAGCTCGGTGCGAATGCGGGCGTCCAGGCCGCCCTGTTTCAAAAATACACGGTAGGCATCCGCAGTGGTGGCGAAGCCGCCGGGTACCTGCACACCAAGCTTTGTCAGCGAGCCGATCATCTCGCCGAGGGAGGCGTTTTTACCGCCCACCGTCTCGACATCGTGCATTCCGAGCCGCTCGAACGGGATCACATAGGCGTTCAATAGGAGTCCTCTGGCCAACCTGAGTCAAGCGACATAACGCTTGCTACGCTGCGCGGGCGGTGAAACACTCTGGGCTCAACGAGCTTTCCGCAGGACTCTCGAGCCGTGAGCCGTCGAACCGCATTTTTCGTTTCGGATCAGACGGGCGTGACCGCGGAAACACTGGGTCACAGCCTCATGACACAGTTCGAGGGGCTCGAATTTCGGGCCGTGACTTTGCCATTTGTGTCGAGCATTGACAAGGCGCACGAGGCGGTCGAGCGTATCAACCGGGCCGCCGTCGAGGAGGGCCTGCGCCCCATCATTTTCAGCACCCTGGTGCAGGATGAGCTGCGCGATATCGTACTCGGTGCGAATGGCTTGTTCCTCGACTTTTTCGGTGCCTTCGTGGGTCCCCTGGAACGCGAACTCAACACCCGCTCGAGCCATCGCGCCGGACGCGCGCATGGCATGGCGGACCTGGCCTCCTACACGACACGTATCAACGCGACCAACTTCGCATTGACGAACGACGATGGCACCGGCCACGACTACCCGCATGCCGATGTCATCCTCGTGGGCGTGTCCCGCTCGGGCAAAACGCCGACATGCCTCTACATGGCACTTCAGTACGGAGTGTTCGCCGCGAACTATCCTCTCACGGATGACGACCTGGAGGCGGGAACACTTCCGGCCCGCCTGCAGCCTTACCGTCGCAAACTTTATGCCTTGACCATCAAGCCGGAGCGTCTGCAACAGATCCGTAACGAGCGGCGGCCCGAAAGCCGTTATGCCTCGCGCCAGCAGGTCACCTACGAGCTGCGCGCCGCCGAAGCCATGTTTGCCCGCTATTCTATCCCTTCCCTCGATACCACCGAATGCTCCATCGAGGAAATCGCCAGCCGCATTCTCAACACCTCGGGCATCGAGCGGCGCCTGCGGCCTTAGAAAAAAAAGGTGCCATTTTTGCCGGGTGGCGCCGCCCCAAAACGCACTTCACAGCACGAAACTTGCAGGCGGTGCATGCGGCGCTTGTAACTTGCTCACAAGCCCCAAAACAAAGCCGCAATTCCGGCTCTGTCCGGCTTGCACAGTCACCTCCGTGCGTTATAGTCGAGGCGTGATGCTACTAGATGACACACTGACACCCGTCTCCTGGCGCTCGAAGCCCGGCAGCTTCGTCGCGCTCATGGGACTGTATGAGAGCAACTTTATCCGCTTGAATTGGCTCGCCGCTGGCCATACTTCCGGCCTCACTTCATTGGAGGGGCGCCATCGTTCCATGGTAGCCGGCGATTGTGATCTCCTTCTCAGCGTCACCGAACGAACCCCTTACACCAGCACCCTGAATCTGACCTACCTGCTCTCCGGAGACCTTCCAGAAGCGGCTAACGCCGTGCAGTACCCGGATATGCGTATACGGGTCTACCACGATGCCCACGTCGTGGAGGCGCTCGAGTGGGCGGTCACCCACGGGCAGCCCGTTTTGAAGGCGCTGCGCACCCATGCGGAGCGTGAACTGGATCAGCGCTGGGCTCGTAACGTAATGCTAAATAAGTGGCTGGAATACTGCGTGGAGCGAGGGCATCGCTTCTCACCCGCCACGAGGCTCCCTGCCGAAGCATGAGATGACATGGGCGGCGCGAGCCGGCTCATCTCTCATGAAGGCACTGCGACAGCTCGGTTTTTTCAAGCTCCCTTTTCGCCAGGACGAACCGACTCCGGAAGCGGAGGACGATCGCGTCCTTGCGCTGTTCCGCAATCGTGCCGAGCTGAAAAAAGCGCACGGCGAGTTGCAGGAAGAGATCTACCGTCTCAAGGACCGCATCAAGCAGCAGGAAGGGGCGACTTCCCGCGTGCAGGAGATGCTGAACGCGCTCGAGCTGCGTCTCGGTATGCCCGAGTCCGCCTATCCGGCCGTTGTATTCTACCAACTACGCCGGCTCTGGCAGTCCGGCCGCGAGATCATCGAGCAGTTTGTCGCGGACCTCGTGCGCCAACAGGAAGAGCGCGAGCGCCGGCAACACCTCGCCGAGCACAACCGCCGTCAGTTCTCGAAGCGGGAGGCCGCTGAGAAACAACTGCGCAGCGCCGAGACCGGCGCGGCCGAGGCCATTATGAATGTGTCGGCGCTCGAATCAGAGCGCGCCCGGCTCACCCGGTTCTGGCACTACTTCAAACGTCGGGCCCTGGAGCACCGGATCACGGACGCGAAAAACGTGGCGGCCGCGGCCAACTTCACGCTCACCGAGGCGCGAGCGGCGGCGGAGGCCGTTGATAAAGAGCCGCTGCCGGAGTTCCCCGGCCTGCTCGTCGAGACGCGCCGGGCCATCAACATCGCCGCGATAGCCTATGCCGAGGTGTTGTGCGTGCGTCTCGCCAAAACACCGCTCGTCAAGCTGGCGCGTGAGGCAACCAGCCGTCGCGAGGCGACGGACGAATACGGGTCCCGCGAGGAATGCGAGGCGCTCATGGAGGAAATCGACCGGGCGCGCATGCTGGTGCAGAGTCGGACCAACATCGCGCAGGAAGTGAAAGCCCGCAGCGAGCGGATCAGGCAGATCGGCCGCTATCGGGGTGCCGCCGACACCTCACCGATGACGGATTCCCTCGCCTTCACGGAAGGCGACATCATGGACACCGAGGCGACGGGCTCAGGTGCCACCCGCATGCCGAATGTCCTCGCCGAGGATACCTGGGACCTGTTCCGCATCCTGTTGCGGTAAGACGAGTCAGGAGCCGGTCGGTCTGACGGGCTCCCCCCTTCCGAATCAGGTTCGCCGGGCGGTTTTCTGTGGCGGAGTCTGTGGACGCGCGCCGGTCACGATGTCCGCCATGATCTCGGCCGACTGCGTCAGCACGATGTCCGGCGAGTCATCCTTCACCTTATCGAGCTCTTCCACCGTTTTGTACGCCGGCTGATTCTTGGCGGCGCGGCGGGCGTTCTCCCGATCCAAGCGCTCCTTGTCCAACTTCGTGCGCTCGTCACGCCGTGCCTTGAGGTTCAGCGAAAGGCTCTTTTCCTCGCGGACGGTGTCAATGGCGGCGATGTCGGAGACGAGCCAGCGATAGTCGGCGTCATGTTGTGCGCGGGTGTCCTCTTCGGAAGCCAACACCGTTACCGGCGGAACCGTCGTCGCCTCGGTGCTGGTCTGGAACGGTACGCCGGCAATCCGATCCCAGGGCAGAGCGGAGTCGAGAGCGCTCTCTCCAACTTCCTTCATGTCGATCGCCGACGGCAATGGTACGTCGGGCTCGACACCACGATGTTGCGTGCTCTCGCCGGTGACGCGATAGAACTTTCCGATGGTGACTGTCAGCTGCCCGCTCGTGGGCTTCTGCGACCAACGGTCGAGCGGCACCAGATTCTGCACGGTGCCCTTGCCGAAGGTGCGCTGGCCGATGATTACGCCGCGGTGATAGTCCTGGATGGCGCCGGCAAAAATCTCCGAGGCCGACGCGCTGAAACGGTCGACGAGGACGGCGAGGGGGCCGTCATAAGCGGGTGAGGGCTCCGGGTCGTCCAACACCTCGAGACGTCCAGTCGTGTCCCGAAGCTGCACAACCGGGCCATGGTCGATGAACAGGCCGGTCAGAGCCGTGGCTTCGGGGAGATAGCCGCCGCCGTCGCCACGCAGATCGAGCACGAGTCCGTCGATGTTCTCGGTCTTCAGCTCACGGATGAGCTTGAGGACGTCACGGGTGGTGCTGCGGAAGTTCTGGTCACCGGCATTCTGAGCCGCGATGTCCTGGTAGAAGCCCGGCACGCTGATGACGCCAACCTTGAGGGTCTTGCCATTACGGGTGACGTTCTTCACTTCCTTATGCGCCGCCTGCGCCTCGAGCGTCACTTTGTTACGGGTGAATTCCAACACCTTTTCCTTGGTGCCGGGTGCGGCGCCGGCGCCGAGAACCTGCAGCCTGACATTGGTGCCCGCTTTGCCGCGGATGAGTTGCACGACATCGTCGAGGCGCCAGCCTATGACATCTGTGAAGCCACCCTCATGTCCCTGCCCGACACCGGTGATGCGGTCGTTGGTGTTGAGTAAGCCTGAGACGGCGGCCGGACCGCCCTCGATCACGTTCATGATGGTGACGTAGTCGTCGACGAGCTGCAGCGAGGCGCCGATGCCCTCGTAGTTGAGGCTCATCTGGATGCGGTATTCCTCGGAGTTCTTCGGCGAGAAGTAGCTCGAATGAGGATCGAACGAGCGCGCGTAGGCGTTCATCAGATTCTCGAACACATCCTCCGGGGTGATCTGGTCGACGCGCTTCAACACGCGCTCGTAGCGCTTCTTCAGAAGATCGACCACTTCAGGCCATTGTTTGCCGGTCAACATCAGCGACAGCGCATCGTTCTTAACTCGCTTGCGCCACAGGTCGTTCATTTCGGCGGCAGTCGTGGGCCAGGGCGCCTTGGCACGGTCGAACTCGAAGGACTCGTTCACGGTCCAGTCGGGTTCGGCCTTCAGCAGGGCGATTGCCCCTTCCATACGCTCACGGTTGCGTTGTTGGAAACGATTGAAGATCAGGTACGCCGGCTCGATGTCGCCGGTGCGGATCATGTCGTCGAACTTCAGGCGGTAGGCGGCGAATTCAGTGATGTCGCCGGCCAGAAAATAACTGCGCTGGCCGTCGAGGAAGTCGAGGTAGCGCGTGTACACGAGCTCCGACATCTTGTCGTCGATCGGCGCTCGCGTGTAGTGGGCTTCCTCGAGGATCCTGCCGATTTTTCGCGCGGTCGCGCGCTGCGAATCGGTGGGCGCTATGGCGCCGGCCGGCAGGATCGAGGTGCTCGCCGGGGCTCGGGCGGATCCGACTAGCGCTAAGGCCAGGATCGTCAGAGCTGAGGCGGCAATCCAGCCGGATGACCGGCGTAAAGGTTTTGACATCGTAACGACGCTCGTAAGTTCGGTAGACTTTGGGACAAGGCTAGAACGTGCAGTGCACCTCAGCAAGTACGAAAAGCGCGAATCGCGTCCGGAACCATTATGCGTCCACTGGGTTTTTTACTCGCCATTGTCACGGGCTCCACGCTTGCGCTGTCGATCGGGCTGTTTCTGACCTGGGTGGTGATTCTGTTCCTGCCGGATAATGAGGCCCAGTTTGCTCCGGAACATGGTCCGCTGCTGCGCGCGGTCGCAGTTTTCTCTCTGTTCGCCGCTGTCGCCGCTATCAGCTTCTACGGTGAAATATCGGCACGGATGCGCTCGTGGCGCTTCCTGGCCCACTTGGGGACGGTAGCCATGTTCGGCGTGGCCGTGTGGATGTACTGGCCTAAATAGGGCCAGTTTCAGGCGCGACAAGTGAGGTGGCGTCAGCTCGGCCACTCCGGCCTGCCAGGCGGGGCCTGACCAGCGAAACACGGTCAGACGGCCGGGTCGGTGATAATCACTGTAATTGGAGTATAGCGCGTCGGGAGGGGTTCCCCACCCTGGCGCCAAACGGCGAATGGGCCTCGTTGGGAGGTCCCCACGGCCTTCGTCAAGAATTCCCTACGCGCGGAGGCGAGAGCCCCTGCGCGGCGCCGCGGGACCCGCTAAGCGCGCTTGGGCTTATTCAGCCACACGTCCTTCCGCCGGGTGTCCAGTGCGTGGGCGACCGTATCGTAGGGGTTGTACCCGCGTTCCTTGTGGGGGTGGTCGTCCACCAGCTTCAGTGTGGTGTGACGCCCCGTCGACTCGATCTTGCGCAATTCCGCGCCGTCAGACGGCCATCCTGGGAAAAACTTCCCGGACTGCTTCATATCCGCGATCCCCGTTTTTGTTCTTGGACTCGACAGTGAGAATCATGTCACGTGGGATCGTCGGGGAAATGAGATCCGCTTCACACTCCACGTGCGATTTCAGGACGAACGTCGGGTGCCGCTAGCTGCGCGAGCTGGAGGTCGTGGTCGGCGTGTAACGGATGACGCCCCAGAAGAGGCGGACGAAGCAGATCAGAAAATACGGTCCGAGTCCCACGCACCAGAATATGACAGAGCCGTGGGTAAGGCCCTCGAAAAAGTCGCCTAGCAGTCGCATAGCGCCACCGGCCGGCTCCAGTCCGTGGGTGTAAGGACCCAGTATCCGGTTGCCGACCATCCAGACGGCCAGCGGGACCAGGACAAATCCAAAAGCCAGGGCAATGCCCAGCAGCAGCAACTCGCGACGCATGATTGCGCCGAATTTGCCTTGGGTCGTCGGGGTTTCCTGGTCTTGCGTTGCCGCGGGTCCCGGTCCCCCCGGTAATTGAGTTGTCGCCATCTGTTCAGCCAATCGAAATCTTGCCCGACGCGGACGGGCATAATAGCGCCGCCATGCAAAAAATCAGAGCAGCAGTCATTGGTGTCGGCTATCTCGGCCGATTTCATGCACAGAAATACGCGCAGGCGGCCGAGTGCGAGCTCGTGGCCGTCTCTGACGCACGACAGGAGGCGCGCGAGAAGGTTGCCGCTGAAGTTGGCACGCGGGCGGTGGCGGACTACCGCGAGCTTCTCGGTAAGGTCGATGCGGTGAGCGTCGTGACGCCTACACCGGCGCACTTTTCGATCGCGCGCGACTTTATCGCTGCCGGGGCGCATGTGCTGGTTGAAAAGCCCATCACCGAAACGGTTGCCGAGGCGCGCGAGTTGATCGATCTCGCCGCGCGTCACAAGAAGGTCCTCCAGGTCGGGCATCTCGAGCGATTCAATGCCGCGATCCTGGCCGCGGAACCTCATCTGCACTCGCCCAATTTCGTGGAGTGCCACCGGATGGCGCCGTACAGGGAACGAGGCACCGAGGTCAACGTGGTGCTCGACCTCATGATTCATGACATCGACATCGTGCAAAACATCGTGGGGGCGCCGATCACGAGCATCGATGCCATCGGCACGCCGGTGTTCTCGGAAGAGATTGATATTGCCAACGCGCGCATCCACTTTGCGAATGGTTGCGTCGCGAACACCACCGCGTCGCGTGTGAGTATGAAGACCGAGCGCAAGATGCGTATTTTCGAGGATGACGCGTACCTGTCGCTGGATCTGCAGCAGAAGATCCTCACAGTGATCCGCAAGCGCGCGGCTTCCGAGCCGCCCGGGCCGTTGCCGGTGACGATCGAGGAGCAAAACCTCGATCAAGGGGATGCGCTCAAGGCCGAGATTGCTTCGTTCCTGGATTGCATTCGTACCGGTCGTCCGCCTGTGGTGTCGGGAGAGGCGGGGTTGATGGCGTTGGAGACCGCGACGCGCATCACTGAGCAGGTGAAGCAGTCGCTGGCTAACCGGAAGGCGCATGCTGCGCGGGGCGTGTAGCGTTAGGAGCGGTGGCCCGGGGTGCGTAGCGCGACGCGCGTCGGCCCGGGGCGATTTGTTGAAGCGGGGTTAGGGTGCAAAACGATCAACTTCTAGCGGACTTGCGCGCGCTCGTCGGAGACTCGGGAGTCGTCACGGGCGAGCCGCTGCGTGCGCGCACGTACGACGAGTCCGCGGGTGAGGTTCGGGCTGAGATGTTGGTTCGCCCGCGGGACACCGCGCAGGTGTCGGCCGTTCTGCGATTGTGCCATTCGCGTGGTCAAACGGTCGTCACCCACGGGGGATTGACCGGGCTGGTCTATGGCTGCGCGGCCCGACCTGAAGATCTGATTGTCTCGCTCGAGGCGTTGAATCGGATCGAGAATGTGGATGTGGCCGGGCGCACGATGCGGGTCGAGGCGGGAGTGACTCTGCAGCGCGCGCAGGAGGAGGCCGAGCGCTTCGATCTCATGTTTCCGCTCGATCTCGGTGGTCGCGGCAGCGCCACCATCGGGGGCAACATTTCCACTAACGCAGGCGGAATGCGTGTGGTCCGCTACGGAATGATGCGAAGTCTGGTTCTCGGCGTGGAGGCCGTGTTGGCCGACGGGACCGTGCTCGGCTCGCTCAATCGCATGTTGAAGAATAACGCCGGCTACGACCTGAAACAGTTGTTTATCGGCTCGGAAGGCACGCTCGGCATTGTGACTCGCGCGGATCTGCGCCTGGTTCCGCAGCCGCGCAGTCATGGCACGGCCTTGGTTGCCTGTGCGGATTTCAATGGCGTGGTCGGACTTCTCGCAACACTGGATGCGCGCTTGGGCGGCCAGCTAAGCGCGTTCGAAGTCATGTGGCCCGAATTCTACGAGGTCACGACTTCGGCGCCGGCCGTCAATGTAGCCGTACTGCCATATGGCCTGGGCATATATGTCCTGATCGAGGCGCTGGGCGCCGATCCGCAATCCGACACCGAGCGTCTCGAGCAGGCGCTCGCAGAGGCGATGGAGCAGGGGCTGGTTGTCGATGCCGTGATCGCGAAGTCCGATCTCGAGCGGCGCGCCATGTGGGCCCCGCGTGAGGACGTATTTCAGACGCGGCGCTTCGGGCCGACCCACAATTTCGATGTCAGCATGGCGATCGCAGACATGCCGGCTTACCTCGAGACTTTGCGGCGTGGGTTGGCGGAACGCGTGCCGGGAGCCCGGCTCATCGTGTTTGGGCATGTTGCCGATGGCAATCTGCACCTCGTCGTGGCAGCGGGAGAGGCGCACGAGGCGACTTTCGAGGTCGTGGAGCGTTGCGTTTACGAGCCCCTGCGCTCGATTTCGGGCTCGATCTCCGCTGAGCACGGCATCGGGCTCGAGCGTAAGGCTTACTTGGAGATCTCGCGCTCGGCGGCGGAGATTGCGACAATGCGTGCGCTGAAAACCGCGCTGGACCCGCGCGGGATTCTCAACCCGGGGAAGGTTTTCGATGTCCAATCAGCCTGAGCACTTGCGACGCAGTCAGCGGCCGGTTCATGTCGCCGCCCTGCAGATGAGTTGCGGCTGGAATGCCGACGACAACATCGCCCGGGCCGAGCAGCTCGTGCGGGAGGCTGCCTCGCGTGGAGCGCAGATCATTCTGTTGCCCGAGTTGTTCGAGGCGCCGTATTTCTGTATTGAGCAGGATGTGCGACATCTGCGGCTCGCGCGCAGCGTCACGGAGAATCGTGCCGTCCGTCACTTCAGTGCGGTCGCGCGCGAGTTGGGTGTCGTGCTACCGATAAGCTTCTTCGAGCACGCGGGGCAGGCGTACTTCAACTCAATCGCGATCATTGACGCGGACGGGACGAATCTCGGTATCTATCGCAAGTCGCACATTCCCAACGGGCCGGGGTACCAGGAGAAGACGTACTTCAGCCCCGGCGACACGGGATTCAAAGTCTGGAATACGCGGTTCGCGCGCATTGGTGTCGGAATCTGCTGGGACCAATGGTTCCCGGAGACTTCGCGGGCGATGGCGTTGCTGGGTGCGGAGATTCTGTTCTATCCCACTGCGATCGGCAGCGAGCCGCCACCGGCACTGCCCATCAACTCGCGTGACCACTGGCAGCGCACTCAACAGGGGCAAGCCGCGGCGAATTTGATGCCGCTGGTTGCGTCGAACCGGTATGGGCTCGAGCGGTCACTGCAGGACCCCGAGGGGTTGTACATCCGGTTCTATGGGTCTTCGTTCATCGCGGATGCCACGGGAGCGAAGGTCGCGGAGGCGGAAGAGCAGGGGGATGCGGTGTTGACCGCGACGTTTGACCTGGACCAGGTGGCGCAGTTGCGGGACAACTGGTTTGTGTTCCGGGATCGACGGCCGGAATTGTATGGGCCGATTGTTTCGTTGGATGGGGTGACGAAGAGGTAGGGAGGGGCGCTGCGCGAGGTCCGGCTCAGCTTTTCGCAATCCACTCTTGCGCTTCTTTCAACTCTTTCACGAAACGCGCGTACTCCTCGCGGCGTTTGACGTCGTCGGGTATGCGCAACAAGAACGAGGGGTGGATCGTCACCCACAGATGAGTTGTTGGCGACAGGCGAGTTGGGGCGCCTCGCATCTGCGATACGGTAACTGGGTGACCCAACACGGCGCGCGCGGACGTGCCACCAAGCGCCATCACGAGCTTGGGCGCGACGAGCCGCAGTTCTTCCGCCAACCACCAGCCACAGGCTTCGATCTCGCTTGCGGCAGGTTTGATGTGCAGGCGACGCTTGCCTCGCGGCTCGAATTTGAAATGCTTTACTGCGTTGCTGATGTAGACCGTCTGCCGGCTCAGCCCGGCATCGTGCAGTGCGCGATCGAGCACCGTGCCCGCAGGGCCGACGAAGGGATGGCCCTGGAGATCTTCTTGGTCCCCGGGAGCCTCACCAATCAGCATGAGTTTCGATGGCGAGAGCCCCTCGCCAGGCACGCCTTGCGTCGCCGACTTCCACAGGCCGCATCGCTTGCACTCATTTACAGCATCACGCAGCTCACTGATCGATTTCAGCGTGCGCGCCCCCGTGAGCGCATTCGCGTTCTCCTCCTCAGTCGTTCGTGTGCGCCGACCGTGCGGCTCGGTATCTTCTGACTTCATCGTGAATGGCTAATGAGCAACGCGCCTCGGAGTTCCCGCGCGTGTGGAAATTGCGACTGAAGAAATGTGTGAAATTTTCTCACGCAACATGCGCCGCGCGAGTCACGAGACACTATAAACATTACATATGTCGCCGCAATGTATGAGCTGCGCGCAGCGCGATGGGTCGCTCAACGGCGCGGTGAAGCTTGCGCTTGCAGAGATGGTGTTGGTAATCAGACGCTCCCGGTCAATCGACCGGGAGATTTGAGATGGTGGAGGCGGGGGGAATCGAACCCCCGTCCGCAAGCGCTAGACATCAAGATCTACGTACGTATCCAGTCTTTGTTTCTCGTGCCCCGCTACCCGACTGACAGGGAAAACAGGACACCAGCCACAGTAACTCTTAACTCTCCGGCCTGTCGCACACCGTAGAGCGATCCTATGAACGCGTCCCCTGATTCAGTTGCATAGGCACAAGCAGTATCAGAGGTCAGCCGAGATTAGGCGGCTAAGGCGTAGTTGTCGTCGTTGGCAACTATGATTTGCAGAGTGATTAACGAGGGCCCTACACCTCGGTACGCCCTTGAAGGTTCGCAAACCCACGTCGAATCCGGTCGCCCCCAATGGTCGAGGCGGAGTGTATCACAGTGGGCAAGTGGGCCGTGGCCGGCGGCGAATTCGCGCCCCGAAGAGGCTCGCCGATCCGTGTTACCGGCGCATTCGCGATAAACGCTGCTTGTCGCGCTGCCAATCGCGTTCTTTTTCCACCGCGCGCTTGTCGTACTGCTTCTTGCCCTTGGCGATGCCGATCTGCAATTTGGCGCGGCCGTTCTTCCAATACAGCTCCAGCGGCACCAGGGTGTAACCCTCGCGATCGGCGGAGATCGCGAGGTTCTCGATCTCTTTCGCGTTCAGCAGCAGCTTGCGCGTGCGGATGGGGTCGGCCACGACGTGTGAGGAAGCCGAGTTGAGTGGCGAGAGATGCGCGCCAAACAGGAACGCCTGGCCGCCTTTCACGTAGACGTAGGATTCCTTCAACTGCGCGCGGCCGGCGCGCATCGATTTGACCTCCCAGCCTTGCAACACGAGGCCGGCCTCGTAGCGGTCCTCGATGAAGTATTCGAAGCGCGCCTTGCGGTTCTCGGCAATGACACGGGGAGTTTCTTTAGCAGCTTTGGCCATGGAGCTAGGAGTGCGGGCAGGCGGCGTGGTCCGCCGTCGGTCCGTATGTTCTGGTGAGCGGTTTTGGTGCGCGAGTGTACCCTTGCCGAGATGGTGGCGCTGCGCGACTCTTAAAGGTCCGCTGAGCAGGGTACAATTGCGCCATGCGAGAAGTTAAGCACTCGGCGCTGGTCGGCAAGCCGCCGGCGCTGCTGTTCACGCTCATCAACGATATCGAAAGTTATCCACAGTTCCTGCCCTGGTGCACGCACTCGAAGGTGCAGTCGCGCTCGGAGCGGGAGATCGTCGCGACCGTCGGCGTAAAGCGTGGGCCGCTGCAGGGCGAGTTCACCACGCGCAACGAGCTCGAGCCCGATCGGCGCATTCTGATGCATCTGGTCAGCGGTCCGTTCCGCATGCTCGAAGGCGAGTGGCTGCTCACTCCGATTGGTACTGACGGCTGCCGTGCCGAGCTGAGCATGCGTTTCGCGTTCAAGAACTCGTTGTCGGCGCTACTTTTCGAGCAGAAATTCGCGGAAACAGCCGCGTCGCTCGTGGACGCATTTGTTGCCCGCGCACGTTCGCACCCCGGCAACGCAGGCCCGTAGGTAGTGCGATGTCGGAGACAGGTACAAAGCGATGCGTAGTGGCTTACGCCACGCGCGAGCATCAGTACCTTTGGACTGTCGATCTGCCCGAGAGGGCGACCATCGCGGACGCGCTCGAAGTCGCGCGAGGCTTGGCCGCGGCTACCCTGACGACGGCTGCGACGCGCCAGGATCTACAAGAAGTGCCCTGGAATGTCGCGCCGGTGGGAATCTTCGGTGAGCCGCGAGAACGGCAGGACGTGCCGGACGATGGAGACCGCATCGAGATCTACAGACCGCTCCGAAGCGACCCCCGCCAGCGCCGCCGCGAGAAGGTGCGACGCGACCGGCGGGCGAAGCGGGGGTAAGGGTCCCCGCTAAATCTTCGGGAACTTCGCGATCGGCGCACCGTCGTCCGGCGACATCGGAGGCGACGCGGGGACGTTGTTCTTCTCGAACTTGTCCACCTTTTCCTCCTTGAACCACACGATCACGTGCCGCTCTTCGGGCCGCTTCAGGCGACCTCTCTTGAAGTAATACAGGTAGTCCCAACGCTCCTTATTGAAGGCGTCGGGCACCATCGGTGTTCCTAGGAGGAAGCGCACCTGGCTGCGGGTCATTCCGACCTGGAGCTGGTCGACGGTGCGACCCTCCAGGTAGTTACCCTGCTGAATGTTCATGCGATAGACGCACCCTGAGAGGAGGGTGCCGGCGGCGAGGAGGCCAACGGCCATGCCGCGGGAAATCGAACGATTCAAGTGACTCTGCCTCGCTGGTCGCATGCGGGTCTAATGGGAGATACTATCCGGCACATAATACCTGATCGCGATACGCCGCAGCCGCGCACCGCGTGACTGCTCGCTGGAGACTCCTGTGGAAGGCAAGGACCTTCGAAAAGCCGGTCTGAAGGTGACGCTGCCACGGCTGAAAATTCTCGAGATTCTCGAGAGCAGCACCACCGCACGCCATCTTTCGGCCGAAGACATCTACCGCAGCCTCCTCGACTCGAACGAGGACATCGGGCTCGCCACCGTTTACCGCGTTCTGACGCAGTTCGAGGCGGCGGGCTTGGTCACGCGCCATCATTTTGAGGACGGCATGGCGGTCTTCGAGCTAAACCAGGGCACCCATCACGATCACATCGTGTGTTTGGATTGCGGCCGCGTGGAAGAGTTCGTCGATTCCGGCATCGAAGATCGCCAGAATTCAGTGGCCCAGCGGCTGGGGTTCGAGATTCGCGACCACTCGCTGATTATGTACGGCCACTGCCGGCGGAATGATTGCCCTCACCGGGGGAAGAAGAACAGTTAGGGCGGCCCGCGTAGGGGTCCAAGGGGGCGGTGTGGCCCTACCGCCGCTTCGCCAACGCCGGCTTCGGCTGCTTTTGGGTTTCCCCCGTCGCGGTGTCTGAGGCGACTTTGAGCATCTCTTTCGCGTGCTCACGGGCCTTCGCGGTGACCTCGATGCCGCCGAGCATGCGTGCGATTTCTTCGACGCGGTCGCCAGCGGACAGATCCGTGAGGGTGGTCCGCGTCGTGCGTCCGTCCGTCAGCTTTGCGACCCGAAGGTGGTGATGTCCCTGCGAGGCGACCTGCGGTAGGTGCGTCACGCACAACACCTGTCCGCGAGCACCGAGAGCTCGAAGCTCTTTTCCAACGATTTCTGCGATGGCGCCGCCGATGCCGGAGTCGACCTCGTCGAACACCATGCAGCGAGTTTCGCGCGCCGCGCACGACACCTGCACGGCCAGAGAGAGGCGTGACAACTCACCGCCGGAAGCGACCTTCGACAGCGCGCGCAGCGGCTGCCCTGGGTTGGCCGTGACTTTGAAGTCGATCTGATCGATGCCGTGTTGCGCAGGATCGGCGTTGCCGTCCTGGGTGACGTCGACCTGAAACCGTCCGCCGGCCATCCCCAGCGTTTGCATACGGTTGGTAATGTCCTTGGCCAGAGCGCGGCCCGAGGTTACGCGTCGTGCGGAGAGCTGTTGCGCTTGCGCGCGATAGCTTTCGAGCGCTGCGGCGAGGTCCTTTCGCAGCACAGCCAGATCGAGCTCGGCACGTTCCAGTGCCTCTAGTTCCTTCGAGAGCTGCGCCGCGCGCTCCACAAGTCCGTCCGGCGTCACGCGATTTTTCCGCGCGAGCTCCTCTATAGCCGAAAGCCGTTTCTCAACCTCGTCCTGTCGAGCGGAATCAACATCGAGAGTCTCGCGATAGTGCTCCAACGCGCGTGAGGCCTCCATGATCTGAATCGACGCTTCCTCGAGAGTTGGCACGATGGCAGCGAGCTTCGCATCTACCGACGCCAGTCCTCGTAGCACCCCTAACGCGCGACTCACGCCGGCATGTGCGCTTCCGTCTTCGCGCTCGAAAAGAGTTAGGAGGGCGATCTGCGCGCCTTCCGCGAGGCGCCCACGGTTCGACAGCCGCGCGCGCTCTTCCATGAGACTCGTTACTTCGCCTTCCTTCAGCTGCAGGGCGCTGAGCTCCTGCGCCTGGTATCGCAGCAACTCGAGTTTCGCGTCGCGATCACGCGCTTTGGTCTCTAGATCCAGCGTCCTGTTGAGGATCTCGAGCCAGACGCGGTGAGCGATTCCCACCTGTGCGACGATCGAGTCGTGCTTCCCGTAACCGTCTAGTAGCTCACGTTGCGCGGCGGTGCGCATGAGCGATTGGAATTCGTGTTGCCCGTGAATGTCGATGAGGATGTTGCCGGCCTCGCGTAGCAACTGCACCGGCACCGTTTGTCCGTTGAGATACGCGCGCGAACGTCCATCTGCGGAGACGACGCGTCGGATGACGAGGTCCTCTCCACCGCCGAGCGACTGCTCTTCGAGCCACTGCTTCAGTTCGCGCGGCGCCTGTGCGAGGTCGAACGTCCCGGCAATCTCAGCGCGCTCCGACCCGTGGCGAACCACTTCGGCGCCCGCACGGCCTCCCGCTAGAAGTTGTAGCGCGTCCACGAGAATGGACTTGCCGGCGCCGGTCTCACCGGTGAGCACCGTCAGACCAGGGCGCAACTCGAGCTCGATCGCATCGATGATGGCGAAGTCGCGAATCTGCAGATGAGTGAGCATGGCTTCCTTCAGCGCTCCTGAGGATACGGTCGGCCCGAGCGCTGCCGGAGCCCTTCAGACCGGCTCCCGTCAACGCTCAACGCTACCGCGTCCCCAATGAAGCTTCGAACGCAACAACCTGTAATAGTCGTGACCGGGCGGGTGCAGCAGCGTGATGCGCTCATTGGCCGCCTTCACCTGCAGTCGATCGCCTTGCTCGATGCAGCCAAACACCCGGCCGTCGCACGTGAGTTCCGCGCGCGTCTCCGGATATTCGAGCAGCTCCACTTCGACCACCGAGCGTCCCGACACCACGATGGGGCGGTCGGACAGTGTGTGAGGGCAGATCGGCGCCATCACCATGACATCGAGCTGTGGCTCGATGATCGGTCCGCCACAGGACAACGTGTATGCGGTCGACCCGGTTGCGGTCGATACAATAATACCGTCGCCGGCGTGCGTGTTGACATATCTCCCGTTGACCCGCGTCTCAAAATCGAGCATTCGACCGGTGGTCAGCTTTTGCATAACGACGTCGTTGAGGGCCAGGCCCTCAGCGGTAGTGCCGTTTGTCTTATAAAGGCAGGCGGCCAGGAGGGGCCGCTCGTCGGCCTCCAGACGCCCGTCGATAGCTTCGTCGACGCAGCCGATCATGTCCTGCGGGAGGACGTCGGTCAGAAACCCCAGGCGCCCACGGTTTATCCCAAGCAGAGGGACCCTGTCTCGGGCGACGAGCCCTGCGGCGTAGAGCAGCGTGCCGTCGCCCCCGATTGCGATTATCAGGTCGATGCGCTTCCCGATCTCGCTCTCGGGCACCCGTACCACGCCGCTCACTTCGGTGGCGAAAACAGCGTCTTCGCTCACCAGGACCTGAATCTGGCGCTCTTTGAGATGGGCGAGCAGCGCGTTCACGGATTCCGCGACCCGCGGATCCACAAATCTGCCGACCAATGCACATGCACGGACGGGGAAGGTCATCGGGAATCTCGATTAAAACCTCACGGTCTTGCGAGGCGGCGCCTTTTTAGCACGTGGGCCGTGACTGGGGCCATCAGGTGGCGCCAACCGCCGTCACTGGCTTTTTTACGCCGCTATGTGCATTGTGCACCTCAGGGTGGTATGCATGGTGAGTATGGCGCACGAAAGTCGGGAAGAAGCGCTGAGCGAGCGAGCTCAACACCTTCTGCGGATCCTCATAGAAACCTACATCCGGGACGGCCAGCCTGTCGGTTCCCGTGCGCTGTCGCGCGAGTCGGGGCTGCAGCTGAGCTCCGCCACCATCCGCAACGTGATGGCCGATCTCGAGGAGCTCGGTTTCGTATCGTCCCCGCATACCTCCGCGGGACGTATCCCTACGGACAAGGGTTATCGCTTTTTTGTCGACACACTGCTGCACGTGCAGCCTCTCGATGAGGCCGCGACCGCCGAGATGCGGCGCCAGTTCGATACCAACCGCGACAATTCCTCCAAAGAACTCATCGCGACCGCCTCACAGTTCCTCTCGAGCATCACACGGCTCGCCGGAGTCGTGACACTGCCCCGGAGCCAACAGGCTTCGATCACACAGATCGAGTTCGTCACACTCGCCGAAAACCGTGTGCTGGTCGTGCTCGTATTCAACGATCGCGAAGTGCAGAACCGCATCATCCAGCTCGAGCGCCATTTCTCCCCGGATGAGCTCAAGCGCGCCTCGAACTTCCTCAACGACCAGTTCCGCGGCCGCGGCCTGGCACAGGCCCGGCAGGAGATTCTGCGGCAGCTGAGCGAGACGCAGGCCCACTTGAACCAGGTCATGCTGGATGCCATTTCAGTGGCGCAACACGTGTTCGAGTCCGGCGAGGAGGATGACCGGCTCGAGTATGTGATCAAGGGCGAGACCAATCTCATGGGGATGGCCGAGCTCACGAACGTCGAGAAGCTGCGCCGCCTGTTCGAGGCGTTCAACGAGAAGCGTGATTTTTTGCACCTGCTCGACCAGAGTCTCAAGGCCGAGGGTGTGCAGATCTTCATCGGGCACGAATCCGGCTATCAGATTCTCGATGATTGCAGTGTAGTGACGGCGCCGTACGCGGCCGGGGACTCGGTCGTGGGCGTGCTGGGGGTCATTGGACCTACGCGTATGGCCTACGAGCGTGTCATTCCCATCGTCGACATGACGGCGAAACTTCTCGGCGCCGCCTTGAATTCGCGCCGCTGAGCCCCACCGACCGACGAAGCTAAACTAGGGATCTTTTCCACCCGGCGCGCAGCGCCGCTAGATGTACGGGGTTGCTTCGACCCCGAGGAAAGTGGCCGTAGGCCTAAAATTACATCAATTGGAGATTTTTGAATGAATACGGATGAGGCCGGGGGCGACCGGCAATCTGCAGGCGAACAGACCGCGGTGCTGCCCGAGACGGCGTCCCAGCTGGTCGAGCTCGAGCGTTTGCAGCTGGCTCTTGGCGAGGCCGAGGAGCGAGCGAAAAATCACTGGGGGCAGTACCTGCGGGCGGTTGCTGATCTCGATAACGTCCGTAAGCGGGCGCAAAAGGACATCGAAGCGGCCAACCGCTACGGCCTCGAGAAGTTTGCCGCGGAGCTGCTGCCAGTCAGGGACAGCCTCGAGCTCGCCGTGCAGAACGCCGAGAAGGCCGACGTCCGTAGCCTCAAGCAGGGCCAGGACGCCACGCTGCAGCTCCTCGCCAAGGCCCTGGAAAAGATCGGCATCGTAACCATCAACCCGGTAGGCGAGCCCTTCGATCCGGCGCGCCACGAGGCGATGATGGCTCAGCCGTCGAATACGGCCGAGCCGAACTCGGTGCTGCAGGTGGTGCAGCCGGGCTATGAGATCAATGGGCGGCTGCTACGGCCGGCCCGGGTCATTGTGGCCAAGGCGCCCTGAAGCTGAGGATTGACAGACGGCCGCGGTACTGCGGCCTTGAATCCGCTCAGCAGGCTCCCCAAAAAGAGCAGCCAGAGCGTACCCATTTAGATAGAAAAGATTGTTGGCGGAGACACCCCTATGGCAAAGGTAATCGGCATTGACCTCGGCACGACGAATTCGTGCGTGGCCATCATGGAGGGCGGTAAGCCCCGTGTGATCGAGAACAGTGAGGGCGATCGGACGACCCCCTCGATCGTCGCGTTCACCAAGGATAACGAGGTGCTGGTCGGCCAGCCCGCCAAGCGGCAGGCTGTGACGAATCCGCAGAACACCTTGTTCGCCATCAAGCGCCTCATCGGACGCAAGTTCGAGGACGAGGTGGTGCAGCGGGACGCCAAGATGGTCCCGTACAAGATCGCGAAGGCCGACAACGGCGATGCCTGGGTCGAAGTGCAGGGCAAGAAAATGGCCCCGCAGGAGATCTCCGCGCGCGTCCTCATGAAGATGAAGAAGACCGCCGAGGACTACCTGGGTGAGACCGTCACCGAGGCCGTCATCACTGTCCCCGCCTACTTCAACGATTCCCAGCGCCAGGCGACCAAGGACGCCGGCCGCATCGCGGGCCTCGAAGTGAAGCGCATCATCAATGAGCCCACCGCGGCCGCACTGGCCTATGGTGAGGACAAGCAGGGCGGCGACCGCAAGATCGCGGTGTACGACCTGGGTGGTGGCACCTTCGACGTCTCGATCATCGAGATCGCCGAAGTAGACGGCGAGCGGCAGTTCGAAGTGCTCTCGACGAACGGCGACACCTTCCTGGGTGGTGAGGATTTCGACCTCCGTATCATCAACTTCCTGGGCGATGAGTTCCTGAAAGAGTCGGGCGTTGACGTCCGTAAGGACCCGCTCGCCATGCAGCGCCTCAAAGAGGCCGCGGAGAAGGCGAAGATCGAGTTATCTTCGACTCAGCAGACCGACATCAATCTGCCGTATATCACGGCGGACGCTTCGGGCCCGAAGCATCTCAACATCAAACTCACCCGGGCGAAGCTCGAGTCCCTGGTGGACGACCTGGTGCAGAAGACCATCGCCCCGTGCCGCACCGCGTTCAAGGACGCGGGCGTTTCGCCCAGCGAGATCGCCGAGGTCATCCTCGTCGGTGGCCAGACTCGCATGCCTCTCGTGCAGAAGTATGTGAAGGACTTGTTTGGCAAGGAGCCCCGCAAGGACGTGAACCCGGATGAGGCGGTTGCCGTAGGCGCCGCGATTCAGGGTGGCGTGCTCTCCGGTGAAGTGAAGGATGTGTTGCTCCTCGACGTAACGCCGCTGTCGCTCGGTATCGAGACGCTCGGTGGCATCACGACGAAGCTCATCGAGAAGAACACCACGATCCCGACGAAGGCGGCGCAGACATTCTCGACGGCTGACGACAATCAGACTGCGGTGACCATCCACGTCCTGCAGGGCGAGCGTGATCGTGCGGCTGATAACAAGTCGCTCGGCAAGTTCGATCTCACGGACATCCCGCCGCAGCCGCGCGGAATGCCGCAGGTCGAGGTGTCTTTCGACATCGACGCGAACGGTATTCTGAACGTGTCGGCGAAGGACAAGGCCAGCGGGAAAGAGCAGAAGATCATCATCAAGGCCTCGAGCGGCCTGAATGAAGAGGAAATCAAGCGGATGGTGCGCGACGCCGAGGCGCACGCTGAGGATGACAAGCGCTTCCGCGAACTGGTCGACACCCGTAACAAGGCGGACGGCATGATTCACACCGTTGAGAAGACGGTGAAGGATCTCGGTGACAAGGTCGATGCAGGCGAGCGTGCCAAGGTGGAATCGGCGATCTCCGATCTGCGCACGGCCCTCAAGGGCGACGACAAGGGTGTCATCGAGAAGAAGACTGAGGCGCTCGCGCAGGCTTCGGCCAGCATCGCCCAGAAGGCCTATGCAGCGAATCCGGGCGGCCCCGAAGGTGCTGCGGGTCCCGGTGGCGCGGCCGGCGGCGGAGCCGGTGCAGGTGCGTCAGGCGCGCAGGCGGGCCGGGAAGATGTGGTCGATGCGGAGTTCGAAGAAGTGAAAGACAAGGACCGCAAAGCTTCGTAAGCTGAGCGGAAGCGTCAGGATTTTCTTGACCCCGTAGATAAGTAATAACCCCGGACCGGCGCGCCCCAATGGGCTAGCGCCGGTCCCGGGTGTTTTCGGGCGACTGATTTAACGCATGGCTAAGCGCGATTATTACAAGGTACTAGACGTACCCCGAACGGCAACCGAGGCGGAGATCAAGAAGGCGTATCGCCGCCTCGCCATGAAGCACCATCCGGACCGCAATCCGAACGACAAGGATGCGGAGGAGCTGTTCAAAGAGGCCAAGGAGGCCTGCGAAGTCCTCACCGATGCGCAGAAGCGCGCCATCTATGACCAGCACGGTCATGCCGGCATCGAGGCCTCTTCGCGCGGCGGCGGACGCGGCGGTTCGGCCGGCGATGCATTCAGCGATATCTTCGGCGACGTGTTTGGCGACATCTTTGGGGCCGCGCGTCGCGCAGGCGGCGGAGGCCGCTCGCAGGTGTTTCGTGGCGCGGATCTTCGCTATGAACTGGAGCTGGAGCTCGATCAGGCGGTCTTCGGCTACTCGGTCGAAATCGACGTCCCCAAACTCTCGGAGTGCGAGATTTGCAATGGCAGTGGCGCCGCGAAGGGCAGCACTGCGCAGGCCTGCGATACCTGCGGGGGTTCCGGACAGGTTCGTATTTCGCAAGGTTTCTTCCAGCTACAGCAGACCTGTCCGCGTTGCCGCGGTGGCGGCACGATCGTCAAGAACCCGTGCGACAACTGCCTTGGGCAGGGACGTGTTCGACGTACTCGTAAGCTTTCGGTGAAGGTGCCGGCGGGCGTCGACACCGGTGACCGCATCCGCCTCGGCGCTGAGGGTGAAGCGGGCCGCAATGGAGGTCCTCCGGGCGACCTGTACGTTGAAATCAGCGTCAAGGAACACGCGATATTTGAGCGTGACGGCGAGCACCTGAGCTGCGAGGTTCCGGTGAGTTTCGCGACCGCCGCTCTAGGTGGCACCGTCGACGTCCCCACTCTCGACGGCGAAGTGACGTTGAAGATCCCCACTGAAACACAGTCGGGTCGGGTCTTCCGGTTGCGCGATAAGGGAGTGAAGCCTGTTCGCGGCGGCGCGCGCGGCGATTTGTTCTGCCGGGTCGTGATTGAAACGCCGGTGAATCTGTCCGCCGAGCAGCGTGAGCTCATTCGTAAGCTCGATGAGACCCTCAAGGGCGACACGAGTCGGCATGCGCCCCGAGAGAAGGGATTCTTCGAGGGCGTGAAGCGGTTTTTCTCGGGTGGCGCGGCCTGATGGGGGCGACCCCCCTGAATACCGTCATCATCGGCGCCGCGGGCCGCATGGGCCGCGCGTTGATTCGTGCGGCGACTGAAATCCCTGGTGAGTTGCGTGTTTGCGGGGCGGTTGCGTCCACTACCAGCGCCTCGTTGGGGAAGGACGCCGGCGAACTGGCGGGCATCGGACGCCTCGACGTACCCGTGACGGACGACTTGGCGGCCGCTCTGGCCCGGGCCGAGATCGTTATCGACTTCTCGCAGCCGCATACGACGCGTTCGAACGTCATGGTCTGTCGCGCGGCCCGTAAACCTCTGTTGATCGGTACGACGGGCTACCCGGCGGAGCTGACATCGGTGTTCGACGAGGCGGCGAAGGAGATCCCGCTCCTGGTCGCTCCTAACACCAGTATTGGTGTCACCCTGTTGCTCGAGCTCACCCGGATGGCGGCGAAGGCATTGCCCGCTGACTTCGACGTTGAGATTGTCGAGGCGCATCACCGGATGAAGAAGGATGCGCCGTCGGGGACTGCGCTGGCGTTGGGGAAGGCGGCGGCGGAGGGGAGAGGTGATGCAGGGCGCGCGGGATCGGCCGGCGGCGCTACGTCGATGCATGCGTCTGCGACGGACACAGCGTCGGCCCCGATGGCTTCCGCAGGTCCGGCGACCATCTCTACGAGCCGTTCCGGCGAACGTCGCAGTGGCGACATCGGATACGCGGTCATCCGCGGTGGCGACATCGTTGGCGACCACACCGTCCTGTTCGCCGGTACGGGCGAGCAAATCACCCTGGGTCACCGGGCCACCGACCGGGCCATCTTTGCCCGGGGTGCGGTCAAGGCCGCGCTCTGGCTGGCTGCTCAGCCCCCCGGACGTTACATTATGAGCGATTTTCTTGGTTTAAAAACAAGCACTTAGAAAATACTCTGCGGATTTAGGCGGTGTCAGGCCTGGGATTTTTCCGTGGACACGTCAGGCGCACGCCCGTAAACTTTCTCCGTAATCCGACGGGTTTAGTCCATCCGAGTGCGGGTTAGTCCATGCAAGGCGGGAGGATGTTCGAGAGAACTCCTCCCGCTTTGTATATGCGCGCGCGGTAAGTAGGGCTTGACGTCCCATCGTCTGCCCACAAATAAAGCCGCGCCTGCTGAAAGCGCCCCTGGGCGTCTTTCAGCCGGTCGACAATTAGGAAGGGGATATTATTAAGTGAGCGGCGTACCTGCGGTACTGGCGCTGGCGGATGGCACGATCTTCCGCGGCCAGTCAATTGGAGCGAAGGGCAACACCACAGGCGAAGTCGTTTTCAATACTGCATTGACGGGCTACCAGGAAATTCTCACTGACCCGTCCTATGCCCGTCAGATTGTCACGCTGACCTGTCCTCACATCGGTAACACCGGCGCCACGCCCGAGGATCTCGAATCCGGGCAGATCTACGCCGCCGGTCTCATCATCCGCGATCTGCCGATCGTCGCGAGCAATTGGCGTACCAACGAATCGCTCACCGACTTTCTCGATCGAGGCAAGATCGTCGCGATCGCCAACATCGACACGCGCAAGCTCACGCGGATTCTGCGGGAGAAGGGCGCGCAGGCCGGCTGCATCATGACCGGCGAGAAGACGGTCGATCAGGCGGCGGCGGTAAAACTCGCGCGCAAGTTCCCCGGCCTCAAGGGCATGGACCTCGCGAAGGTCGTCACCACCAAGCGTAGCTTCCAGTGGAATGAGGGCACGGTCTGGCCCGATGCCTCCCGTCTGCCAATCCGCTCGCACCAGCGGCTCCATGTGGTCGCTTATGATTTCGGCATCAAACGCAACATCCTGCGCCTGCTGGCCGACTTCGGTTGCCGCGTGACCGTGGTCCCGGCACAGACTTCCGCCAAAGAAGTCCTCGCGCTCGCGCCCGATGGCGTGTTTCTCTCAAACGGCCCCGGGGACCCGGAGCCGTGCGACTACGCCATCACCGCGACGAAGGAACTGCTCGATACAGATCCGGCCGTGCCTTTGCCCGTATTCGGCATCTGCCTCGGTCACCAGATACTCGGTCTCGCCAGTGGCGCGAAGACCGTCAAGATGAAGGCCGGTCACCATGGGGCGAACCACCCCGTGCAGGATCTCGATTCCGGGCGGGTTTTCATCACGAGTCAGAATCACGGTTTCGCGGTCGACGAGACGACGCTGCCTGACAACGTAAAGGCCACCCACCGCTCACTGTTCGATGGCACGCTGCAGGGGCTTGCCTTCAAGGATCGGCCCGCGTTCGGCTTCCAGGGACATCCGGAAGCGAGCCCCGGTCCGCACGATCTGAAACCGCTGTTTGAACGATTCAACCACCTGATGCTGCGTCGTCTGCAGATGCAACTGAAGTTGGCAGAGGATAACGCCCGCAAGTAGTGGGCATCGCGACTATGCCCAAACGAACTGACATCGAGAGCATCCTGATCATCGGCGCCGGCCCCATCATCATCGGGCAGGCCTGCGAGTTCGATTACTCCGGCGCACAGGCGTGCAAGGCGCTCCGCGAGGAGGGCTACCGCGTCATCCTGGTGAACTCCAATCCCGCCACGATCATGACCGACCCGGAGATGGCGGACGCCATCTACATCGAGCCGATCAACTGGAAGACCGTCGCGCGGATCATCGAGAAAGAGAAGCCCGACGCCCTGCTGCCCACCATGGGCGGCCAGACGGCACTCAACACCGCGCTCGACCTGGTACGCGAAGGCGTACTCGAGAAACACGGCGTGCAGCTCATCGCCGCCTCGCGAGCCGCCATCGACATGGCCGAGGATCGCGAGTTGTTCCGCAACGCGATGCGCGAGATCGGCCTGGAGTGTCCGAAATCCCAGATCGCGCGCAGTCTCGAGGAGGCGATTGCGATCGCCGCGGAGAACGGCTATCCCGTGGTCATCCGGCCCTCGTTCACGATGGGCGGCACGGGCGGGGGTATCGCTTACAACCGGGAAGAGCTCGAGGCGATCGTGGCGCGCGGGCTCGAAGCGTCGCCGACCAGCGAGGTGTTGATCGAAGAGTCGGTCATCGGTTGGAAAGAGTTCGAGATGGAGGTGGTCCGCGACCACAAGGACAATTGCATCATTGTCTGCTCCATCGAGAACTTCGACCCAATGGGCGTGCACACGGGGGACTCCATCACGGTGGCGCCCGCTCTAACGCTCACCGACAAGGAATACCAGCGCATGCGCGATGCCTCCATCGCGGTGTTGCGCAAGATCGGTGTCGAGACTGGCGGCTCCAACGTGCAGTTCGCCGTGAACCCGGACGACGGCCGCCTGCTCGTGATCGAGATGAATCCGCGCGTGTCGCGCTCTTCGGCGCTGGCCTCGAAGGCCACCGGGTTCCCGATCGCCAAGATCGCCGCGAAACTCGCCGTCGGCTACACGCTCGATGAGCTGAAGAACGACATCACCGGCGGCACGACGCCCGCCTCGTTCGAGCCGTCGATCGACTACGTGGTGACGAAGATCCCGCGATTTACTTTCGAGAAATTCCCGGCTGCGAACGATCGCCTCACGACGCAGATGAAGTCCGTGGGCGAGGTGATGGCCATCGGCCGTACCTTCCAGGAGTCTCTGCAGAAGGCGTTGCGCGGGTTGGAGACGGGGTTGGATGGCTTGACGCCGCGCCTGTCGTTGCCGCTGACAGATGAGTCGCGCGACAAGCTCACCTACGAGTTGCAGGCGCCCGGCGCCGACCGTCTGTTGTACGTAGCGGACGCGTTCCGTGCCGGCTGGACACTCGACCGCATCCACGAGCTGACACACATCGATCCGTGGTTCCTGGCGCAGGTGGAGGATCTCCTCAAGGAGGAGGCGCGTCTCGCCTCTGACGGGTTCGCCGCGCTCACCGCTGACAGGTTGCGTCATCTGAAGCGTAAGGGCTTCTCCGACAGCCGTCTCGGCAAGCTCGTCGACATGCCCGAGAGAGCGATTCGCTCCAAGCGTCACGAGCTCGGCATCGTGCCCGTATACAAGCGCGTCGACACCTGCGCGGCTGAATTCGCGACTTCGACCGCCTACATGTATTCCACCTACGAGGAGGAATGCGAGGCGAATCCGACGAATCGTCGCAAGATCATGATCCTGGGCGGTGGCCCGAACCGTATCGGGCAGGGCATCGAGTTCGATTACTGCTGTGTGCACGCCGCCCTGCAGCTGCGCGAAGATGGTTTCGAGACCATCATGGTGAATTGCAACCCGGAGACGGTCTCGACGGATTACGACACGTCGGACCGGCTCTACTTCGAGCCGCTGACGCTCGAGGATGTGTTGGAAATTCTCGCGAAGGAAAAGCCGGAAGGCGTCATCGTGCAATTCGGTGGGCAGACACCACTGAAACTGTCACGTGCGCTGGAGGAAGCGGGCGCGCCGATCATCGGTACGTCGCCTGATTCCATCGACGTCGCCGAGGACCGCGAGCGCTTTCAGGAACTGGTTCGTAAGTTGAACCTGAAGCAGCCAGCGAACGCGACGGCGCGTACGGAGGAACAGGCCGTGGTCCTGGCGCGTGAAGTTGGCTTCCCGCTGGTCGTGCGTCCGTCCTATGTGCTCGGCGGTCGGGCCATGGAGATCGTTTTCAACGAGGATGATCTGCGCACCTACATGACTCACGCCGTGCAGGTGTCGAATGACAGCCCGGTGTTGCTCGATCGCTTCCTCGATGTTGCGATCGAGGTGGACGTGGATGCCGTTTGCGACGGCGAGGATGTTCTGATCGGCGGCATCATGGAGCATGTCGAGCAGGCCGGCGTTCATTCGGGCGATTCCGGCTGCTCGCTGCCTCCCAACAGCCTGACCGCACAGGTACAGGATGATTTGCGTGAGCAGACCCGTAAGCTGGCGAAGGCGCTGAATGTCGTCGGGCTGATGAACATTCAGTTCGCGATCCAGAACGGGATCATCTACGTTCTCGAAGTGAATCCGCGTGCCTCACGCACGGTGCCGTTCGTGTCGAAGGCTACTGGCGCGCCGCTCGCGAAGATCGCTGCCCGTGTGATGACGGGACGGAAGTTGAAGGAGCTGGGCGCGACGACGGAGCGTGTGCCGGCGTTCTACTCGGTGAAGGAGGCGGTATTTCCGTTCAATAAATTTCCCGAGGCCGATCCGATCCTGGGTCCTGAGATGAAGTCCACGGGCGAAGTGATGGGCACGGGACGAACCTTCGGTGAGGCTTATGCCAAGGCCCAGACTGCTTCGGGCGTGACCCTGCCGCGCAACGGCGTATGCTTCATCAGTGTGCGTGACCGAGATAAGGCCGGGGCGGTGGTGCTTGCGCGCAGGCTCATCGAGAAAGGCTTCGAGGTACTCGCCACGGAGGGGACGGCACGAACGCTGACTGAGGCGGGCGTTGTCTGTCGTCGAGTTAACAAAGTTCGCGAGGGACGGCCGCACATCGTGGACATGATCAAGAACGACGAGATCGATCTGATCGTGAACACGACCGAAGGCAAGCAGGCCATCCGGGAATCGAATTCCATTCGCCGTGAGGCTGTGTATCGTCGGGTGACGTACTACACGACTCTCGCGGCGGGGCTCGCCACCTGCGAGGCGTTGGATCATCTCGATGAGGTTGAGGTGAACCGCCTGCAGGATCTGCATAAAGAGGCGCTGAGGGCATGAAACGCACTCCCATGACCATGCGTGGCGCTGAGGCGCTGCGTAACGAGTTGAAGAAGCTCAAGACTGAATCGCGGCCGAATGTGATCAAGGCGATCGCCGAAGCCCGCGCGCATGGCGATCTGTCCGAGAACGCCGAGTATCACGCCGCCCGCGAGCAGCAAGGCTTCATCGAAGGCCGCATCAACGAGATCGAGGCAAAGCTCTCGACGGCCGAGGTGATCGATACGTCGAAGCTCACGAACACCGGCAAGGTGGTGTTCGGTGCCGTGATCGAGCTCGAAGAGCAGGATGGCGCGCATCGCGTCACCTACCAGGTCGTCGGTGAGGATGAGGCCGACATCCGGGCGGGCCGGGTTTCGATCACTTCGCCCATCGCCCGAGCCGTGGTCGGGAAGTCCGAGGGCGACGTGGTGGACGTCGCGGCGCCGGGCGGAATCAGGTCGTACGAGATCGTCGCCGTTAAATACGAGTGATGGGGTGCGCCTCGGCGCGCAGGCACGCGGCGCGCCGCCCGGGCGCTAGTCCGGGATGAGAATGCGTTTCAGGTCTGGGCGCGGGCGGTAGAGAACCCCGACGTTACCGATGCGGTGCACAAGTGCGCTTCCGGTCCGTTCTGCGAGCGCCGTGAACGCGGCGTCGCGGGCATCGCGATCTCCCCCGAGCCCTTTCACTTTGATGAGCTCGTGGTCGTGAAGCGCGCGGGCGGTCTCCTTCGCGACGGAATCCGTAAGGCCCTCTTTGCCGAGGAGGATTACCGGCTTTAGCGGGTGGGCGAGTCCACGCAGGTAGCGGCGCTGCTTTTCCGTGAGATCGGGAGCGGCAGTCGGGGCGGCGTCCGCGGCAGCGGCGCGGGGTGGTTTGGCGGTTTTCTTGTCCATGTCGGGATTGTATAGGGCGCCGCGGGTGCTCTGCGGGGCCTAAGCAGGAACAAAGCAGCTGCCGCGGCGTTCGGAAAGCGACGTTCGTACCTCCATGTCCACAGGAAATCCGTCTATCTCAGTA
The DNA here is from genome assembly GCA_028293725.1 of Gammaproteobacteria bacterium. The sequence goes on along the minus strand of JAQGOE010000257.1, from coordinate 48,607 downwards.
AATGGGCCCTCAATAGGGCCTCGCAGGGCTTGAAGCCGGTGGCCACGCCCTGATCAAAGTCTGCCAAGGGGACCAAGTTCCGGGGGTTCGAGCGGCCCGTTAAGGTGCCCGAAGTGGCGAGATGTATTTGCTGGCTATGGACTTTCTTCTGGTGTAGGTTGGATCAATCCACCATACCGTCCCTCTATAGAGGTCTGACGCTTTGAACGATTTGACAAAGAATATCTTACTCTGGGTGGTCATCGTGCTCGTGCTGCTGGCGGTCTTCAGCCGCTACATGCCGACCGTAGGTCAGCCGGAGGAGGTTCGGTATTCCACCTTCCTTGACGACGTCAAGGCGAACCGGGTGGATTCCGTGGTGTTGCAGGGAGAGCAGATTTACGGCTCCCGCAAGGATAAAACCCAGTTCAAGACCTTTAATCCGGAGACGGATTACACGGCCCTGATCGGGACCCTGGAGAAGGCGAACGTGGCCATTGAGGGCCGTCCGCCGAAACAGCCGAATTTCCTGGCGCAGCTTCTGCTGCAGCTGGCGCCCGCGCTGCTACTGATCCTGGTATTCGTCTACATGCTGCGGCAGATGCAGGGTGCCTCCGGCGGCCGGGGGGCCATGTCCTTCGGTAAGAGCCGGGCACGGCTGCTGGGCGAGGACCAGGTGAACGTGACGTTCGCGGATGTCGCCGGGGTCGACGAGGCTAAGCAGGAGGTCTCGGAGATCGTTGACTTCCTCAAGGACCCGGGCAAGTTCCAGAAGCTCGGGGGCAAGATTCCCAAGGGCGTCCTCATGGTCGGCTCGCCCGGCACGGGTAAGACGCTGCTCGCGCGCGCTATCGCGGGTGAGGCGAAGGTGCCTTTCTTCACGATTTCGGGCTCCGACTTCGTTGAAATGTTCGTCGGTGTCGGCGCTTCCCGCGTGCGCGATATGTTCGAGCAGGCGAAGAAGCACGCACCCTGCATCATCTTCATCGATGAAATCGACGCCGTCGGCCGCCATCGCGGCGCCGGGCTGGGCGGCGGTCACGATGAGCGTGAGCAGACCCTGAACCAGTTGCTGGTTGAGATGGACGGCTTCGAAGGTAACGAGGGCATCATTGTCATCGCCGCCACGAACCGCCCGGACGTGCTCGATCCGGCGCTGCTGCGCCCGGGCCGCTTCGACCGCCAGGTCGTGGTGCCGTTGCCCGATGTGCGCGGCCGCGAGCAGATTCTGCGAGTCCATATGCGGCGCGTTCCCCTGAATGACGACGTGAAGCCCGGCTATATCGCCCGCGGCACGCCGGGGTTCTCGGGTGCGGACCTGGCGAACCTGGTGAATGAGGCTGCTCTGTTCGCCGCCCGTGCCAACAAGCGCATGGTCGGCATGGACGAGTTCGAGCGCGCGAAAGACAAGATCATGATGGGCGCCGAGCGGCGCTCGATGGTGATGAGCGAGTCCGAGAAGAAGATGACCGCTTATCACGAGGCCGGCCACGCCATCGTAGGCATGACCGTCCCCGAGCATGACCCGGTCTACAAGGTGACGATCATCCCGCGCGGCCGCGCCCTGGGCGTCACGCAGTTCCTGCCGGAGCAGGATCGCTATAGCTACTCGAAGCGCCGCCTCGAGAGCGCGATCGCGACGCTGTTTGGCGGACGTATTGCGGAAGAGCTGATTTTCGGGCCCGAGTCGGTGACGACGGGTGCTTCGAATGACATCGAGCGAGCGACGGATCTCGCGCGGAACATGGTTACGAAGTGGGGTCTGTCCGACAAGCTCGGGCCGCTCACGTACTCCGAGGACTCCGGTGAGGTATTCCTGGGCCGTAGCGTGACGCAGCACAAGCAGGTCTCGGACGTCACCGCACACGCCATTGACGAGGAAGTCCGCCGGGTCATCGAGAGCAACTACGAGCGCGCGCGGCAGATTCTGACCAGCTCGCTCGATAAGCTGCACCTCATGTCCGAGGCGCTCGTGAAATACGAGACCATCGACGAAGAGATGCTGCGAGACATCATGGCGGGCAAGCCGCCCAAGCCGCCGGCGGGCTGGGATGACACGATGTCTAACAAGCCGCCGAAGTCGCCCGCGGAAGGCCCCGCGACCGGTGGACCGATCGGCTCGCCCGCAGGGCAACACTGATCGCGTGAAGAGCTGAGGCGGCTCTAGGCCGCACGGACTAAGGCGCAGACCCGGGGTCTGCGCCTTTTGTTTTAGAGCGTCCCCATGCCCCCCACACTGCGCTGCGGCGACAAAACGCTCGATCTTTCGCGTCCCATTGTCATGGGCGTGGTCAATGTCACCCCCGACTCTTTCTCCGACGGCGGTCGCTTCCTGCCCGTCGAGGCTGCGGTCGCGCACGGCCTGCGGCTGGTGGAGGAGGGGGCGGCCATCATTGATATCGGCGGCGAGTCGACCCGTCCGGGAGCGGCTCCGGTTTCGGTCGATGAGGAGTTGCGACGTGTTTTGCCCGTCGTGGAGCGGTTGCGCCAGGCGACCGAGGCCGTCATCTCAGTCGACACCAGCAAGCCCGAGGTCATTCGGGAGGCCGCCGCTGCCGGGGCCGGACTCATCAACGACGTGCGGGCGCTGACGGAGCCCGGAGCGCTCGAGGCCGCCGCAGCGAGCGGTAGCGCCATCTGTGTGATGCACATGCAGGGCGATCCCCGCACCATGCAGCGGGCGCCTAGTTATGTTGATGTCGTGAAAGAGGTCAAGGCATTCCTCGATGAGCGCGTGCAAAGATGCCGCGCCGCGGGGGTGTCGTCCGACCGTATCGTGGTCGATCCCGGCTTCGGGTTCGGCAAGAACCTGGAGCACAATCTCGAGCTGCTCAGGCGGCTTCGCGACCTCCAGGGCGAATGGCCGTTGTTGGTGGGTTTGTCACGCAAGTCGATGGTGGGCACACTCACCGGCCGTAGCGCCGGGGAGCGCGTTCACGGGAGCGTAGCTTTAGCCGTTATCGCCTCAATAAACGGGGCGCGGATTGTCAGAGCGCACGACGTCGCGGCGACGGTGGACGCGTTGAAGATGGTTGCCGCTGTTTATCCAGGCGCGCCGCGCTAGGCGAGCGTCCTCGTAGGGAGTTTGAATGGGTCGTAAGTATTTTGGCACTGATGGCGTCCGAGGCCGCGTGGGCGAGCTGCCCATGACGGTCGACTTCGCACTGAACCTAGCTAGCGCCGTCGCGCGCGTGCTGACTCCCGAGGGCGGCACTGTCCTGATCGGGAAGGACACGCGGGTGTCAGGTTACATGTTCGAATCGGCCCTCGAGGCAGGCTTCGTGGCCGCCGGCGTCAACGCGATGCTCATCGGCCCGCTACCTACCCCCGGCATTGCCTACATGACCCGCCGGTTCGAGTGCGATTTCGGCGTCGTCATCAGCGCCTCGCATAACCCCTACGACGACAACGGCATCAAATTCTTCGACGCCACCGGCGCGAAGCTGTCCGACGAGCTCGAGGAACGTATCGAGCAGGAGCTCGCGCTGCCGCCGGTGACGCGAACTTCGCGGAGTCTGGGTCGCGCGACCCGCGTCGACAGGTCCCGCACCCACTACCAGGAATTCTGCGCCTCCACGATTCCTCCGGGCACGGATCTCACCGGCCTGAAAATCGTCGTCGATTGCGCTAACGGCGCGGCCTACAAGGTGGCCCCGCGCGTGCTCGCCGATCTGGGCGCCGAGATCGTACCGATCGGTTGTTCGCCGAACGGCCGCAACATCAATGACGGCTGCGGCTCGACGGCACCCGACCTGCTGCAGCTCACCGTTCCCGGTGTCCGCGCCAACGTCGGACTGGCCCTGGACGGAGACGGCGATCGTCTAGTGATGGTCGACCATCTCGGTCGGCTCGTCGACGGCGATCAACTCCTGTACATCATCGCGCGCGCTCACAAACAAGCGGGCACCTTGCGCGGACCCGTGGTCGGCACGGTGATGAGCAACCTCGGTCTCGAGGTCGCGCTCCGTGAAAGCAAGATCGAGTTTCAGCGGGCGGCTGTGGGTGACCGTTATGTTCTGGGGATGCTCCGCGATACCGGCGGCATTCTCGGCGGTGAGACGTCGGGGCACATTCTCTGTCTCGACAAGACGACGACCGGTGACGGACTCGTCAGCGCCCTGCAGGTGCTCGCCGTCATGAAAAAGACGGGGTTGTCGCTCGCCGAGCTCGCCTCGGGAATGTTGAAGTTCCCTCAAGTTCTCCTCAACGTGAAGGTCGCGAAACGGTTCGACCCCTCGAGCGTGCCGGCCGTACAGGACGCGGTCCGGGGCATCGAGAAACGGATGGGTGGGGACGGGCGGGTGGTATTGCGGGCCTCCGGCACTGAGCCCGTGATACGGGTGATGGTCGAGGGCCGGAACGAGGAAACGACCCGCTCGGCCGCGACCGAGCTTGCCGAGGTCGTGAAGGCCGCGGCCGCGGGGTGAGGCCAGGCGCCAGTGTCGGGCAATTAGCTCATTGCACCCGCGTTGGCGCATCGTTATCATCGCGCGCCCTTGAGCCGGGCCAGTTGCCCGGAGCCCATGAAGAGGTCGGTCTATGCGCCGTCCGATAGTCGCGGGAAACTGGAAAATGCACGGGTCGCGTGGCGAGAACGCGCGACTCATCGAGGACATCCTCGGCGGATATCCGGCTAATGCCGGAGCCGATTGCGTGGTGTGTCCGCCATTCGTGTACCTGCAGGAAGTAGGGCGGATGTTGCGGGACTCGCCGATTGCGCTCGGAGCGCAGGACACCTGCGCGGATGCCCACGGGGCGTTCACGGGCGAAGTGTCGGCGGGGATGCTGAAGGATGTCGGTTGTAAGTATGTGCTCGTCGGACACTCGGAGCGCCGGCTGATTTATCGCGAGAGCGATCAGCTCGTGGCCCGGAAGTTCGCGGCGGCCCATGCGAAAGCGCTGATACCGGTGCTGTGTGTGGGCGAGCGGTTGTCGGATCGTGAGGCGAGTCGCACCGAAGAGGTGGTCGGTCGGCAGCTCGACGTGGTGCTCGAGCTTTGCGGTCCTGAAGCATTGGGACAGGGTGTGGTGGCGTACGAGCCGGTCTGGGCCATCGGGACCGGGCGCACTGCGTCCCCACAGCAGGCGCAGGACGTGCACGCGTTCATCCGTGCCCGGATTGCGAGCCGGGATGCTAGAATCGCGGCCGGCACCCGGATCCTGTATGGCGGTAGTGTGAAGGCCGGCAATGCGGCCGAGCTGTTTGGGATGCCCGATGTCGATGGCGGCCTTATCGGTGGCGCCTCACTCAAGGCGGATGAATTTCTAGCAATCCTGTCGGCAGCTTGACGGGGTTTAGCGGATCTCTTTTATGTTGCGTGTGATATTGACCATTGTTCAGGTGTTCGCGTCGTTCGCGATCATCGGACTCGTTCTTCTTCAGCGCGGCAAGGGTGCTGAGGCGGGAGCGGGTTTTGGCGCGGGCGCTTCGGGCACGGTTTTCGGGGCGCGCGGTGCCAGCACAGCGCTCTCGCGTGCCACGGCGATTTTTGCCGCGATCTTCATGATCAACAGCCTCCTGCTCACCTACGTGGGCACGCGTGCTGTCGCGGCACCGCCGAAGACGATTCTCGACACGATCGGTGAGAAGGCCGGCAAGGCGAATGCAACGAAGCCGGGCGTAACGCAGACGATACCTGCGCCTGATGCGCCGGCTGCCGGCGAGACGGCTCCGACATCAACGCCTGCTGGTGCTGGCACCGATGCAACTGCATCAGCGCCGCCGCCGGCACCGACGGCGCCTGCTCCCGCTGCGGCGCCTGCGTCAGCGCCGGCTTCCGCACCGGCGCAGCCGGCGACGGGCACACCGCCGCAGAACGGCGCCGCGCCGAAGTAGCGAGCGGCGTCGAGAAGATTAAGACTTTTTTTGACTGTTGCCGACGTGGTGGAATTGGTAGACACACTAGCTTGAGGGGCTAGCGCCGTAAGGTGTGCGAGTTCGAATCTCGCCGTCGGCACCAAATAGTATGCGTGCGCTGCTACAATACGCAGCATGAATGAAGGGGGCAGGTCGTGAAATCGATCTGTCCCTTTTGCTTGCGTGCGATACTTGCGTGCTGTCAGGGGCGGAACGCTACCGATGTTGTCGAACTACCTGCCGATTCTGATTTTTCTCGTGATCGCCACGGGTCTCGCCGTGCTGTTGCTGGTGTTGGGCAGCGGGCTGGGTCGTCTCTCGGTGAAGAGCAAGAACGATCCGGCGAAACTGTCGCCTTATGAGTGCGGCTTCGAAGCCTTCGAAGACAGCCGCATGAAATTCGACGTGCGTTACTACCTCGTCGCCATCCTCTTCATTGTGTTCGACCTCGAGATTGCCTTCTTGTTTCCGTGGGCCGTGGCGCTCGGCAAGCTGGGCCTGTTCGGTCTCGGGTCGATGGCCATTTTCCTCGGCATCCTCGTCGTGGGCTTTATCTACGAGTGGAAGAAAGGAGCTCTCGAGTGGGATTAGAAGAGCGCGGAGTCGCGCCGACCAAGGCGGCTGAAAGCACGTCGGCTTTGGACGCCGCTGAGACGTTCGCGCAACGCGGCTTCGTCACGACCCAGATCGACGGGCTGATGAACTGGGCGCGTACCGGCTCCCTCTGGCCAATGACGTTCGGCTTGGCGTGTTGTGCGGTAGAGATGATGCACGCCGGCGCGGCACGCTATGACCTCGATCGATTCGGTGTCGTGTTTCGTCCGAGCCCACGGCAGTCGGATGTCATGATCGTCGCTGGCACCCTCGTGAACAAAATGGCCCCGGCGCTGCGGAAGGTCTACGACCAGATGGCCGAGCCGCGCTGGGTGATCTCGATGGGCTCGTGCGCGAACGGCGGCGGCTACTACCACTACTCCTATGCGGTGGTGCGCGGATGCGATCGCATCGTGCCCGTCGACGTCTATGTCCCTGGCTGTCCGCCGACGGCCGAAGCTCTCGTCTACGGCATCATTCAGCTGCAGAGAAAGATCGAGCGCACCAGCACGATTGCGAGGTAGACCCGTGACCTTCAAAGAGCGTGTAGACGCCCTGGCGCTCAAAGTCGAGGGCCAGCTCAAAGACAGCGTTCGTCGCGTGCCCTGCGCGCCCTCGGCCTGCGACGAGGTGGCTTACGAAGTCGACGCCGCGAACCTCATCACCGTCTGCCGCACCCTGCGGGATGCGCCGGAGTTGAAGTTCGAAATGCTCATGGACGTGGCGGGTGTCGATTACCTGCACTACGGCCGCGACGAATGGCAGACCCAGAGTGCCACCCGCTCCGGCTTCAGCCGCGGCCGGGTCGCGCGCAACGACACGCCGGATCCCAACATGGCCGGCCGTTTCGGTGTCACCTATAACCTGCTGTCGCTCGCCAACAACCAGCGCCTGCGGCTGCGTGTGAAGTGTCCGGATACGCAGGAGCCGGTGGTCGACTCCGTCGTGGACGTGTGGGCGAGCGCGAACTGGTTCGAGCGCGAAGCCTTCGACCTGTTCGGGATCCTCTTCCGCGGTCACCCAGACCTGCGGCGCATCCTGACGGACTACGGCTTCATCGGACATCCGTTCCGTAAGGACTTCCCGCTCAGCGGCAACGTGGAAGTGAAGTACGACACCGAGAAGAAGCGCGTCGTCTACCAGCCCGTCAGCATCGTGCCGCGAGTGCTCGTGCCGAAGGTGATCCGTCACGATCACCGCTACGACCCCGCCCTCCACGAAGAGCAGTTACCGCGCTGATGGCTACCAACTCAGACAACCCGGGTCTTGCGGAGATCCGTAACTACACCATGAACTTTGGCCCGCAGCATCCTGCGGCCCACGGCGTCTTGCGGCTCGTGCTCGAGATGGACGGCGAGGTCATCCAGAAGGCGGACCCGCATATCGGTCTGCTCCACCGCGGCACCGAGAAGCTGGCCGAGTCGAAGCCATTCAACCAGTCGATCGGTTACATGGATCGTCTCGACTACGTCTCGATGATGTGTAACGAGCACGCGTACGTGCTCGCGATCGAGCAACTCCTCGGTATCAAGCCGCCCGAGCGCGCGCAGTACATCCGGGTGATGTTCGATGAGGTCACGCGCGTCCTGAACCACCTCATGTGGCTCGGAGCGCACGGTCTCGATATCGGCGCGATGACGGTCTTCCTCCTCGCCTTCAAGGAGCGCGAGGAGTTGATGGATTTATACGAGGCGGTGTCCGGTACGCGCATGCATGCGACGTACTACCGGCCGGGTGGAGTCTATCGTGATCTGCCCCACACCATGCCGAAATACCAGGTGTCGAAGTGGCGCTCGCAGAAGGACGTCGAGCGGCTCAACGAGGCCCGCTCGGGCACGATGCTGGATTTTATCAAGGCCTTCACCGACCGTTTTCCGGCGGCGATCGACGATTACGAGACGCTGCTGACGGACAACAGGATCTGGAAGCAACGTACGGTCAACATCGGTGTCGTGACACCGGAGCGCGCGATGCAGCTCGGTTTCTCGGGGCCCATGCTGCGCGGCTCTGGAATCGAATGGGACTTGCGCAAGAAGCAGCCGTACGAGGTCTACGAGCGGATGGATTTCGACATCCCGGTCGGCCTCAATGGGGACTGCTACGACCGTTACCTGGTACGGGTCGAGGAGATGCGCCAATCGAACCGCATCATCCAACAGTGTGTTGAGTGGCTCGCGAAGAACCCAGGCCCGGTGATGATCGACGACCGCAAGGTCCGGCCGCCGAGCCGCGAGCAGATGAAGGAAGACATGGAATCCCTCATCCACCACTTCAAGTTCTTCACCGAGGGCTACGAAGTGCCCGAGGGCGAGACGTACGCCGCCGTCGAGGCCCCTAAGGGCGAGTTCGGCATCTATCTCATCTCGGACGGCGCCAACAAGCCTTACCGTCTGAAGTGCCGCGCTCCCGGGTTCCCGCATCTGGCCGCGCTCGAGGAAATGAGCACGGGCCATATGTTGGCGGACGTCGTCGCGGTGATCGGTACGCAGGATATCGTGTTCGGGGAAATCGACCGTTGAGCACAGAAACACACTCATCAGCCGACGCGAAGGTCGGCACCGAGAACAGCAAGCTGAAGCTGCTGTCCGAGCATACCCGCCAGGAAATCGACCATTGGGTGGCGAAGTTTCCTCCGGGGAAGCAACGCTCCGCCTGCATCGCCGCGCTGCGCGCTACACAACATCAGAACAACGGCTACCTGACCGCCGACCTGATGGATGCGGTCGCGGAGTACCTGACGCTGCCGCCGATCCAGGTGTATGAAGTCGCCTCGTTCTACTCGATGTTCGAGACGCATCCGTGCGGCCGCCATCACGTCAGCATCTGCACGAACGTCTCGTGCATGTTGAACGGGGGTGAGGAGTTGGTTGCGCATGCCGAGAAGAAGCTCGGGATCAAGCTAAACGAGAGCACACCGGATGGCCGCATCTTCCTCAAGCGGGAAGAGGAGTGCCTGGCCGCTTGCACCGGCGCGCCGATGGCCATGGTGGATCACGTGTTCCACGAATGGCTGACGCCCGAGAAGCTCGACAAGATTCTGGACGACTTGAAATAACCATGGGCGAGTACGACGACAAGTTGAACCTGGTGTTGTTCGAGTCGATGAAACTCGACAAGCCCTGGACCCTGGAGACCTACCGCAAGATCGGCGGTTACGATATCTGGGAAAAGTACCTGCGCGAGAAACCGACCCGCGAGTCGATCATCGACGCGGTGAAGGCCTCGGGGTTGCGCGGTCGCGGTGGCGCGGCGTTTCCCACCGGCACGAAGTGGAGCTTCATGCCGCGCAACTCGCCGATCCAGAAGTACCTCGTGTGCAACTCGGACGAGAGCGAGCCTGGAACCTGCCACGATCGCGACATTCTGCGCTACAACCCGCATGCGCTGATCGAGGGACTGGCGATCGGCGCCTACGCTACCAACTCGACGGTGGCGTACAACTATATGCGCGGCGAGTTTCTCGGCGAGCCCATACCGCGTTTCGAGGCGGCACTCGAGGAGGCTTACGCGGCCGGCCTGCTCGGCAAGAACATTCTCGGCAGCGGAGTCGATTTCGACATCCACACGTTCCACGGCGCGGGTGCCTACATCTGCGGCGAAGAGACGGCGATGCTCGACTCGCTGGAGGGGAAGCCCGGTAAGCCGCGCTTCAAGCCGCCATTTCCGGCGAACTTCGGCCTCTATGGCGCGCCAACCACGATCAACAACACCCAGAGCTTCGCGTCGGTGCCCACGATCCTGCGCAAGGGTCCGGCCTGGTTCGCCTCGCTCGGACCGGCGAACTCCGGCGGTACGGTGATCTTCTCGATTTCCGGGCACGTCGAGAAGGGCGGCAACTTCGAGCTGCCCATGGGCGTCCCGTTCAAAGAGTTGCTCGCGTATGCGGGCGGGATGAAAGGCGGCCGCAAGATCAAGGCCGTGATCCCCGGTGGCTCGTCGGTGCCCGTGGTGCCCGGCGATGTCATGATGAAGCTCAACATGGATTACGACTCGCTGAAAGCAGCCGGCTCGTCCATCGGTTCCGCTGCAATCATCGTAATGGACGAGACGACCTGCATGGTGAAGGTGCTCGAGCGCATCTCACGCTTCTATATGTCGGAGTCCTGCGGGCAGTGCACTCCCTGCCGCGAGGGCACGGGTTGGATGACTCGGCTGTTGAGGCGCATGTTGGCAGGCGAAGCGCGTCGGGATGAGCTCGGGTTGCTGCTCGATGTTGCGAACCGCATCGAGGGCCACACGATCTGTGCGTTGGGCGATGCTGCCGCGTGGCCGGTGCAGAGCTTCCTGAAGCACTACAGACATGAGTTCGAATACATGATCGATCACGGCGGCCGCAGTATCGTGACCGACCAGTTGGGAGCGAAGGCGGCATGACGGACGAATTCGTCAACATCGAGGTCGATGGAGTAGCGGTCAAGGCGCACAAGGGTGAGATGATCATCCGTGCGACCGACCGCAGCGGTGCCTACGTGCCGCGCTTCTGTTACCACGAAAAGCTGTCGGTTGCGGCCAATTGCCGCATGTGCCTGGTCGATGTGGAGAAGGCGCCGAAGCCGCTGCCCGCCTGCGCGACGCCGGTCGCCGAGGGCATGAAGATCTTCACGAAGTCGCCGCGCGCCATCGGGGCGCAGCGCGCCGTGATGGAATTCCTGCTCATCAATCACCCGCTCGATTGCCCGATCTGCGATCAGGGCGGCGAGTGCGAGTTGCAGGATCTCGCGATGGGCTTCGGGCGCGATGTGTCGCGTTTCCAAGAGCGCAAGCGCGTGGTGCCTGACGAGAATCTCGGGCCCCTCATCGCGACCGACATGACCCGCTGCATTCAATGCACTCGCTGCATCCGTTTCACGGAAGAGATCGCCGGAGTCCAGGAACTCGGCATGATCGGCCGCGGCGAGAACATGAAGGTGCGCAGCTACATCGAGACCACGGTGCACCACGAGATGTCGGGCAACGTAATCGACCTTTGCCCGGTCGGTGCTCTCGTGTCGAAGCCGTATCGCTTCACTGCGCGCGCCTGGGAAATGATTTCGCATCCGTTGGTTTCTCCGCATGACGGCGTCGGGACGAACGTCTTCGGCCACGTGTTGCGTGGGAAGTTGATGCGCGTTGTGCCGCGTGAGAACGAGGCGATCAACGAGATCTGGATCGCCGATCGCGACCGCTTCAGCTATGAAGGCGTTTACAGCCACGATCGCGTCCAGCGTCCCATGATCCGCAAGGGCGAGGAGTGGGTCGAGACGGATTGGGAGACTGCGCTCGGCAAGGCGGCCGAAGGGCTGCAGTCGCGTGCCGCCGGACTTGGTGTGCTCGCGAGCGCTTCCAGCACTCTTGAAGAGTTATATCTCGCCGGTCGCATTGCGCGAGGCCTGGGCTCGAGCAACATCGACCATCGCCTGCGTCAGCGCGATCTGCGCGATCAGGCCGCCGACCCGGTATTCCCGAATCTCGGGATGAGCATCGCGTCGATCGACACGCTGAGCTCACTGTTGATTATCGGCTCCCATCTGCGTCGTGAAGTCCCCGTTCTTGCCCATCGCGTCCGTAAGGCCGCACGGAAGGGAATGAAGGTCGCGATGCTGAATCCGGCACGCTTCGACTATAAGTTCCCCATTGCGTCGTACCTCGTGTCGACGCCGTCCAAGCAGGTTGCGGATCTTGCCGCCATCGTAGCGGTTGCTGCGGAGGCCGCCGGTAAGGCTGTGCCGGCGCACGTGGCGCCGTTCGTGCGCGAGTCGCAGATCGACGATTCCCATCGCGCCGTAGCGGCTGCGTTGGCTTCGGGCGAGCAGCGGGCCATATGGCTCGGCGCGCTGGCCATTCGTCATCCGTCGTTCGCGGATTTGCGTGCGTTGGCTGCCGCGCTGGCGGAAGTCACCGGCGCTTCGTTCGGTGTTCTCGCTGAGGGTGGGAATGCGGCGGGCGCCTATCTCGCCGGCGCGGTTCCGCATCGGGAGGCGGGTGGCAAGCCGGCACAGAAGCCGGGCCTGGGCGCTGCGGAAATGCTGCAGCAGCCGTTGAAAGCCTACATGTTGGTTGGTGGCGTTGAGCCCTCGGCTGACACGCTGGACCCGGAAAGCGCCCGTGTTCTATCGAAAGCCGAGTTTGTCGTGGCGCTGACTCCCTTCGTCAATGACTCGTTGCGCAAAGTGGCGCACATCATTCTGCCCATCGGCACGTTCGCGGAGACTTCCGGAACGTATGTCAACATGGAAGGGCTGTGGCAAAGCCAAGCCGGTGCCGCGCTGCCGGTCGGCGAGTCGCGGCCTGGTTGGAAGGTGTTGCGGGTGCTGGGCAACCTGTTGAATCTCACCGGCTTCGAATACCAGTCTTCCGAGGGTGTGCGTGACGAGCTGCGCAAGGCTTGTGGAGCGTCCGCGTCCGTGAGCGGCAGTGCCGTTTCGCCGACAGCGGATATCCCTGTGGCGGCGGCGCCTTACAAGGGCAGTCACCAGGTCGCGCGCGGTGCGAACGGTGATGCGGGCACAGGCTCCGGGACGGCGACTGGCGCCGCAGGGCACGGCGCAGTGCTCGACCTGCCGATGTACCAGATCGACGCGCTGGTCCGCCGCGCGCCCTCACTGCAGAAGACCCGCGAAGGCCGTACGCCCGCGGCAACGTACTGACGAGAAGGACGAGATCGAGTGTTTCAAACTCTTTCAGACCTATGGTACTCGCTGCCTGATTACGGCCGGTCCACCGTCTGGACTCTCGTGATCACGGTGGTGCTGATTCTCTCGGTGGCGTTCCTCACGCTCATCGAGCGCAAGGTCATCGGCTGGATGCAGTTGCGCCGCGGACCGAATCGTGTGGCCTTCTTCGGGCTCTTCCCGGGCCTGGCGCAGCCGTTCGCGGATGTGTTCAAGCTGCTGTTGAAAGAAGTCATTATTCCGGCCAAGGCGAACAAGTTCCTGTTCCATCTCGCGCCGATGATCACCTTGATCCCGGCCTTCGCGGCCTGGGCGGTGATTCCGTTATCGCCGGAGGTCGTGGTCTCGAAGGCCAACGCCGGACTGTTGTACCTCCTGTCGCTCAGCTCGATGGGCGTCTACGGTGTCATCATCGCCGGCTGGGCGACGAACTCGAAATACGCCTTCCTCGGTGCCATGCGCTCTGCCGCGCAGATGGTCGCTTATGAGATCGCGATGGGCTTTGCGCTCGTGGGCGTTCTCATGGCGACGCGTAGCATGAACCTCGGCACCATCATCGATACGCAGGTAGGCGGTATCGGCGCGTGGAACTGGTTTTGGTTGTTCCCGCTGTTCGTCGTGTACTTCATTTCCGGTGTGGCGGAGACGAACCGTGCGCCGTTCGACGTCGCGGAAGGCGAGTCGGAGATCGTCGCGGGCTTCCACGTCGAGTATTCCGGGATGGCGTTCGCGCTGTTCTTCCTCGCCGAATACGCCAACATGATTCTCATCTCGGCGTTGACCGCGGTGTTTTTCTTTGGCGGCTGGCTGTCGCCGTTCCAGGGATATCCGCTCATCGGCGCTACTTTCCTGGGCGCGCCGAGCTTCCTGTGGCTGGGCATCAAGATCAGCGCCTTCCTGTTCCTGTTCCTGTGGTTCCGGGCTACGTTTCCGCGCTACCGCTATGACCAGATCATGCGTCTCGGTTGGAAGGCCCTCATTCCGGTGACGCTCGTGTGGATCGCCGTCGAGATGGTGATGTCCGCATTCAAGATCGGCCCCTGGGCGCACTGAAGAGGCAAGGTAATGGCTATCAATCCGTTCAAGACATTCCTGCTTCCCGAGCTGCTGAAAGGCATGACCGTTACGGCCCGTACCTTTTTTACGCGAAAGTACACGCTCAACTATCCCGAAGAGAAGACCCCGCAGTCGCCGCGCTTCCGTGGATTGCACGCGCAGCGCCGCTATGCGAATGGGGAAGAGCGTTGCATCGCCTGCAAGCTTTGCGAGGCGGTGTGCCCGGCCGTGTGCATCACGATCGATTCCGACGTGGCGCCGGATGGCACGCGCCGGACGACGCGTTACGACATCGACTTGTTCAAGTGCATCTACTGCGGTTTCTGTGAGGAAGCCTGCCCGGTGGATGCGATCGTTCTCACCCGCATCCACGAGTACCACATGGAGCATCGGGGCGAGAACATCATGAGCAAGGACAAGCTGCTCGCGGTGGGCGAGCGTTACGAAGCAATGATCGCGGCCGACAAAGCCGCCGACGCGCCATACCGGTAAGAACAAGCCAGCGCGAAGGGGATACTGGTGCTAGTTGAGATTCTGTTTTACATCTTCGGGACCATCCTGGTCGCCGCGGCGCTGGGTGTAATCGTAGCGCGCAACCCGGTGTATTCCGCGTTGTCGCTGGTGCTGTGTTTCGTCACTTCGGCGGCGATCTGGCTCCTCATCGAAGCGGAGTTCCTCGCGATCGTGCTCGTGCTCGTCTACGTGGGCGCGGTGATGGTGTTGTTCCTGTTCGTCGTGATGATGCTCGATATCAACCTCGATGAGCTCCGACATGGCTTCACCCGGTTCGCCTGGCTGGGGTGGCTCACCGCGCTGGCGGTTATTTTCGAGATCGTGGGTGTGATCTGGGCGCGCGGCGGCTTAGGGATGGACGTCACGAAGGGCCCGACAGACACGGCGGCCGACTACAGCAACACGCTCGAGCTGGGCCAGGTCCTCTATACGAAGTATGTCTATCCGTTCGAGCTCGCGGCCGTCCTGCTGCTGGTTGCGATCGTGGCCGCCATTGCCCTGACCATGCGCAAGCGTCCCGGGCACAAGGTGCAGGACATCTCGAAGCAGGTTGCGGTACGGGCTTCCGACCGTATCCGTATCGTGAAAATGGATGCGGAGAAGCGCTCATGATTACGCTCGGCCAGTTGCTGACGCTGTCCGGAATCCTGTTCTCGCTCTCGGTGGCGGGCATTTTCCTGAACCGTAAGAACGTCATCCTGCTGCTGATGTGCATTGAGCTGCTACTGCTCGCCGCGAACTTCAATTTCATCGCCTTCTCGCGTTACCTGGGCGACATCCACGGGCAGGTGTTCGTGTTCTTCGTGCTCACCGTGGCCGCCGCGGAGTCGGCCATCGGACTGGCGATCCTCGTGGTGCTATTCCGCGAGCGGCGCAGCATCAACGTCGAAGACCTGAATACGTTGCGGGGCTGAGCTGAAACTATGAATCCGACCCTGCTGCTCCTCATTCCAATAGTGCCGCTGATCGCCGCCGTCCTGGCGGGCGTGTTCGGCCGTGTCATCGGGCGTGTCGGCTCGCACACGGTGACGATCGCCGGTGTGGCGATCTCCTGTGCTCTCTCGATCTATGTGCTGAAGCAGATCTACTGGGACGGTGTGCCTACCTACAACGCACCCGTCTACACCTGGCTCATCAGCGACGGCATGCACATGGACGTGGGCTTCCTCATCGACCGCCTCACGGCGCTCATGATGGTGGTGGTGACGTTCGTGTCGTTGTGCGTGCACATCTACACAATCGGCTACATGGCCGATGATCCGGGCTACCAGCGCTTCTTTGCCTACATCTCGCTGTTCACCTTCTCGATGCTCATGCTCGTGATGGCGAACAACTTCATGCAGTTGTTCTTCGGCTGGGAAGGGGTGGGCGTTGTGTCCTACCTGCTGATCGGGTTCTGGTATACGCGGCCCACCGCGATTTTCGCGGGCCTCAAGGCGTTTGTCGTCAATCGCATCGGTGATTTCGGGTTCATTCTCGGCATAGCCGGCATCGCCTATTACACGAACTCGATGAGTTACACCGACGCTTTCGCGGCGGCCCCCAAGATGGCACAGGCGATACTGCCGCTGACTTCTCACTCTGGCGTGGCAGCGCTGACGCTGATCTGCATCTGCCTCTTCATTGGTGCCATGGCTAAGTCCGCGCAGGTTCCGCTGCACGTCTGGTTACCGGATTCGATGGAAGGCCCAACCCCGATCTCGGCGCTCATCCACGCGGCGACGATGGTCACCGCGGGTATTTTCATGGTGGCGCGCATGTCGCCGCTGTTTGAGCATTCGGAGACCGCGTTGTCGTTCGTGCTCGTCATCGGGGCGACGACGGCGTTCTTCATGGGACTGCTCGGGGTCGTGAACAACGACATCAAGCGGGTCGTCGCGTACTCGACTCTTTCGCAGCTCGGGTACATGACTGTGGCGCTGGGCGTGTCGGCTTACAGCGGGGCGATCTTCCACCTCATGACGCACGCGTTCTTCAAGGCGCTGCTGTTCCTTGCCGCCGGCTCCGTGATCATCGCCATGCACCACGAGCAGGACATGCGGAAGATGGGCGGCTTGGCGAAGTACATGCCCATCACGGCGATTACGAGCTGGATCGGCGCGCTGGCGCTCATCGGGACGCCGTTCTTCGCGGGGTTCTATTCGAAGGACGCGATCATCGAGGCGGTGGGTGAGTCGCATCGGTGGGGCGCGACGTACGCGTATTGGTGCGTGTTGGGTGGCGTGTTCGTTACGGCGCTCTATACGTTCAGAATGATCTTCATGACGTTCCATGGGCCGGAGCGGTTTCGGCATAAGCATGGGGAGCATGCGGACGAGCACGATCATGGACACGTCGCGCATGGCGGCGACCCGCACGAGAGCCCGGCTGTAGTCACGATTCCCTTGATCGCACTGGCCATCCCGTCGGTGTTGATCGGGTTTGTCACGGTGTCGTCGGTGCTCTTCGGCAACTACTTCGGCGATGCGATCCAGGTGCTCGAGCAGAACAATGTGGTGGGCGAGGTCGGCCGCGAGTTTCACGGCCCGGTGGCCTTCGCTCTGCATGGCTTTGTCTCGCCGCCGTTCTGGTTAGCCGCGGCGGGCGTCTTCTTTGCCTGGCTGTTCTTCCTGAAGAAGCCCTCGTGGGCCAATACCGCCGCGCGCAACTTTAGCTGGCTGCGAACGCTCTTCATCGAGAAGTACTACTTTGACTGGTTCAACCAGGTGGTCGTCGCACGGCTCGCGCGGTGGATCGGTTATGGTCTGTGGAAGGGAGGCGACGAAGTGCTGATCGACGGAGGGTTGGTCAACGGCTCGGCGCACACGGTCAGGTGGTTCGGCAGCGTTATCCGGCGCGTGCAGAACGGCTATCTTTATTCGTACGCGTTCTGGATGGTGATCGGCCTGGCAGTCCTGCTGGGTTGGTACCTCGAGCATGCGTAGCCTGCGGCGGTCATAACAATGAACTCTCTTTTGTCGGTTCTGATCTGGCTGCCCATCGGTGCGGGTGTGCTGGTATTGCTACTCGGCGAGCGCAACATCGTCGCAGGGCGCTGGATCGCGCTCGCTGCGACGATCCTGACGTTGATTCTGTCGCTGCCGCTCATCGCGAATTTCGATACCGGCACGGCCAACTTCCAGTTCGCCGAGAGCGTGCCGTGGATTCCGCGCTTCCACGCGAACTACGCGCTCGGGATGGATGGCATCTCGCTGCCGCTCGTGGTGCTCACCGCGTTCATCACAATCTTCGTGGTGATCGCCGGCTGGAGCGTCATTGAAGTGCGCGCCGCGCAGTACTTCGCCGCCTTCCTCATCATGGAAGGTCTGATGATCGGGGTGTTCTCGGCCACCGACGCGCTGCTGTTCTACTTCTTCTGGGAAGCGATGCTGATCCCGATGTTTCTCATCATCGGTATCTGGGGCGGCCCGCGCCGCGTCTACGCGACCCTGAAGTTCTTTCTGTACACCTTCCTCGGC
Organism: Gammaproteobacteria bacterium; assembly: GCA_028293725.1. The sequence goes on along the minus strand of JAQGOE010000257.1, from coordinate 30,500 downwards.
TCCGTCTTCATGCTGGCGGCGCTCATCTACATGTACGTGAAGGCGGGCGACTATGCGATCGCCAGCTTCCAGCGGCTGCCGCTCACCCTGGTGGAGCAGCGTTGGATCTTCGTTGCCTTCCTGGCGGCCTTCGCGGTAAAGGTTCCAATGTGGCCCGTGCACACGTGGTTGCCAGATGCCCACGTGGAGGCGCCGACGGGCGGCTCGGTCATCCTGGCGGCCATCATGTTGAAAATGGGTGGCTACGGCTTCCTGCGCTTCAGCCTGCCGATCGCGCCGGACGCGAGCCGCGAGCTCGACATGCTGCTCATTTCGCTGTCGCTCATCGCGGTGGTCTACATCGGCTTTGTGGCGATCGTGCAGCAGGATATGAAGAAGCTCATTGCTTATTCATCCATTACGCACATGGGCTTCGTGACGCTCGGGTCTTTCCTCGTGTACGACATAGTCAGGGCCACCGGTAGCGTGCAGGGTGCCGGTATGGGCCTCGATGGCGCCATGGTGCAGATGGTGTCGCACGGCCTCGTCTCCGGCGCGCTGTTCCTGTGTGTGGGTGTGTTATATGACCGCATGCATACGCGGCAGATCGCGGACTACGGCGGTGTGATCAACACCATGCCGATTTTCGCGGCATTCATGGTGCTGTTCGCACTCGCCAATACCGGGTTGCCCGGCACGTCAGGTTTCGTCGGTGAGTATCTCGTGATCATTTCCGCCTTCAAGGCGAGCTTCTGGTATTCGTTGCTCGCAGCCACGACGCTGGTGTTGAGCGCCGTCTACTCGTTGTGGCTCGTCAAACGAGTGATCTATGGGCCTGTCGGCAACGATCGCGTGGCGGCCCTGCAGGACCTCAACGGTCGCGAGTTCCTCATCCTGGCCACGCTGGCGATTGCCGTCCTGCTGGTCGGCATCTGGCCGGCGCCGCTGTTGAAGATCATGCAGCCGACAATTCACCACCTGGTCGATCAAGCGATCGCCAGCAAGATTCCGCTCTGAGACGCTAATGCCCATGACCGATACGATCATGACCTGGTCCAGCGTTCAGCCCGCCATCGCGGAGATCTATCTCGTCGCGGCGATCTGCGTCGTGCTGCTGGTGGATGTCTTCGCGGGAGAGAAGCGCCACGGCCTGACTTCTACCGTGACGTTGGTGGCGCTAGCCCTGGGCGCCGCGTTGACCGTCGCTTACGGACACGTCACACATCACGCGGTTCTCTTCGACGGCATGTATGTCGCCGATGAGCTGGGTTATGTGTTGAAGCTCGTCGGCTTCGTGGTCGTCGCGGTGGTACTGCTCTACTCGCGCGCCTATCTCGAGAATCGAAAGATCATGCACGGTGAGTATTACGTCCTCACGCTGACCGCGTTGCTGGGCATCTTCGTACTCGTCTCTGCGAACAGCCTGCTGACGGTTTACATCGGCGTCGAGCTGCTCGCTCTGTCGGTTTACGCGATGGTGGCCTTCGACCGCGATTCCGGCATCGCGGCCGAGTCGGCGATCAAGTACTTCGTCCTCGGCGCCATCGCTTCCGGTGCGCTGTTATATGGCATGTCGCTGATCTACGGCCTCACCGGGACTTTGGATCTCGAGCAGATCGCCGTGAAGGTGCATTCGCCTTCGAACCTCGGCGTGATTCTCGGACTCGTGTTCATCGTCGTCGCCGTGGCCTTCAAGCTCGGCGCGGTGCCGTTCCACATGTGGCTCCCCGATGTGTACCAGGGCTCGCCCACGAGCGTGACCCTCTTCATCAGCACGGCGCCAAAGATTGCTTACTTCGCGCTGGCCCTGCGGCTACTGGCGCACGGGCTCGGGGGCGTCTCGGCCGAGTGGTCGCAGATGCTGAGCGTGCTCGCGATTCTCAGTCTCATCCTAGGTAACACCGTCGCTCTCGTACAGACGAACATCAAGCGACTGCTGGCTTACTCGGCGATCTCGAATGTCGGGTACATCCTCCTCGGGTTCGTAGCGGCCACACCGAGCGGCTACACCGCCGCCTTGTTCTACACGCTCATCTATGTGCTCGGAGTTCTCGGCTCCTTCGGTGTCATTCTTCTCTTGAGCCGCACGGGCTACGAGGCGGACAAGCTTGATGACTTCAAGGGTCTCTACAAACGCGACCCGCTGTTGGCCTTCGCGATGATGATGCTGATGTTCTCCACGGCAGGCGTACCGCCGTTCCTGGGTTTCTGGGCGAAGCTGCGCATTTTCCAGGCGCTCTGGGAGACGCAGCACTTCTGGCTGGTGGTCGTTGCCGCGGCGATGTCGGCAGTGGGCGCGTTCTACTACCTCCGCGTCATCTGGTTCATGTATTTCGATCAGCCCACCGGTGATGCGCCGGAGGTCGTGCGCTCGACCGGCGTTCGCTTCGTGCTCGCCGTCAACGCGGCTGCGGTGTTCATCCTGGGAGTGATGCCGAGCGGGCTGCTGGACCTGTGCTCGCGCCTGATCCACTGACCGGCCCAATGAAAAACGCCGTCCCCTCTCGAGGACGGCGTCTCAATCGTCAGTCGCTAACTTAACTTAACGTTCCCAGTGGCCCGGCTCGTACCGGTAGCGGCCCTCGTGCGGAACCCAGCGGTCCTCGACCCAACGCTGGCCGGGACGCTCTCTGATGTAGCGCCCATTGACCCAGACGTGATGGTGGCCGCGATAGGCCCAGTAACCAGGGGCCCAGATGTATCCGTGGCGCGGGGCCGGGGCAACGACGACGCGCGGGGCGGGTGGGGCAACTTCGATGTCGATAACGGCCGCCTGGGCCAGTGAAACCATCGCAAGGGGACCCAGCAATGCGAGGGTCAGAGTACGCTTAAACGGGGCATGCGCCGGACGCGGCGCGGACTTGTTACGTTTCAAGTTAAATTCCTCCAGCTTCAGCGACTTGACTCGCTGTTGGGTCAATGCGCGAACGCCCCGCCTGTTCCAGGCTAAGGCGCTGCTCCCGGTACGGATTATACCCGTCCCTTACCCCATAAAACGTTGCAGGCGGGGCTCGGTTAACCGGGCTGAGGACTCAAGGCAGGCGCAGTCGGCCGTTTTCCGGCGAAAAGGACGCCTATTGCGGAGATCATGCAGAGAAAACCCGCGAAAATGAAGGCATGATCGTAGTTGCCCTCATTGGTGCGAATAAAGCCGGCAAATGAGGCCGCCATGGCCGCGCCGACCTGGTGCGCCGCCATGATCCACCCGAAGACCAGGCCCGCCTTTTCGGCCCCGAAGGCCTGCCGCGTCAGGGCGACCGTCGGCGGCACGGTGGCAATCCAGTCGAGGCCGTAGAACACGGCAAAGAGGGACAGTCCGTGATTCTCAGAGACGAACCCAAAGGGGAGGTAGAGCAGGGCCAGACCCCGCAGGCCGTAATATGTCATCAGCAAGATGCGGCTGTCGTAGCGGTCCGAGAGCCAGCCCGAGCCGGTCGTGCCGATCAGATCGAAGATGCCCATCATCGCCAGCAGACCGGCCGCCTGCACTTCGGGAATGCCGTGATCCATGCAGGCGGGAATGAGGTGGGTGCCGATGAGGCCGTTGGTGCTCGCTCCGCAGATGAAGAAGCTGCCGGCGAGGATCCAGAACTCCCGGCTGCGGCTCGCCATGCGTAACGCCCCAACCGCCGCCACGAAGGGATTGCCAGTCGCCGGGGCCGGTATCGTCTCAGTGTCGGGGAGCCCGAGCGGTGTGAGCCCCTTGTCCTGCGGCCGGTCCCGCATGACGAGGAAGGTAATCGGTGCGATGAGCAACGCCACGCCAGCAACGACAATCACCGCCCAGCGCCACCCGGAGCTGACGACGAGCTGCGCCAGCACCGGCAGAAAGACGAGCTGACCGGTTGCCGAGCTGGCTGTCAGAAGCCCCAGCGCCAGCCCACGGTGGAGGTAGAACCACCGCTGCACGACCGTGGCGCCGAGCACGATCGCAATGATTCCCGTGCCCGTGCCGACGACAACCCCCCAGAGCGCAATGAGCTGCCAGGGGTGCTTCATGGTGATCGTGGCTAGCGTGCCCAGACCCATCAGGAAGGCGGCTACGGCCATGACGCGCCGCGGGCCGTAACGGTTCACCAGCCCGGCGGCGAACGGCCCAGTGAGCCCATAGAGCAGCAGGTTGATGGAAATCGCGATGGAGATGGTCGCGCGGGACCAGCCGAATTCCTGCTCGAGAGGCACCATCAGCACACCCGGGGTCGCCCGGGTAGCGGCGGAGATCAGCAGGACCACAAAGGTGATGGCCAGGACGATCCAGGCGTAGTGCGGCTTCTTCATTCGGATGATTGTAGCGGCGGTGGAGCTTGGCCTGAATGACAAGTACCCCACGATTCCCGCCAGACAGGGTAGGCTGGCGGCATGAAAAAGATTGTCATGCTGTCTGTGCCTCCGGCCTCGGGGGTGGACGTCATCGGCCCGCTGGAGGCATTCGGGATCGCCAGCAGGATGGTGCAGGAGTCCTCCGGCCGGCGCGGCTACGAGAGCGAGTTGGTTACGAATTCCGCCGACCTGGCGCTGACGACCAACAGCGGCGTCAAGATCCTCGCGCACAAACACTACTCGGAGCTGCGAGGGAAGATCGACACGCTGCTCATTGCGGGTGGCGCGGGTACCCGCGGGCCCCGCGATCCCGCGCTGTTGGCCTGGTTGCGCAAGATGTCGAAACAGGCACGCCGGATCTGCTCGATCTGCACGGGCGCGTATCTGCTCGCGGATGCGGGTGTGTTGGCAGGCAAACGCGCCACGACACACTGGAAGTTTGTAGAGAGTTTCGCGCGCCAGCACCCCGGAGTGTCGTGGGACCCGAATCCCATCTTTGTGAAGGATGGCAGCGTCTACACCTCCGCCGGGATCTCCGCGGGCATGGATCTCGCACTGGCGCTCATCGAGGAGGACTACGGAAGCGCGCTGGCGCTCGATGTTGCGCGCTACATGGTTGTTTTCCTGCGACGGCCGGGAAGCCAGGCGCAATTCAGTGTCGCGATGGCGGCGCAGGCAGCCGAGCGCAAGAGCCTCCAGGCGTTACAAGCGTGGATCGCCGAGAATCTGGCGAAGGATCTCAGTGTGGAGACACTCGCGGCACGCGTCGCGATGAGCGCTCGGAACTTCGCACGCGTATTTTCCCAGGAGCTCGGCAACACTCCGGCTCGTTACGTGGAGCAGGTGCGGGTGGAAGCCGCCCGCACGCTGTTGGCCTCGACGGACGACAGCGTGGATCAGATCGCGAACCGCTGTGGGTTTTCCAGCGCCGAGCTGCTACGCCGCTGCTTTCTACGGCAGTTCAAGGTCGCGCCGAGCGAGTATCGCAAACGCTTTCACACTGCGGCGGGCGGCGAGTCAGCGGGTCTCAGAGGTGGTCGCGCAAAGCAAACCAGGACATCGCGGCGACCAGGACCGGCCAGCGCAGATAGCGTCCACCCGGAAAGCGCCGTACTGGAAATTGCTCGAGAAGGTTGAACGCGCGGCGGTCGCCGCCGATGGCATCCGCCAGGGCCTTACCCGCAAAGGGTGCAACGACTATTCCCTGGCCGGAGAAACCGCTGGCGTTGAAAAGGCCGGGCTCGATCTCGCGCACGAATGGCAGGCGGGAAGTCGTGACGGCGAGCGTTCCACCCCATGCATACTCGATTCGTGTGTTGTTGAGTTGCGGGAAAACACGCAACAGGTGCCCGCGAACCATGCCTGCGATGTCTTTCGGGTATTGGTAGGAGTACGTTTCGCCGCCACCGAACAAGAGGCGATCGTCGGGGGTGATGCGGAAGTAGTACACGACGAAGCGGGTGTCGGATATGGCCAGCCGGCCGCGGATCAACTGCTCCGCGGCCGCTCTCCCCAGCGGTTCCGTGGCTACCACGAAATTGTTGATTGGCATGACACGGGCTTCGACAACCGGCTGCAGGTTGCGCAGGTAGCCGTTGCCGGCGAGTATCACGTTCGCCGCTCTGACCGAGCCCGTGGCGGTCTCAACTTCCCAACCTGAGAGCGGCGCTGAGGCGCGCGCAATGTGCTTCACTGCACTCTGCTCATAAAGTCGCGCACCGTGTTGCCCGGCGGCGCGAGCGATCCCCAACGCCAGGTTGAGCGCATGCAGGTGGCCCGATTGGCTGTCCAGGTAGCCGCCATAGTAGCCATCGCTGTTGACGAGACTGCGAGCTTCGTCCTGGTCGACGAACCGCAGCCCCGAATCGGGATAACGGCTCATGATGTCGTCCACGTGGGCGCGCGTTTCCTCGACGTAACTTCGCTTATGGCACAGGTGCAGAAGCCCCGGGAGGTACTGTGCATCGATGTTATAGGTGCGGATCAGCCAGTCGAGGTGCTCACGTGCCTCGATGCCGAGCGACCAGATCTGCCGCGCGAAGTCCGCACCGAGCCTGGATTCAAACCAGGGGGGCTCGTGCCGGAAACCGTTGTGAACCTGTCCGCCATTGCGACCGGACGCACCGTCCCCGATACGAGATTCTTCAAGAAGCACTACCGAAGCACCGCGGCGTGCAAGATGGAGTGCCGCTGAGAGTCCCGTATAGCCGCCGCCGACCACACAGACGTCGGCCGTGATCCGCTCCGTCAATTGTGGCGCGCGCGGAAATGGCTCAGTCGCAGTAGCGTGATAGTAAGTCGATGGATGCATCAGCACGGCTTAGGCGGCGTTTGCCGCAGCGTACAGGCCGGCGGGTGCCTACGGAAGCCGATACTCTGTGAACTTGTGCGGGCCGTAAGGACGTGGCGCGACCCACATGATCTGTGAGGTCGTGTCCATGATGATCGTAGCCACTGTCGAGGACGTTTTGCCGGGGATGGGGGCGCGGCATACGCCACGCGGAGCGCCGAAGCGATCCTGGAAGGCGGCCTGAATCGTCGACAGCGTGACTCGGCCGCGATCTCTGAGGAGGTAGCGGCGGACGCGGCTGTCGCGATAAAGGGAGTCCGCGCTCGTGAGAAGGCCGAGGTCGCGGACTGCTACACGCGCCGGTGGCGATATGAAGTGGTTCGCGTGTACGAGGAGATCGTCCTCGGGTGTCTGCCAGAACACCTGGTCCGGGGTCGTCTCGAGATCGATCGCTTCGCCTTCCCGGTGTGAGATGAGAAAGTTGCTGGAGAAGCCGCGCTCCGCTTTGAGCACGACTTCGATGGCGGACCCGAGCGAGCATTGCGCCAACACGTGACGACGCACGAGAGGATTGGGCAAGCCTTCGCGTTTCCCGTCCTGCTCACACTCGAGATGGTTGGTGGTAATCGCGATGCCTGAATTGTTGAGCCCGACAGAGGCCATCACACCGGCTTCCGCGAACACCAGCATGCTCGGGCCGACGTCGGGGACGATCTTCACCACGATTGAAGATTCGGCACACTCGTCACGCCAGTCCCAGTTCTGCGCGTGGATCAGGTGGCCTTCACGGGTCGTGGGGGGCAACGCGACCGCGCCGGTGCATCCATCAACGTCGTCAATGCTCTCGCGCGCTTTTCCGAAGCTTCCGTGCAGGAGCTCGGTGCGGGCATTGATGGCGACAATGTCTTCAAAGGGGACTTCGGCACCCTCGGCGAGGGCGCGCATCTCCTCGGCGATACGGGGATAGGTCTGCTCGATGCGCACCGCGAAGCGTGCGGCCGTCGCTCGAGCGAGTGTCCAGTCGACACCCTTCTCGGCGAAGGTGCGCCGATAGATGTCAATGCTGCGGTGAATGCGCCCGGCCGCCTTGCGGCCATACTGTAGGCCGACATTGCGCGGGGTCCCCGAAACCTCAATGAAGGGGAAGGCTGCCGTCTCTTCGAGCCTGGCAGCACTCATGCGCGGCCCTTGGGCCCAACGGACTTCACATCGCCTTCCATGTCGGTCCGTATTATCCGATCGCCACGGTCCAAAGCCGGCCCGGCGTCACACTTTCCTATAATTTCCAGTCCCTTACCGGCGCACCGCCGGACCGGCTCGCACCCGGCGTGAAGCTTTTCTAAAGCACCCTTTAGAGGGTGTGTTTGTTCGTCCCGCACGCAAGTCGCAGAGTGCTCCCACGCGAATCAGCGACGGGAGAATCTCCATGCGATTTCCAACATTGCTACGCTTTGCTCAGCTTCTCGAACGCTACAGTCAGGGCTCGTTTCCGATCGGGTTCTACTATCCGCAGCCGCCCACCGCTGCTGCGCCGCCTTGCAGCCGGCAGCGACCCTTGTGTAGCCTCCCGGAAGCCGGCCCGAAGGGGGTCGAGCCACCGGGGGTCAAAAACAAATGGATCAACGTTCGTTAGGATTCGTGTCGGCAGCGTTGTTGTGTGCCAGTGTCGCCCATGCTCAGGCGAGCGGAGAGTCACCCAACGCGCTGTCGCGCTCGATTTTCCAGGACCTCATCGAGATCAACACCACCGACTCCGTCGGTAACGTGACGACGGCCGCGGAGGCCATGGCAAAGCGGTTGCGGGCCGCCGGTTTCGCGGATAGCGATATCGCCATTCTCGGGCCCAATGCCCGCAAGAAAAATCTGGTGGTGAGACTGCGTGGTACGGGACAGCATAAGCCGGTCCTGTTGATCGGGCACCTCGACGTGGTGGAGGCCCGGCGCGACGACTGGACTACCGATCCCTTCAAGTTCGTCGAAAAAGACGGCTATTTTTATGGCCGCGGCACGCAGGACATGAAGGACGGCGACGCCATCATGGTGACTTCGCTCATCCGCATGAAGAAGGAAGGATTCCGTCCCAACCGCGACATTATCCTCGCGCTCACCGCGGACGAGGAGGGCGGCAGCTCGAACGGCGTCGACTGGCTGTTGCAACACCAACGCGCGCTCATCGATGCCGAATTCGTGCTCAATCACGATGGCTCCTCGATCGTCAGTGAGCACGGCAAGCCGCTGTACTATGAGCTCGACGGCACGGAGAAGGTCTACGGCGACTATCAGCTGATGACGACCAATCCGGGAGGCCACAGCTCGTTGCCGGTGCCGGACAATGCCATCTACGCGCTCGCCGCGGGATTGAGCCGGCTGGAGAAATACGAATTTCCCTTCGAGCTCAACACCGTCACCCGCGGTTACTACGAGCAGATGGCCACGATCGAAGGCGGCCAGCGGGCGGCTGACATGCGCGCGATTCTGCGCGCCACTCCGGATCCCGCGGCCATTACGCGCCTGTCGAAGGATCCGAACGATCACTCCATCATGCACACGACGTGTGTGGCGACCCGCCTGGAGGGTGGTCACGCCAACAACGCGTTGCCGCAGCGGGCGGCCGCGGTGGTGAACTGCCGCATTCTGCCCGGCCACTCCCCGGAGGAGGTGCGGCAGGATCTCATCCGGGTGGTGGCGGATCAGCGCATCGTGGTGCGGTCCATCGACGATAACGGCCAAGTGCAGGACAAAGCCTCGGATCGCAAAGGCTATCCGCCGCCGCCGCTGAGCCCCGAGATCATGAAGCCGCTGCAGAGCCTGGTCGCTAGCAACTGGCCGGGTCTGAAGGTTGTGCCCAACATGTCCGCCGGCGCCTCGGATGGCGTCTTTACCAGCGCGGCGGGAATGCCAACCTACACCGTCACCGGAATCGACATTGACAAGGACAACCAGCGGGCACACGGCCGCGACGAGCGGTTGGGCGTCGAGTCGTTCTACAAGGGTAACGAGTTTTTCTATCAATACCTGAAAGCCGTGACTTCCCAGTAGTGTGTCTGGCGAGTGTTCCATTCGCTGAACACTTGCAAGAGTGGCGCGAAAGTCATCTCATGAAGCTCATCCGCGGCGTCGGGGGATATCATGGGCAACGTTGAGATCGACAGCGCGCGTCTGATTGCGGAGCTGGCAGGGCGGATCGGCTCCTTGGGGGTCGAGGTGGCCGACATCGCCGGCAACCTGGAGGAGGTGACGACGCGCATTTCGACCCAGGCGGCGCAGTGCGAGGAGTTGGAACAGTCGGCGCAGACGATGGTGTCGGGAAATCGCGCGATTGATACGGCGGCACGGGAAGCGCAGAACGCCGCTTCCATGGCGGGCACGGAGATCGCCGAGTCGCGCGCACTGATGGGTAGTGCTGTGCAGCAGATCGGTCATTTGACCACGGCGGTGAAACGGATCGAGGAGCGCCTCAATTCTTTTGCGCCGGTGGTCAAGCAGATTGGCGAAGTGGCGGGCTCGATCGAGACCATCGCCAAGCAGACCAAGCTGCTGTCACTCAACGCCGGCATCGAAGCCGCCCGGGCGGGCGAGGCCGGCCGTGGCTTCGCGGTCGTTGCCGCCGAGGTGAAGAGCCTGGCCGACCAGACCCGCACCGCCACCGATCGGATTACCGCCAGTGTGCGTGCCCTCGGCGAGCAGATCAGCGGGCTCGTCACCGAGAGCAGTGCTTCCAACAAACACGCTGCTCAGGCCGCTGCCAGTGTGGAGCAGGTCAACGGCGTGATCATTCGCTCACATGACGCGTTCAACACCGTGGGCCGCGAAATCGACGCGATAGCGGCCTCCGCCGCCAGCAATCTCGAAGCCTGCGACGTCACGCTGTCGGAGCTGGGCGAGTTGGCCAACGGTGTGCAACTTTCCTCCAGCAACCTGACACAGGCGGACAAGCGGGTCGACGAACTCCTGAATCTGAGCGAGACCCTGATCGAATTCATCGCCGAGAGCGGGGTGTCTACCGCCGATACGCCCATCATCGATCTCGGTATCGCGACCGCGAACCGCATCGGTACCGAGTTCGAGGCGGCCATCGACCGTGGCGAGATCTTCGAGACGCAGCTTTTCGATGAGCGCTATCGCGAGATACCGGGGACGAATCCGAAGCAGTTCATGACCGAGTACGTGAGGTTCACCGATCGCCTGCTGCCACCGATCCAGGATCCGTTGCAGGGCACGGACCCGCGCATCGTGTTTTGTGTCGCCTGGGCGAAGGGCGGTTACCTGCCTACGCACAATCCCAACTACTGTCAGCCGCAGAGTAACGATCCGGTCTGGAATGCGGCCCACTGCCGTAACCGGCGGGTGTACAACGATCGGGCGGTGAAAAAGGTGGCCCACAACACCAAGCGCTTTCTGCTGCAGACGTATCGCCGTAACATGGGGGGCGGAAATTTCATGCTGATTAAGGACCTGTCAGCGCCCATCTTTGTGCGGGGGCGGCACTGGGGCGCCTTTCGCATCGGATTTCGACCGGGCTGACCTGCGGAGCATTCTTAGTGACGACGCATCCGTTCTTTCCCCAACTCGAGCATGCTTTCACGATTTCAATCGAGCTCGCCGGACTGCAGTGGGTGAAGCCCACTTCCATGGGCGCGACCCGTGCCGCAGTCTACGCGGCTTCGGGAAAGATCGAAGGACCACGTCTCAACGGTCGTGTGATTCCGATGTCCGGCGGTGACTTCCCGCTCGTGCGACCCAACGGGGTTATCGACTTCGATGCGCGCTACATGCTCGAAGCCGACGACGGTACGATTATCTACATGCAGAACCGTGGTTATCGCTGGGGAAGCGAGGAGGCCATGGCGAAGATGTCACGCAACGAGCCGGTGCGCCACGATGAGTACTACATGCGTGTGAGTCCGAAGTTCGACGTGCCCGAGGGGCCGCACGAGTGGATGAGCCGTCATGTGTTCGTGGGTGTCGCCGAGAAGACGCCAGGCGCGAACCGAATCCACTACTTCGTGGTGTTGTGAGAGCTCAGCACTTGATTAGGGCTGCGCCCAACTTTCCTGCGGGTCGAAGCGACCCGCTACATTTAGCGGCGCTGCGCGCCGGTCAGAAAGGCGCTCACTCCTCGTCCTCTTTAGAGGGCTTCGATTGCCGTCGTGAGAACGCCATGACCGCGATTAGAACGATGGCGATGTTGAGGACCCACCAGGCCATCTGCTTGTGATCGCGCCATAGGTCCAGGGCCGTGCCCACTTTGGGTAGTGTGACCTTGCCGGTGAGAATCTCGCGGATCCCGTCGTGAGCCACGACGATGTCGAACTGCCGTTCGCCGTCGCCCGCCAGATTCTTGGTCGAGAGGAGGAACGTGCCTTCGGGCGCCGGCGTGACCGGTTGGCTCTTGCCGTCGACGGACACCGTGACGTCGCGGCCGTCGATGGGAATCTGGTTGCCAGCGTGCTTGATGTGAAGGGCCAGACCGTCATCGGTGTGGGTGGCGTCGATGGTGAGGAGCGCCGAGTGGGCTACAGGGATGGCGGGCGCGGGGGCAGGAGGGGCAGGGTCGGCGGCGAGCGCGGCACCGGCCAGCACAGCACCGGCCAGCACAGCTACCAAGCTCCAAGGAGCCCACCTCGATATCGTTTTCATAGCCGGTAATTATGACCGGCCGGGACGGAAATGGCATCAGTCGGCGGAGCCCTTGCGAAGTCCCAGGAAGGTCTCGAGGCAATCCAACCCTGCGGTAAAGGCGTGCAACTGCTCCCGGCTCATGCAGGCGAGCAGACTGTTTTCGCGCTCGAGCGCCAGCGGAACCAACTCCGCATAGACGCGCCGGCCCGCCCGGGTCAGGCACAGCTCCATCTCGCGCCGGTCGGCGGAGTTCGTCACGCGGGTCATCAGGCCCCGCTTTTCGAGATGGGCAATCGCTCTGCTCACCCGGGTCTTGTGCATCCGGGTGCTGCGCGCGATGTGCTGTGCGGTGCAGCCGCGCTCCGGGCCAACCGTGGCCATCACTCGCCATTCGGGGATATCGAGCCCGAACCGTGCCCGATAGATTTCCGCGAGATGCTCGCTCACCTCGGCCGCGAGCCGATTCAGGCGGAAGGGCACGAAATCGCCCAACTGCAGCGGGGAAGCGTCCTGGGACTGGGGATTGGGGCGTTTCGAATCCATAGCCTGGAATAATCGGCGGAAAAGGTTGCGAACGCAACTATATGTGCGATCATAGCCGCTATGCAGTACCAGACAGGCTTTGCCAATCACTTCGCGACGGAAGCGTTGGCGGGGGCGCTCCCGCAGGGGCGCAATTCGCCGCAGCGGTGTGCTTACGGGTTGTACGCCGAGCAGTTTTCCGGAACGGCCTTCACGGCTCCCCGCCACGCCAACAGGCGGAGCTGGCTCTATCGAATCCGGCCGGCGGCCGTGCACGGGGAATTCGTGAGCAGCAGCGACGGCGCCTTCACGAATCGCTTCGATGAGATCGCGCCTTCACCGAATCCGCTGCGCTGGGGTCCCTTGCCGATCCCCGATCAGCCGACCGATTTCATCGCAGGCGTGCGTACCATCGGCGGTAACGGCTCGCCCGAGTCGCAGACGGGATGCTCCATCAACTGGTACGTCGCCAATCGTTCCATGGTGGACCGTTTCTTCTACGACGCGGATGCCGAGTTGCTCATCGTCCCGCAACAGGGACGGTTGCGCGTGGCTACCGAATTGGGTTTGATCGAGGTCGAGCCGCAGGAGATCGTGGTGATTCCTCGCGGGCTGCGTTTCCGGGTCGAGTTGCCGGACGGTGCGGCGCGTGGTTATTTTTGCGAGAATTTCGGCTCGCCCTTACGGCTGCCGGACCTGGGGCCGATCGGCTCCAACGGCCTCGCGAACCCGCGCGACTTCCAGACACCGACCGCCTGGTACGAGGACCTCACGGGTGACTTCGAGCTGGTGGCGAAATTCGGCGGTCACCTCTGGTCCGGGCGGATCGGGCACTCACCGCTCGACGTAGTCGCGTGGCACGGCAATCACGCGCCGTACAAGTACGACCTGCGGCTTTTCAACACCCTGGGCTCGGTGAGTTACGATCATCCCGACCCGTCGATCTTCCTGGTGTTGCAATCAAGCAGCGACACCCCGGGGGTCGACAATCTCGACTTCGTGATTTTTCCGCCGCGCTGGCTCGCCATGGAGAACACATTCCGGCCACCCTGGTTTCATCGCAATATCGCGAGCGAGTTCATGGGGCTCATTGCGGGTGTGTATGACGCCAAGGCGGAAGGGTTTGCTCCAGGCGGGGCGTCGCTCCATAACTGCATGACGGGACATGGGCCAGATGCGCCGACGTTCGAAAAAGCGGTGCAGGCCGACACCTCACAGCCGCACCACATCGCCGACACCATGGCGTTCATGTTCGAGACGCGCACATTGATCCTGCCGACGCGCTTCGCCATGGAATTACCGCAGCGGCAGCGGGACTACGCGCAGTGCTGGCAGGGGCTGCGTAGTCACTTCGATAGCCGGAAACCCTGATGAGCGCTGTTAACTCAACACACGATCCGGCGTTGCGCAGTTGGGTTGAATCGGCCAACCGGGGCGATGCGGATTTTCCGATTCAGAATTTGCCGTTTGGGGTTTTCCGGCGTCGCCGCGGTGGCGGCGCGGAGCCCTATCGGGGTGGGGTGGCGATTGGTGACCAGATTTTGGATCTCGGTGCTGCCGAGTTGCGAAGTCTGGTGTCTGCCGCCGCGGTGACCGAAGCGCTCGTCGCTTGCAGCGAGCCCACGCTGAATGCATTTCTGGCTCTCGGGCGCGAGGCCTGGTCGGCATTGCGCGGATTTCTATCCGAAGTGTTGCGCTCCGACTCGCCGCATGCGGCACGGTTGCGTGCGGCGCTGGTGCCGCAGGCGGAGGCCGAACTCACGGTTCCGACCAGAATCGGCGACTACACCGATTTCTATGCCTCGATTCATCACGCGACGTCGGTGGGACGTCTGTTTCGACCCGACAGCCCGCTGCTCCCGAACTACAAGTGGGTGCCGATCGGCTATCACGGTCGCGCCGCGTCGATCCGCGTTTCCGGACAGGAGTTTCCGCGGCCGGTAGGGCAGATCATGCCGAAAGGCGCGCCCTGTCCGTTCATCGCGCCGACGCGAAGTCTCGACTATGAGTTGGAAGTCGGGATCTTCATCGGCACGGGCAACGCCCTCGGCAGCCGTGTCTCGCTCGACGCTGCCGAGGACCACGTGTTTGGGCTTTGCCTGTTGAATGATTGGTCGGCGCGCGATATTCAGGCGTGGGAGTACCAGCCGCTCGGGCCGTTTCTGGCTAAGAACTTCGCGACCACGATCTCGCCGTGGATCGTGACGCTCGAAGCCCTGGCGCCGTACCGGGCGCCGTGGACCCGACCTGTGGACGACCCACAGCCGCTGCCTTACCTGGAGGGCGCCGGAGTGCGCGCGGCCGGAGCCATCGATGTGCGGCTCGAAGTGTGGCTGGAGACCGAGCGCATGCGGGCTGAAGCGCTCGCGCCGGAACGCCTGTCCCATTCGACTTTTCGCGATTCGTATTGGAGTGTCGCGCAGTTGGTTGCGCACCACACTGTCAACGGATGCAACCTGGAGGCGGGAGATCTTCTCGGCAGTGGAACGCAATCCGGCCCGGGTGCGGAGGAGGCCGGATCGCTCCTCGAGTTGAGCGCAGGGGGCAAGCGATCACTGACCCTGCGGTCCGGCGAGACGCGAACGTTCCTGGCGAATGGGGACCGGGTTATTTTCCGCGGGTGGTGCGCGAGCCCGGGATTTGTGCGAATCGGCTTTGGCGAGGTCGCCGGCGTTGTATTGCCGGCGGACCTTAACGGTCTAGAGACGCCGCCTCAGGGCTAGACCGCCCCGAGAGCGTGGAAAATCGACGTGTAGATTATTGTGCTGGGGCGAGGATCCGCCACGCCTGGATCGGATGGGTGAGCCCCCAGTAGATCGCGGCAAAGCCACCCGGAACATAAGGTGCCGGGACCGCACCGCGGACTTGCACCGTTTCGGCGCCTACGACGTCGGAATCGTCAGGCAGTAAGGCTGCGATCTCGTCCGCTGACATCACGTCGTGAATGTCAGGCGCCTTCAAATCCAGCACGCGAACCAGGCGCGGAGGATGGTTGTCGTCCTGCATGGCCACGTTGAATGTCTGGCCGCCCGCCCAGGCCGCGGGAATCGTTGCCGCAAAGGCCAGCGATATCAATGTAGTGCGAAGAACTTTAGAATTCTTAATCATCGTCTTTCTCCGTCTGCGCAGGCGCCGCCGCCGGCTCAATGTCGATCCGCTGTTAACAATATGGGGACGTCAACTCGCGTTAAAAGAGTCTCGAGCAACTACCGTGCCGCGGGGGGTGTTGCGCTCGGGAAAGGGAGTCACACGGCGGGTCGTATTATGACGCCGTGATGCACGGCACATCTTGTACGTGTCTGCAATCGGCGTCCGATTGGCCGGAGTAGTATCGGGCAACGGTGATCCAGCCTATGCGCGCGTTAAAGAAACTCTTTGGCTGGCTCTTGGCGACCCTGATGATGGGCATCGTCGGCGCGCCTTTGGGGGGAGGGTTCGCCCAGGTCCATGCGGCCGACGCGGGGCGTTGGGACGCATTGGCGGACACGGTTTTCGAGTACCTTGCGCGCGACAACGATCTTCCGAACTCCACTGCGCCGACGGCGCTGGCCGAAGATGGTGAAGGCTTTCTCTGGGTCGGCACCCAGAACGGACTGGCCCGCTGGGATGGCTACCACTTCCGCAGCTACAAGGCTGATCCCGGAACCCCGGGGGCGTTGCCCGATAATCTCGTCCGACAGCTCCATACCGACACCCGCGGCCGCCTGTGGATTGCCACCAACTCCGGTGGGCTCGCACGCTATGACCGGGATCGCGATCGCTTCGTCACTTATGGAGCAGGCCTCAATGGCCTCAGCAGCGCCAGCCTGCGCGACATTGTCGATGACGGCGCCAGCGGAGTATGGGTAGCCACTGACAGCGGTCTCGACCATCTGCGCGCGGACACTGACGAAGTCGAGCACTACCGTCATAACAGTGATGATCCTGACACCCTGCCGGACAACCGCGTTCGCGCGTTGTTTCGTGATCGCGAAGGTGCGCTCTGGGTGGGGACGCAGGCGGGGCTCGTGCGGCGCGAGTCGGGCTCGAAGCGCTTCGTGGCCGTGCCCCTCGGGCAGGGCGATGCGAAGGTTGCGGTCGCCTGGACGTTCTACCAGGACAGCACGGGACGAATCTGGATCGGTACTATTCGCCAGGGCGTCTATGTGGTCGACCCGAAGGAGCACGGAACGCCCCCTCCCTTGGCGAGCGGCGTGCAGCAGCCGCTGTTACCGATGGAAGGTGTTCGTGCCATTACCGAGGTGCGCCCCGGCGAAATCTGGCTCGGCACCGACGGTCACGGCATCGTTGCCGTCAACGCGAAGACGTTCGAGACGCGCCGGATTCTTCATGATCCGACAGTGATGTCCAGCCTCGCCGACGACGGTGTGCAGGCGCTGCATACTGACCGCGCGGGGTTGGTCTGGATTGCGACCACCCGCAGCATCAGCCGTTACAACTCCCGACAGGCCGCTATCTATACCGTGTTCGGTGGCTCGAGCCGCCAGGGCACGCTGTCGGATTCGGACGTGGACTCGGTGCTTGCGATGCCCGACGGGCGCGTCTGGCTGGGTCTGGGGAGTACCGGTATCGACATACTCGATCCGATGGGGTTGCGCGTGGCGGCCCTGCGTCCCGATCCAAAATATCCGCAGACCGCCTTGCCCAAGGACTACGTGAATGTGCTCGTGCGCGGGCCGTCCGGTGACGTTTATGTCGGCACGGAACAGGGTTTGTATCGCGCGGACAAACTCGCTCACGGCGTAGTGCGCCTGTCTTCGCCGCAACACGATCCCAGCGCCGCCGTCTGGACGTTGCACTTCGAGGACAACGTGTTGTGGGTTGGCGGGTTCGACGGCTTGTGGGCCCTGGACCTGAGCGCGAAGCCCACTGTCTCGAGCGCCAACGTCGAGGGGCTCTCGGACCAGCGGGTCACTGTCATCGACCGGGGGCCGCCGGGGTCTTTGTGGATCGGAACCAAGAACGGCCTCAACCGTCTCGATCTCGCCTCTCATGAGGTGGAGCGCATTCTTCCCGACCCCCCGGAACCCACGGCTCTCAGGGCCGGGTACGTGTCCACGTTGCTGACCGACCGGCGCGGCCGTCTCTGGGTCGGCACGCTCGGCGGCGGCATCAGTGTGTTGGATAGCCGCAGCCACGACGGCAAGCCTCACTTCATCCGGCTCGGCGCGGCTCAGGGTCTTGCCAGCGAGAGTATCGACAAGCTCCTCGAGGACACGCGCGGACAGATCTGGGCGAGCACCGACGACGGACTCGCCGTCATCGATCCGAATTCTTTTGCCGTTCGCACCCTGCGCAGGGCAGAGGGTGCGCCTATAGCGAACCACTGGGCCGGCGCGGGTGCGAGCACCGCGGAAGGCGAGCTGCTCTTCGGCGCTGTGGGCGGGCTCATCATCGTGCGTCCGGCAAAATTGACGCAGTGGAGTTATCACCCGCCGGTTGTCGTTACCGATGTTCGTATCGGCGGCAAGCGGGTCCCCGCGAGCAACTTCAACAGTGACCAGGATGTCGTGCCGCTGACATTGACTCCCGATGCAAACAGCGTCGCGGTGGAGTTTGCCGCGCTCGATTATTCGGCGCCCGAGCGCAATCGCTACGCCTACCGGCTCGATGGCTTCGATGCGGACTGGATCGAGACCGAGCCCAGTCGCCGGCTCGCCGCCTATACCAACCTCCTGCCCGGCGACTATGCCTTGCGTTTACGTGGCTCCAATCGCGATGGAATGTGGACCGACAGCGTGCTGACGGTTCCGATCCACGTGCTGCCGGCGTGGTACCAGACGATCGCGTTCCGGATACTGGCTGGAATCGCGTTCTTCGTGCTGATCGTCGCGGTGGTGCAAGTGCGCACGATTTACCTGCGCAAGGCCCGGCGCGAGCTGGAGCGCGTGGTGATCGAGCGGACGGCGGAACTGCGGGAGAGTCAGCGCCAACTGCAGCAAATCGCGTATTGCGACACCCTGACCGCGCTTCCCAACAGGCGCATGTTCATGGAGGAATTCCGCGAGTTGCTGGTGCTCGCGGGGCTGCAGAATGGGCGCTTTGCACTGCTGCTGATCGATCTCGACCGGCTGAAGCACATCAACGATACGCTGGGCCACGATGTCGGGGACGCGCTGTTGATCGAAGCGGCCATCAGGCTCCAGGCCGCCGTGCGCAAGTCAGATTGTGTCGCGCGGCTCGGCGGCGACGAATATGCCGTGTTGCTGACGCAGAATCCCGCCGCGTCGGATATCGAAGCGGTGTGTAAGCGCATCGTCGAGAGCTTCGCGCTCGAAGTCACGGTGAACGGTGTCAGTGTGAGGACGAGCCCCAGTATCGGCGTGGCCGTCTTCCCCGATCACGGCACCGTGCAGGATCGTCTCTACAAGTCCTCCGATCTCGCGCTGTACGAGGCGAAGAGAATGGGCGGGAATACCTGGTGCTGGTACAAGGCGCGGATGGCGGCCAACGGCGGCAGTGAGAACACCGCTGCCAGCACGATGCAGAATGAGATTCTGAATCGCCGACCCGGGTGATTAATAGGTAAGCTCCAGGCTCATCCTGGCTGAAGAGATACTCATCCGGTGCCCGCTACAAAAACGTATAAGTACTACGACCTGATCCTGGGCGCCTACGTGTGCGTCCTGCTGTGCGCAAACCTCATCGGACCCTCGAAAGTCTCGACCGTCCACGTGCCGATCTTCGGGTCGGTCACCTTCGTGGCGGGGGTGCTGTTCTTTCCGATCTCCTATCTGTTCGGCGACATCCTGACCGAGGTCTACGGTTATGCACGGGACCGGCGGGTCGTCTGGAGCGGACTGGCGGCGCTGGTGTTTGCCTCGTTCATGGCGGCTGTCATCGTGCATCTGCCGCCGGCCGAGCACTGGAAGAACAATCAGAAGGCTGTGGAGGAAATCTTCGGCAACACGCCGCGCATTGTGTTGGCCTCGATCATCGCCTTCTGGTGCGGCTCCTTCGTCAACAGTTTCGTGTTGGCGAAAATGAAGCTGTGGACCAACGGCCGCTGGTTGTGGACGCGGATCATCGGCTCGACACTGTGCGGGGAGCTGGTCGATTCGGCATTGTTCTGCACGATCGCTTTTGCGGGCGTGTGGCCTACCGAAGAGCTCGTTTCCGTCACACTGACGCAGTACGTCCTGAAGTCGTCATGGGAAATCGTTGCGACACCCTTGACCTACCAGGTGGTCGCCTTCCTCAAGCGCTCGGAGCACGAGGACTACTACGATCGCGACACCGATTTCACGCCGTTCTCGCTCAAAACCTGAGCGTCGGCTCAGGGCCGGTGCGGATGACGCGGCCCGGAGCCGACGAAAGTCGCTAGATGTGGATGCCGTGGCTGCTGCCGAACAGGCCCAGCAGGCCGACCAGGATCAGGTAGATCGCGACAATGAAGTTCAGCAGGCGCGGCATGAGCAGGATCAGGATGCCGGCGATGAGGGCCATTACCGGTCCGATGGATACGGTGAGAGTCATAGGTTGATACCTCGGTTGCAGTAGCGGAAGGCGTCTTGACGGGAGCGTTCTTTGCTTTACGGGCGCTTAGTCGTAAATACGGTTCAATGTCGTCTGGGTTCCCCGGGGCGCGTAGCCGGCGCCGGCGGGTGCGCTCGATCAAGTCGTCTGGAGTCGCAGTATGGCGTATCGGCTTTTTTACTGGCCAGAGATCCAAGGTCGCGGCGAGTTCGTGCGGCTCGCGCTCGAGGACGCTGGCGCGGACTACGTGGATGTTGCACGCAAGAACGGCAAGGGCTTCGGTGTCGCCGCGCTGATGCGCTTTCTAAACGGCAGAGGCCTCCCTCATCCGCCGTTCGCCCCGCCGTTTCTGCAGTCCGGCCGGCTCGTCATTGGCCAGACGGCCAACATCCTTCTGTTTCTCGGCGGACGTCATGGACTCGCGCCACGGGTCGAGGCTGGACGGCTGTGGGTGCACGAGCTGCAACTCACGATCGCGGATTTTGTGGTTGAAATTCATGACACGCATCATCCGGTTGCGTCCGGTCTCTACTACGAAGACCAGAAGAAGGAAGCGCGGCGCCGCTCCACGGACTTCCTCGAGAACCGGCTGCCTAAATTCCTCGGCTATTTCGAGCGGCTGCTCGCGCGTCAGCGCGGGCAAGGTTATCTCGCGGGAACGAAGCTGACTTACGTGGACCTGTCGATGTTTCAGATCATCTCGGGATTGAGCTATGCCTTTCCTAAGGCGATGGTGCGTGTCGCCCGCGGACACAAGCGGCTGTTCGCGTTACACGCGAGGATTCAGGAGCGTCCGCGAATTGCCACTTACCTGGCGTCCGAGCGCCGTATTCCGTTCAACGATCAGGGCATCTTCCGTCATTACGCCGAGCTCGATGCCGGCTGAGCACCTGTTCATCCAGCTGTTTATCCAGCGTTCAGCGCAGCGTCTGAGGAACGGTCATAACGCTTAAATAGGCTTATGACAAAGCGACCCCTGTCATCGCCCGGGGAGGGATAACGTTGTGAATAAGTAGGTAGCGGGGCGAAGCCCGTTACTGGAAAAGTCAGGATTCGCGGTCATATAGAGACCGAGGGCATAGGCCTATTGGATAGACAGGGCCTACGCCGGGAACGATTGCGGGATCTTGAACGAAGGTGGCTATAGAGCGTCTAATCGTTTGTACAGGGTATTAATGCCGCGCGGGTTTTACGGGCCCAGCGACGGAGTCAACGCCATGATCATGAAACATGCAGGAATTCTCGCCCGGACCCTAGTGGCCGCTGCCGCGGTCGCGTTGGGGGCTTCGATGGCGGCCAGCGCCGGTGAGGCCCACGGTGGTGGGGGTGGTGGTGGCGGCGGACACGTCGGAGGCGGCGGTGGTGGTGGCGCCCACTTCGGAGGTGGCGGTGGTGGCCATGCGATGGCGGGCGGTGGCGGCCATGCCGGCTACGCGGGTGGTGGTGGCCGTGCGGGCTTCGCGGGCGGTGGGCACGCGAACTTTGCCGGTGGCTACGCAGGTGGTCACGGGGGTTACGCGGGTGGCGCGCACGTCGCGACCACCCACGCACACTACGCGGCCACGGCGAATCACGTCTACGGCGGGTATGCCGGTGGCGGTGGCCACTTGACGGCGGGTCACGCGGGCTACTCGGGCGGTCGGCCGGGATATGTCGGCGGGCGCCCGGGCTATGGTCACCCCGGCTACGGTCATCCCGGTTTCGTAGGTGGCGCGGGCCACTACTGGGGCGGTGGCTATTGGGGCGGACGGTTCTGGCCTGGCGTGCGTTACGGCGTGGGTTTCTCCTGGTTCCTCCCGGTCCTGCCGTTCGGCTACGCCACCTACTACTGGGGCGGGCTGCCGTACTACTACTATGACAATGCGTACTACCAGTACGACCCGAGCTACAACGGCTATGTAGCGACCGATCCTCCGCCGGTTGGGCAGAGTGGTTCGAACGACCCGGCGCCGGGCGATGTGCCGGATGGAAGCGATGCTCCTTCAGCGGACTACGTCCCCGCGCCGCAATCGAATTCCTCCCCGCCGCCGGCTGCCAACAGTGTGGAGTCGAGCGCTGCCAGCGCCGGGCCGCGGGGTAATTGGAGCAGTGCGTCGGACGTCTTCGTCTATCCGCGCAACGGTCAGAGTGAGGAGCAGACCGCGACCGATAAGTTCGAGTGTCACAAGTGGTCCGCGTCGCAGACCGGCTTCGATCCGACACGGTCGATGAACCTGCAGGGCACTTCCGCCGACTATCGCCGCGCCATGGGTGCTTGCCTCGACGCGCGGGGCTATAGCGTCAAGTAAATCTCCTGACATGCTAATCTGCCGCGCATGCGGCAGACTGGCAGGATCCTTCGACTACTGTTGATTTTGGTTTGGGTGAGCGCGCCTCTGCAGGCGCGCGTTACCCGCGTCGAGATCGAGTCGCGCACGGACGTGCTCGGGGGCAAGAGCTTCGGCGATGCCGGCCCCTACGAGCGACTCAACGGACAAATCTTCTTCTCCGTTCGGGTGGACAACGCGCACAACTCCCGCATCGTGGACCTCCACGACGCCGTGAATCTGAGACACGGCGAAGTCGAATTTTCCGCGGATTTCGTGGCGTTTCGACCCAAGGACCCGCACCGGGCCAACGGCTCGCTGCTGCTGGAGGTCCCGAATCGCGGGCGCGCGCGCTTCGTTTCCCTCGTCGATGGTGGCGATGCCGATCTCGGCCACGACGCGGGTGATGCGTGGTTGCTGCGCAAAGGTTTTACGATCGTCAGCGTGGGGTGGCAATGGGATGCCGCGGGGCAGGATGCCTTGAAGCTGTATGCCCCCATCGCAAAAGAGGGTGGTCGGCGGATCACCGGCTTACTCCGGGGCGATGTGATGCTTTCTCGCGTGGCGGAGGAGATTCCGCTCGGGCATCTGATCACCGGCACTATCGGCGGCCTCGAGTATCCGGTCGCCAACATGAGTGATTCCCGCAACGTGTTGACCGTTCGCGACTCGCGGGATGCCAAGCGCATTCTCATTCCGGCATCGCAATGGCAGTTTGCTGAAACCGTGAATGGGAAGCTCACTCCCAGCGATCGGCATATTCATCTGAACGGCGGGTTTCAACCCGGTCGCATCTACGAGTACGTGTACGTCGTGGCCGATCCGGTGATTGCGGGTCTCGGCTTCGCGGCGGTCCGCGACTTCGCCTCCTACGCCAAGCACCGCCCGGATTCGATCGTCCCAGCGACCCGCGTCTACGGCGAGGGGATTTCGCAAAACGGCCGTTTTCTGCGCGACTTCCTCTATGAAGGATTCAATGCCGACGAAGAGGGCAAACGCGCGTTGGACGGCGTTCTCGCGCACGTCGCCGGCGCCGGCCGCGGCAGTTTCAACTATCGGTTCGCGCAGCCCTCGCGGGACGCACAACCGACCTCGTCGGTTTACTTTCCAACCGATGTTTTCCCCTTCACCGATCTTCCCGAGACCGATCCGATTACCGGCGAGCGTGCTGGGCTGCTCGATCGCGCGACGGCCGATAAGGTCGTGCCGAAGATCTTTTTCTCGAACACGTCCTACGAGTATTGGGGGCGGGCCGCCGCGCTCATTTCCATCGATGCGGAGGGCAAGCAGGATGTCCCGCTGTCTGACAATGTCAGGATCTATCACTTTACCGGACTACAACATTTTTCCGGCCCTGCGCCGCCGCGCAAAGGGGATGGCGATCTCCTCGGGCAGGAGGCGGAGTCCGCGCTGCCCATCAAGTATTTCTGGCGCGCGATGCTGACCAACATGGACGCGTGGGTTCGGAGCGACACCGCGCCGCCTCGCAGTAGCTATCCACGGATCGACAATGGGACGCTCGTCCCGCTACGCGAGTATGCGTTTCCGCCGATTCCCGAGGTCAATCGGGCGCAGGAGGCCAATGAGGTCGCGCGCCTCGATTTCGGTCCCCAATGGCGTCAAGGTGTGCTCGGCATCCAGCCGCCGAAGGTGGGCCAGCGTTTCCCCTTGTTGGTACCGCAGGTGGACGTGGATGGCAATGAAAGCGATGGAGTGCGGCTGCCGGAGCTCGTCGTGCCGCTCGGGACCTACACGGGTTGGAATCTGCGCGATCCCTTGATCGGAGCGCCCACTCAACGGGTCGCGTTCGAGGTTTCCTACATTCCGTTCGCCAGGACGGCGAGCGAGCGCCGTAAAGCGCGCGATCCGCGCAAGTCTGTCGAGGAGCGCTACGGCAGCCGCGAAGATTACCTCGATCGATTCGGACACGCCCTCGATGATCTCGTCGAGCAGCGCTGGGTGCTGCCCGAGGACCGTGCCGCGCTCATGGCTCGCGGGCGACAGGATTGGGAAGAGGCGACGCGCTAGTTGACCTGCCTAGTTAACTTGCCTAGTTAACTTGCACAGCGTTGGCGAACGTTCCGGGCGAAGCGGCGTTTTGCAACATGACACTCGCAGTGAAACCGTCGGCTACCGCGATGTCAGGATGGCCGTCGCCGTTGAGATCGGCAATCGCCACGCTCAGGGGCTGCCCGAAGCCGGCGTAAGTCGTGGCCGTTCCGAAGGCGCCCGCGGTGGTCGTACTCTGGAGGAGAACCGAGACGGCACCGGTCGGGCTGGGCCCAAGGCTCGCGACGACTAGATCGGGCTTTCCGTCACCGTTCAGGTCGGCTACGGCGACGTCGATCGCACCCCAGGGTGTCGTGTAAGTGACCGGCGCGAGGAAACTGCCGGGATGCGCGGGGTCCTGGATAAGTACGGAGACGCCGGCCGATCCCGTTCCATCACCTCCCGGTCCGCGGTTCGCGACGACGAGATCCGGTAAGCCGTCGCCGTTCACGTCCAGAATTCTCACGGATTGCGGTTGCGCGCCCGCGGGGAAGGTCACGGGTGCCATGAATGTGCCGGGGGTGGCTGGATTCTGCAGGAAGACAGCGACCGCGCCGTTGTTACCGTTGGTATCGAAGGTCGTGGCAACGATGTCGGGTTTGCCGTCGCCGTTGAGATCGCCGATGGCCACGCTGGCGGTCAGGGCTCCAGTGGGCAGATCCAGGGGTGCCGCGAATTGTCCCGGAGTCGTAGCGTTCTGCAGCATCACGATGGCGTTGCCACTGGTGCTGAGGTCGGCAAAGACGAGGTCGGGTAGGCCGTCGCCGTTGAGGTCGGCGCTTACGACCTGGTTGGGTTGTCCACCCGTGGTGAGCGTGGTGGCGGCGAGAAATTTGCCGGGGTTGGCCGGGTCGTGCATGAGGACCGAGGCCGTGCCGTTCCCGAAATTCGAGACCACCATGTCGGTGCTTCCGGAGCCCGCGAGGGCCACGGCGGCGATGCCGGAGGGGTTCGTTCCGGTGGTGGAGTAGTCGGTGCCCGGTTGATAGGTGCCCGGAGCGGCGGGGGTGCCGAGGTAGACCGAGGCGACACCCGGATTATTCGCGAGACCTTGATCGACCGTGGTGGCGACGAGGAGGTCCGGTGTCCCATCGCCGTTTACGTCGGCTATGGCAACGGAGTTGGGGGTGTATCCCGGGCCGGGGCCGGGGCCGATGAAGTCATTGCGGTCATCGTGTCCGCAGCTCGCCAGGCAGACCAGCAGTGCCGCTCCACCCGTATAGGCCAATGCGCGCTTGAGATCCCTGTGTTTAGTGTTCACGTTCGGTGCCCTCTTCGCCGAAAAAGTGACCTGCAAAGGTGCAACGTTCCGGGGCGCCCTGGGTTGACGGAAGCGGTGAGCAGCAAGAATGGCGCCGCCGCCGTGGGATGGCAACGAACGTGGGGCCCCGCATCGGGGGCGGCTTAGGCAATCAAAGACTGGATCCGGCGGGCGTCCTCTGGCGTCGCCGGGTTGTAGACGATCATGCTGAGGTCCGTTCGACCATCGACCGCGAACGCCGAATATTCGAAGGCGAGCGGACCCAAGACCGGGTGCCGTATATGTTTGACCCTCTCGCCATGGGCGCCGCGAACCTCGTTGTCGCGCCACATCGCCTTGAACTCGGGACTGAGCCGGCACAGTTCATCGACGAGAGGTTCCACTTCGGCCGCGGCTCCGGCGCGGGCCGCTTCCACCCTGAACGAGCCCAACACGAACCGCGCCACACTTTCCCAGTCGTACTGCGCAGCGCGAGCGCGCGGATCGAGAAAGATGAAGCGCAGGATATTTCGCCGCTCCGGTGGTAGCGATCCATAGTCCATCAGCATTACGGTCGCCGCCCGGTTCCAGGCGATGACGTCCCATGTCGCGGTCCTGATCACCGCGGGGCTCGGGTCTAACGCATCGAGAACGCGCTGCAGCCGCGGCGTGACGCCCTCGTTCCTTTGATAGCGCGCCTCGGGCGGGCGTCCGAGGCCGAGCAGAAAAAGATGCTCGCGCTCGACATCCGTCAGCATCAAGGCGCGGGCGATCCGGTCGAGCACATCAGCGGATGGCGCACCGCCACGCCCCTGCTCGAGCCACGCGTACCAAGTCGGGCTGATGTTGGCGCGCTGCGCAACCTCCTCGCGGCGCAGGCCGAGGGTACGGCGACGCTGCGACGGAAAGCCGAGAGCGGCCGGATCGAGCTTCGCCCGACGGTTCCGGAGATAGGTGCCGAGTGGGTTTTCTGTCGGCTGATGCTCGCTCATCCTGTTAGCAATCTTACTATGATGAGATCACTACTTTACCAGAATACAATTTGGGCCGAGAGTTGTCTCGAAGGAAACCTGGAGACTTTACTCATGCGTGTGTTTGTCACTGGAGCCACCGGATTCATTGGCTCGGCCGTCGTCAAGGAGTTGATCGCGGCGGGCCACCAGGTGCTCGGCCTCTGTCGTTCAAACGACAAGGCAGCGGCCCTGGCGGCCATGGGCGCCGAGGTTTATCGCGGGTCAATAGAGGATGAGGACAGCCTCAAGAAGGGGGCGGCGCAAGCGGACGGCGTTATCCACTTGGCCTTCAACCATGACTTCTCGAAATTCGTGGACAACTGTGAGGATGATCGCCGTGTGATCAAAGCGCTCGGATCGGTTCTCGCCGGCTCCGGCCGGCCCCTGATCGTGACCTCCGGGACCCCGCTAGCCAACACCGTACCCGGTCAGCCGGCCAAGGAAGACAATCCAACCGTCGGTTCCGATGTGCATCCTCGCGCAGCCTCGGAGGAGGCGGCCGCTTCCGTTGCCGCAGACGGAGTGAATGTCTCGGTGGTGCGACTCCCGCAGGTTCACGACC
Source organism: Gammaproteobacteria bacterium (assembly GCA_028293725.1). Next base: position 3,121 of record JAQGOE010000257.1, on the reverse strand, counting down.
CTGTTAAACAGGGTCTCATCACCCCTGTGATCGAGATGTATCGCGCGAAGGGCGCGTGTGTGTATGTTGGAGACGGACTCAATCGCTGGCCATCGGCGTATTTTCTCGATGTGGCCCGCCTCTACAGGCTGGCGGTCGAAAAGGCCGAGCCGAACGCAAGGTATCATGCGGTCGCGGAAGAGGGGATACCGATGCGCGATGTTGCGGAAGCCATTGGTCGACGCCTGATGCTGCCGGTCAGATCCATTGCGCCGGAAGAGGTCCAGGCCTGGTTCGGCTGGCTCGCAATGTTTGCCGGGCGCGACATGCCTGCCTCCAGCGCGCAAACGCGAAGGAAACTGGGATGGGAGCCGGTCGGGCCCGGGTTGATCGCCGACCTCGAGCAGCTGCGTATCCCTGAAACATCTTAGCCGTCAATCTCGCCCGGCTGGATTCGAACCCGGGACCGCTGCCGCCGGAGCATCAAGCCTAAAGGCAGCTCCTGGGAACAAGACAGTCGAATTGGACTGCCTGTAAGCTGCCCGCCTTATCCATGCTCGAGTGAGTGAGGCGTCATGTCGGAAGGCCGCGAGACTGTGTTTTTGTTCGATGTCGACAATACCCTTCTCGACAACGACGCCGTGCAGGACGACCTGGGCAACCATCTCGAGCGTGAGTTCGGCCGTGCCAAGCGCGATAGGTATTGGGCTATTTTCGAGGAGTTGCGCGGGCAATTGGGCTATGCCGACTATCTCGGGGCGCTGCAGCGCTATCGGCTCGAGAATCTCGATGACCAGCAGCTGCTGCTGATGTCCTCCTTCCTGGTGGACTATCCTTTTCCCAAGCAGCTTTATCCCGGTGCGCTCGCGGCATTGGCGCATTGCCGCAGGATTGGTCCCACTGTGGTCCTTTCCGACGGTGACGTCGTGTTCCAGCCGCGCAAGATCCAGCGCTCCGGAATCTGGGACGCCGTCGAGGGCCGGGTGCTCATCTACCTGCACAAGGAAAAGATGCTCGAGGCCGTGGCGCATCGTTATCCGGCGAAGCATTACGTCATGGTCGATGACAAGGTGCGCATCCTCACGGCGATGAAGCAGTCCTGGGGCTCGAAGCTCACCACCATCTTTCCGCGGCAGGGCCACTATGCCCGCGATGCCGCGGAAATCGCGAAATATCCGGTTCCCGATATCACTCTCGAGGCCATCGGCGCCTTGGCGGAACGCGATCTTTCGGCGCTGGCGGGTTAATCTAGTCGGCTATGAGTGAAGACGTTTTTGCCGACCGGACGGCCTCGTCCGGTACGGCTGCTGTGGGCGCGACAAATTCCCCCGGACGGGTGTTGTTCGCGAGTCTGATCGGCACCACGATCGAGTTTTTCGACTTCTACATCTACGCCACGGCGGCGGTGCTGGTATTCCCACACCTGTTCTTTCCGGCGAGCGATCCGACCTCGGCCACGTTGCAGTCGTTTGCGACGTTCGCGCTCGCATTTTTCGCTCGTCCGGTGGGCTCGGCGCTCTTCGGGCACTTCGGTGATCGTGTCGGGCGCAAGGCCACGCTGGTCGCTGCGTTGTTGACCATGGGGGTCTCGACGGTGGCGATCGGGTTGCTGCCCACCTATGCATCGATTGGCATTGCGGCGCCGATACTGTTGGCGTTGTTTCGCCTCGGGCAGGGTCTCGGGCTCGGTGGTGAGTGGGGTGGGGCGGTGCTGTTGGCTACCGAGAACGCGCCCCCGGGTAAGAAGGCGCTGTACGGCATGTTTCCGCAGCTTGGCGCGCCGCTAGGGTTTCTGTGCTCCACCGCGACGTTTCTGCTGCTGACGACCGCTCTGAGCGATGCGCAATTGCTGTCCTGGGGGTGGCGCGTGCCGTTTCTGGCCAGCTCGTTGTTGGTTTTCGTCGGTCTTTACGTACGCCTGCGGCTGGCGGAGACGCCGGCTTTTCAGCGCGCGATCGAGAATGACGAGCGGGTGCGGGTGCCGATGTTGGCGGTGATCGCGAATCATCCGCGGGCTTTAATTCTCGGTACTTTCGCTGCCGTAGCGACCTTCCTGCACTTTTACCTGATGACGGTGTTTTCACTCAGCTGGGCGACGGCGGCGCTGAAAATTCCCCGGACTGAATTCCTGGTGTTGCAGATGATCGGGGTGCTGTTTTTCGCGGTGACCATTCCGCTATCGGCGGTGGTTGCCGATCGGAGGACGCGCCGCGGAATGCTCATCACGGCGACGCTGGGGGTCATCGGGTTCGGGATGGTGACCGGGCCGTTGTTCGGGTCGGGGAATACATTCGGGGTGCTGGCGTTCTTGTGTCTGGGGCTCGCGGTAGTTGGGTTTACCTACGGGCCGCTGGGGACGTTGCTGGCGGAGTTGTTTCCGACTCCCGTGCGCTACACCGGCGCGTCTTTGACATTCAACCTGGCCGGGATCGTGGGGGCCTCGCCCGCGCCGTATGTTGCGACGTACCTGGCGAGCCACTATGGGATTGCCTCTGTTGGGTATTACCTTTCGGGTGTGGGTGTTGTGACGTTGATTGCGCTGGCCTTGATTAAGGAGCGCAAGGAGCGGTGAGGGCTGGGCGCGGCGGGTGCGCAAGTGGCCGTGAGCGCGAGTAGCCTTCGGGCGCGCGGGGCGCGGACTCGTTGACACCGGGCGGCGCGGTTACGATGGTTCGCAACCGCGCCGGCTTTGCCCGCGGTTATTTGCCGGGCAGGTCGAACACGATGACTTCGGCGTCGCTACCTTCGGTGAGCGTCACTTTCGTCGCGTCGGCGAGTTTCAGTGCATCGCCAGCGGTCAGCTTCGTGTCGTTCGCAGTGACCGAGCCACGCGCTACGTGTACGTAGACGCGGCGGCCGGGCTTCACTTCCAACACAGCCTGCTCGGTGCCGTTAAACAAGCCGGCGTACACACGAGCGTCCTGATGGATGAGCACTGAGCCGTCCGCGCGGTCGGGTGATGCGATGAGCCGCAGGCGACCCCGCTTCTCTCCGCTCTCGAAGCGTTTCTCTTCGTAGCTGGGTTCGATGCGCTGCTGATCCGGCTGAATCCAGATCTGCAGGAAATGCACCGGGTTACCCAGCGAAGGGTTGAACTCGCTGTGCCGGACGCCGCTACCGGCACTCATCCGCTGCACATCGC
>JAQGOE010000251.1 GCA_028293725.1 Gammaproteobacteria bacterium | reverse complement strand
ATGTTGACGCCGCTCGATAGAAAGCCGTGCTCGTCCTTGCCCGCCGGCGTGAGATCCATGCAAGTCTCCTGGGCGGCGACATAGAGGACCTTGGTTCGTGGGTTGTATGACGTCGGCATCCAGTTGCGCCCGCCGCCGCCGTGCGGACAGACAGTTACGGTGTGCTGCCGGTCGGGCAGGAGTGCCGGGTCTATCGTCTTCGCACCGGTCTTGGGGTCGATCGCGGAGATGAGGGTTTGCAAACCCATATCGAAAGAAAACACATACTGGCCCGTGGCCGCATCGAGGGCGTCCCAAACACCAATCTTGCCGGCGGTCACCACCAGTTGACGCGACTGACCGCCCACGGGCAGAGGGAGTAACTGCCTCTCGAAGGCCCAATCCAGATCCCACTGATCATTGTGGACATGTTGGAAATACCACTTCAGAGTGCCGGTGTCGGGATCGAGCGCGAGCGTGGTGTTGGTAAACAGTCCGTCGCTGCTGACTCCTGGTTTACCCGAAGGATAGCGCAGCGGTCCGGTGTCGTAGGTGTTACCCGGGCCGAAGAACGCCAGGTTGAGTTGCGGGTCATAGCTGCCAGATGTCCAGATGGAAGCTCCTTCGCGCTTCTCGGCCGGGAGACCGTTCCAGGAGCTGCCTCCGGGTTGCCCGGGACGCGGGATGGTGTTGAAGCGCCAAACTTCCTTGCCGGTCTCACTATCGAGCGCGACGATGTAGTTCCCACCCGGGGCGCGGCCGGCGAGACCTTGCATCACCTTGCCCTTCACGGCGAGTGGGCCGCCGGTCAGGACAAAGCCCGCGCCGGGCTCGACGAGCGGGTGATCCCAGACGATATGGCCCGTTTTTACGTCGAGCGCGATCTCGTGTAGATCCGAAGTGCCGATGAAGAGCTTGTTGCCATAGAGAGCCATGGCTCGTTTGGTACTAGGTACGGTGCCCTGAGGCAGCTGACGCGCGTAGTGCCAGAGCTCATCGCCAGTAGCGGCATCCAACGCCTGGACATTGTCCCGATAGCTGAAGACGAACAGCACGCCATCATGCATCAATGGCTCCATTTCATTCACGCCCGTCGGCAAAGCCAGTGACCAGGCCACGCGCAAGCTCGCAACATTGCGCCGGGTGATCTGTTCCAGCGGGCTGAATCCCAACGCGGCGTGCGTGCGGCGCCATGTCAGCCACTCGCTATCCGGTGGTGCATTCAATAGCGCTTCCGTCACGGGCGAATAGTGATCCAGGGGGCTAGCCCTCTTCGGCCAGTCCGGCAGCTTGACTCCCGGAGTAATTGCACCAAGGGAGGTTGAGCGTAGCTTCGCTTGTTCCGAACGGGCTTCGCCTGGCATTTTCAGGGCAGTGAGGCGGGCGGCGTCGCCTGGGAGTGCCTGTTGGCCGGCAGCTACGCCGTTGACATTGAGGAGTAAGGCAACCAATGCCGCATAGGCATCACTATCTAGCTCGCCGATGCGGCCCGGCGGCATGTTGGCCTGGAGGTAAGCGGAAAACTCCGCGAGCGGCCGGCCACCCCAGCGGTCGAGAAAGGCACCCCCTTTGAGGGGCGGACCAAACTCACCGGCATCCATGTCCTTGCCGTGGCACGGCGCGCAGTTCTGCGCATAAGTTACCTTGCCGTGGTCGACTTGTGCCGTGCTGAACTTGGGTGTGGTCGCCGAGTCGGCCGCGTCAGATGACGCCGAAAATGCAACAAGTGTGAGACTGAGCACCGCGAGACCGCGTGCCGCAGCTTTGTACGATCGTGACATCCGCCCCCCGAGACCGGCAATCCGATTGATCTGCTGTTCGAGGGGGATCATATCCGCCGGGCGGCGGCGTGATGAAGAACATCACGCGCTGGCCGCCAGTTGGCGGGTGGCGTCGATCTAATGGGATTTGCGAAGGGATTTCACTGGCTGTACGCCGCTGGAAATCACGAATACGCGGCCGGAGTGGTATCCGTTTACCCGACTCCATGCGGCGGTGATCAGAAAGTCTACGGTGCCATCCCCATCAACGTCCCCCATGCCGACGGCATCGAAGCCGAGGGTGTCGCCGGGAATGCGTGAAGTGTAGGTTTTCAGGAGCCGCCCGTCCTTCCCCGAGTATAGATAGGCACGCCCTCCCGAAACAGCGGCGCCGCCATACTGCCAGGCGCCCACGATCAAGTCGGAGTGTCCGTCACCGTCGACATCACCCGCCTGCGACGGACTGGTCCCAAATCCTTCTCCGGCGGTCTCCCCTGTCAGCGTCAGCAGCCGCTGCCCAGTACGTCCGGAATGTACATATATTCGTCCTGTTGATCGCCCCTTGGCGGTGTTAGACCAGTCCGAAGCATAGATATCGCTCACACCGTCGCCATCGAGATCGCCAACAACTGAGACAAACATCCGTCCCAGTGCGGCTCCGGTTTGATCCGCCTCGATCGTGAACTTCGGCTTCTCCGAGCCATCCATATACACGTACACGCGCCCGTGGTGCTGTGGCCCTGCCCGCGGGGCTCCGACCACCAGGTACTGGTGCTGACCCTCGGAGTGACCTGCAACGGTACTGCCAAACTCGTCGCCAATGCGGTCCCCCTGAAGCGTCCGCAGAAGCGTGCCGTCTTTCCCGGACAACACGTACGCATGCCCGGCAATCTTGCTTTCGCCTTCCTGACCTGGAGCGCCGACAATCACGTCCGCGCAGCCGTCGTGATTGATGTCGCCGGCACCGGAAATGTGACTTCCGAAGACTTCGCCGGGAAATACGGAATGGAAAGACTGCAATACCCTGCCATCCCGCCCCGAGTAGATGAATGCGGCACCCGAACCGGCCGGTCCACTCGCAACGACGTCCGGGATACCGTCGCCGTTGGTATCGCCAGCGGCTTCGACACCCGTACCCAGTTGATCACCGGGCCGCCCATCCGCCGTCCACAGCAGGCTGTTGTGACCGACCGAGTAAACGTAGATACGCCCCGCGTTCGATTCCTTTTCGCCATGTGTCGGTGCCGACGTGACGATGTCGTTAACCCCGTCACCATCCACGTCTCCTATATTGCGGGCGATCCAACCAAACTGGTCGTTGCTTGCCTCGCCACGCCATTCTCGGATGATCTTCACGGGCTCAACGAAGGGAGGCTCGAAATCATCCGACTTCGGCAGCAGCTGCGCAGTTCCGGGATCGCTTTTCAG
>JAQGOE010000070.1 GCA_028293725.1 Gammaproteobacteria bacterium | reverse complement strand
ACGCGAATTGCAGGAGTTCATTGCGGCTTGGCGAGAAATTAGTGAGCGAGACGTGAACTTCGGGCTTCGTCAAAAAGGAGTGGATATGCGTATTGGCCTGGATATCGCCAGCATGACCCTCAAGCATCAGGTCGATACGTTGATTCTCGTGACGGGTGACAGCGATTTTGTACCGGCGGCAAAGCTTGCACGGCGAGAAGGCGTGGAGTTCCTGCTCGATCCACTGTGGCAACAAGTCAGTGACGAGTTGAACGAACATGTGGACGGCGTAGTGTCGGCCTTTCCCAAGCCCGCCCCTGTCGACGGTCAGGCGCGCATCGCCGCCTGAAGCTCGTAGTCGGCGAGAAAAGCGAAATCGAGAGCCCCGTGAAGGGCCTCATATGTCCACGCAAACGGCCAGATCCAGTCCAGAAAGATGCTGTCCAGCATATCCAGGCAGAGACTCACCAGGATCTCCAGAAAGAAGCTCGTGTTGCTGCGCAAGCTACCCGAATTCGCAGAGATTTCTTCACTCAAGACCTCACCCCTTGAGGACTTCCGTCAATACCCTCAGCAGAACTCGTCCCCGCGCCGACGCGGAAGGAGAGCTCGAACCCCGCCCCACCTCCAGTACTCCGCGCAGTCACCTCCCATCTGTGTGCAGCAGCAATCTCCGCACAGATTGAAAGCCCAAGTCCCGCACCTTCATTGCGACGCGTTGGACCTCGCCAGAATCGCCTGAACAGCTTCGGTAGCTCATCCGCTGCAATTCCCGGCCCTTCGTCGCGGATGTACAGATGATCGTTATCGACCGTCACCCCAACGATGCCGCCGACGGGCGAGTGTTGGATGGCGTTTTCCATGAGATTCTTGAGGAGCATGAACAACGCTCCTTTGTCCGCATCCAGGACAACAGTCCGCGGGGCGCAGCGGATGTCCACATATACTTCGCGGCGTTCCGCCAGGCGTCGCAAATAATCGGCGACATCCTCCACCACCGCGCTCACGTCAACAGACTCGAACACATAATTCTGAGTCTCGCTCGCTTCGGCCAGATGCAACAGTTGATTGACCTGGCGCGCCATGAAATCAAGATCATGAAGCAGAACGTCCCGATCGGTGGTGCCGCCCATATCGATTTGCGCGCGGACCAGGGCCAGCGGAGTTTTCAATTCATGGGCCGCGTCTGCCAGGAATGCGCGTTGTACGTTGTATCCTTTTTCCAACCGATCGAGCGTAAGATTGAATGCTTCGACAACCGGAAGGAATTCGATCGGAAGATTTTGCGTCGACAGTCGCTTTGATATGTTACGCGCATCGATACCTGCCGCGGCGGCGGAGGTGGCGCGCAACGGCTTCAGTACTCTACGCAACGTGAAGTAAACGGCGACGGTAACCAGCACCACCGAAGCAAGCGCGAATTTCAACGTATCGGTGAGCCGTATGCGAGCGGTGACCGCTCGCACGAACGCCGAGAACCGCGTGCTGATCGCGACTTGGACATAATAGGTCCGCGTTCCATGCATCACCGGTTCCGTTCTAACGAGCAGCGTCTCGCCGCCGGAACTGAGCGTGAATGAGCTCAGTGTCGAATCGAATGGCTGACCGGGTGGGGCGAGCACGACTGCGTCAGCCTCGGAACCCACCATCACGTCGCCGGACCGGTCGAGAATTCGATATTTCACATCGGCCGCGAAATCGTGAAATACCCACGAGAGATCATAGGGAAGCGACTCAATGCTGACCGGCACTCCCGCCGAGTCGAACCGGATGCCTGCCTCGATCATTTCGGCGAGCTTCCGCAATTGCACTTGACTGGTCACACCGGCAACCTGGCTGGAGCCGAACCAAATGACACCCGCGATGGAGCCCACCGTCAACATCAGTGCTGCCACATAGGTGCACAGCAACTGCACAGCCAGGCTACGTAGCAAGCTGGAGGAAGCGAAGTGCATACCCGTACCCTCGAGCGTTGACGATCTGCAAGGTAGAGTTGATCGCCACTAGTTTTCTTTTCAGTCGGTGCATTGCGACATCGAGAGCGTTCGGCGTGACAGCTTCACCGAGACCCCAAGCCGCCACCTCGAGGGCTGAGCGGCGCACCGTCGTACCGCCGGCTCGGATCAAAACAACCATGATCTGCAATTCGGCCGGCGCAAGCGTCACCCTTTCGGACCCGCACGTCATACAGCCCTCGTCCGGACGAAGCTGGATGTCGCCGAATTCGGGGGTCAGACTTTGCAGCGCTGGCGGACGGCGCATCAACGCACGAACGCGCGCCACGAATTCGTCCATGGAAAACGGCTTGGTCAAATAATCGTCAGCACCCGATTCGAGTCCTTCTACCCGATCATGCAAGGCATCCCGGGCCGTCAACATCAGGCAGGGAGTTCGAATCCCAGCCGCGCGCAGTCGCCTCACGAGATCCAGTCCATCGCCGTCAGGTAAGCCACGGTCGATGACGACCACGGCGTAGGCGTTATTGCCGGCGGCGAGCGACGCCGGCTCCATCTGGTCGAAAACGTCGGTCTCAATGCCGGCGTTGAGCAGTGCCTTGACCAAAAGCGCCGACAAGCGCTGGTGGTCCTCGACCAGGGCGACTCGGTTCATATGACTTCGTCTCGAATCCGGGGACGAACAGGATTGTGCATTTTGTCCGTGTCAGGCAGTGATTTTCAACGCATGTAGGATATTAGCGTTCGAACCCTTACGGGCGACTTACGGGAAACCCCAACGACGGCAATTCCCAGCGCCTCGACGAGCCAGCACAAAAGGTGACCTCGGTAAGCGAGCAGTAAGACTTGATCTCCTACGATCATCGAATGCGGCCCCCCGAGGCCGTCACCTCCAAATTCGTCAATGGAACGCAAACGATGAATCTCCGCCGCATGGTCCTCGGTTTATTCTTGCCACTCGCTCTCTTGACTAACAGTATGCGGTCTGCGGCAGCAGAGGACAGCACCGCGGCCGACGCTGCACAGTCCACCACAGCGGACGAAAATGACAACTCGAGCGCGCGCGACCCATTCGAAGACAAGTGGAAGTTTCAAGTGGGCGCCGGCGTCATCAACGCGGCGCGGTATCCCGGGAGTCGCTACGATTTCACCCGTGGCCTTCCTCTCATAAGCATCAGCTATGACCGATATTTCATCGGAGGGGTTCCAGGGAGTGGAGCACCAGCCGGAATCGGCGCCTATCTCCTGCATACCGAACATTGGGCGGTCGGACTCGACGTTGGCGGCGATGCCCGCAAGCCGCGACGAGCAAGCGACGACCCTGTCCTGCGTGGTTGGGGTGACATCCCCGGAACCGCGCGTGGTGGGATGTTTGCCAGCTATAACATAGACTGGTTGTCGGTCCGCGGGTCTGTTTCCGTAGGCGGCCATAACGAAGGCGTGCTCGCATCGCTCGGTGTCGAAGCGAAGTACCATGCAACGCAACGTCTGACATTGACCATCGGACCCGAATTAACGTGGGTCAACAACCAGTATGCGATGACCTTCTTCGGTATAGACGCCGCTCAAAGCGAGATCGCCGGCATCGCACCGTATCGCGCTAGAAGCGGAATCGACTTCTTGGGTGGATCAGCGGGCGCCAGCTACATACTGACGGACCATTGGTCACTTGCAGCACACGTGAGTTACGGAAGGCTGCAGGGAGATGCCGCGGACAGCCCCGTGACGACCGACAAAACGCAGCGGGTGTATGGCGCATTCGTCATGTATCGATTCTGAAGTTGCGCCCCCAATCCTGTAACCTCACCGCAGGAATGCCGCCAACCGCGTCAAGAACGTATAGTCCCCTTCCACCGCCATGAGTCCGATCAGAATCAGCAAGACCAGCGGCGGGACGAGAATCGCGAATTTCAGTGCCAACCGTTCCCAGGCCATATGCATGAAGATGGCAACGATCAAGCCTGCCTTCACCAACATGAAGGTGATGATCAGAGTCCATCTCAGAACCCCGTGCAGATGAAAATAGTCGACGAGATACGAGAACGTGCTGAAAACAAACAGCAGTGCCCAGATCCACAAATAGACAGCGATGGGATGTTGCTGCCCCTCCGCATGTTCGTGTCCGGCGGCTGTTTCCATGGTGCCCTCTACCAGAGATAAAAGAATGCGAAAATGAATACCCACACCAGGTCCACGAAATGCCAATACAGGCCGGTAATCTCGACGGTCTCGTAGCTTCCCTTGCGGTCGTAAAATCCTCGCCAGACTCTGCTGGCGACGACACTCAGGTAGATCACGCCCGCCGATACGTGCAAGCCGTGGAAGCCGGTGATCATGAAAAACGTCGAGCCAAACTGCGGCGCGCCCCAGGGATTCCCCCACGGACGGACTCCCTCCGAGATGAGTTTGGTCCACTCGAACGCCTGCATGCCGACGAAAGTGGCGCCGAACGCCGCGGTGATCAGCATCAGCGCCGTGGTATTGGCGCGATTGCGGCGGTAGCCGAAGTTCACGGCCATCGCCATGGTCCCGCTACTGGTGATCAGAACCATGGTCATGATCGCAATCAGGATGAGCGGGACTGGCGTACCCCCGACATTCAAAGCGAAGACTTCGCTCGGATTCGGCCAGGGGACCGTCGTGGATATTCGTACATTCATGTACGAAGTGAGGAAGCAGGTAAAAATGAAGGTGTCGCTGAGGAGGAAAATCCACATCATCGCCTTGCCCCAGGGCACGCGAAACGCCTGCTTGTCCGCCGACCAGTCGGAGACGACTCCCGGCAAGCCGGCGGGCGCCGAGGTGGATTCACGGGTAGCGGACCGGGCATTATCTGCCGCGACTCCCGCCAGGCCCTCGATCGCCGCAGCGGATTCTCCGTTGGTTGTCAGGGCATTTTCTGACATGGTTTAATCCGAAGGTTCAGGTGGACAACAACACGGCGAACAGGACCAGCCAGACCAACAGCAAGTAGTGCCAGTAGACGGTACAAAGTTCCACGCTCAAGCTCAGATCAACCAACTCGACGCCGGGCTGCGCCATTCTGACAACCGTCTTACCCCAGACGAACAAGCCGCCAACCAGATGTAGCCCGTGTACCCCGGTAAGCAGGTAGAAGAAGCCCGCGGCCGGGCTGCTGGCCGCAAAATGTCCGGACCCGCTCAATTGGCTCCACGCCAGGAGTTGCCCGGCCAGAAACGCCCACGCGAACGCACCACCCGCGATCAGCGCGACCCTGACACGATCTGCCTGTCCCCGTTTTGCCGCCTCGCGCGCCCACTGCATGCCGGCACTGCTCAGGACCAGCAAACCGGTGTTCAGCCACAACACTTGCGGCACGGCGAGCGGACTCCAGTCCCCGTGGGCGTGCTGCATGCGCATCCAATAGGCAGAAATGAACAGCCCAAACAACGACGTGATCACCGCCAGCAAAATAAACAGCCCGAGTTTCGCGGGCGGTAAACTTGCGGTGTTACCCGCCCCGAGCTCATCAGGCGATCCCGACGTCTCCCACGGCTTGGCGGTCAATCTACTTGCCAGCAACGCCCATACGGCCACGCCCGCGAGCAGGGCCACAAAGGCAACTGAAAGACTCACGCCGCGACTCCGTGCTCGCGTCCAGCGGGCATCCCGGCATCGGGCGGTTGGTTTTGGGGTATGAAATCCTCCTTGGCGCCCGGAACGCTGTAGTCGTAAGCCCAACGATAGACCACTGGCAGCTTCGGACCCCAGTTGCCGTGCTTCGGCGGCGTGTCGGGTGTTTGCCATTCGAGCGTCGTAGCCCTCCAGGGGTTGCTGCCCGCCGGCTTACCCTTGGCGACACTCCAGATCAGGTTGAACAGAAACACCAGTTGCCCGGACGCTACGATCAGGGCCGAAATGGTGATAGCCTCATTCACCCATTGCACCGACGGCGGTATGAAGCTAGTGCCGCCGAACGCGTAGTACCGCCGTGGCACGCCCAGGATGCCCAGGTAGTGCATGGGAAGGTAAATCGCGTAGGTTCCCAGGAATGTCAGCCAGAAATGGATTCTGCCCAACGTATCGTTCAACATGCGGCCGGTGACCTTGGGGTACCAGTGGTAGATCGCCCCGAACACCACCAGGATCGGCGACACGCCCATGACCATATGGAAGTGAGCGACGACAAAGTAGGTGGCCGACAAAGGCACATCCACCGTTACGTTACCCAGGAACAGGCCCGTCAGTCCGCCGTTGACAAACGTGAAGATGAACCCGATTGCAAACAACATCGGGACGGTGAGATGAATGTCACCGCGCCACAGCGTGAGCACCCAGTTGTAGACCTTGATGGCGGTCGGGACCGCGATGATCAGCGTCGTAGTGGCGAAGAAAAAGCCAAAATACGGGTTCATGCCGCTGACGTACATGTGATGCGCCCACACGACGAAGCTCAGGCAGCCGATGGCCAGAATGGCCCAAACCATCATCCGATAGCCAAATATGTGTCTGCGTGCATGGGTGCTGAGCAGGTCCGAGACGATGCCAAAGGCCGGCAGTGCGACGATATAGACCTCCGGATGGCCGAAGAACCAGAACAGGTGCTGGAACAGCAGCGGACTCCCCCCATTGTGGGTGGGGGGTAATCCCATCGAGACTACGGCGGGCAGGAAGAAGCTGGTCCCCAAGAGGCTGTCCAGAGTCATCATGACGGCGCCGACCAACAAGGCGGGAAACGCCAGCAGCCCGAGGACGGTGGCCATGAAAATGCCCCATACCGTTAAAGGCATACGCATCAAGGTCATTCCGCGACAGCGGGCCTGCAAGACCGTTGTCACATAGTTCAGCCCGCCCATGGTGAATGCAACAATAAATATGGCGAGGGAGAGCAGCATGAAAATGATGCCCCAACTCGCTCCCGGAGTACCCGGCAGGACAGCCTGTGGGGGGTACAAAGTCCAACCCGCGCCCGTGGGTCCGCCAGGCAGAAAAAAGCCGGCCACCAGCACCAGCACGGCGACCAGGTACACCCAGTAACTGAGCATGTTCATGTAGGGAAAGACCATATCCCGGGCGCCGCACATCAGCGGGATGAGATAGTTACCAAAGCCCCCGAGGAACAGCGCGGTGAGCAGGTAGATCACCATGATCATGCCGTGCATGCTGATGAACTGCAGATAGTTGCTCGGAGTGATGATGGAGAAGGCATGCGGGAACCCCAATTGCAGGCGCATCAACACTGACATGGTCAGAGCGACCAGGCCGATTGCAATGGCGGTCACCGCGTACTGGATTGCGATGACTTTGTGGTCCTGACTCCAGATGTACTTCCTGATGAAGGTCTGCGGGTCATGAAGTACGTGATCGCGGTCGGCGATTGCAACATATGCCATTACAAACCCCTCCTCCTTCACAACGTATGAATATAGGCAAGGAGATCATTGATCGCCCGGTCATCAGGCAGAATGCTGGCCATCAACACCATTTGTGCGCCGGAGAAGTCCTGCGGATGAGCGCCGCGAATACCCTGCTGGAAATTGTGCAGCTGGCGCGCCAGATACCAGTCACTCATGTGCGCCAGCCGCGGAGCATTCGTCGACCAGATCCCCTGGCCGGCAGTACCGTGACAGACCGCGCAAGTCGTGTAGAGCGACTTGCCTCTGTCAGGATCTCCCACCAGCGTGGCAGGCGGAGGCTTGTCCGGCAGAGAATTGATGTAAGCGACGACATTGCTTATTGCCGTGTCGTCAGCCAGCGTCGCGGCCATCGGTATCATCTGTTTCGCATAGATGTCCTTATCGCTGGCCCCGCGGACTCCCTGCTTGAAATGCCGCAATTGCCTGGCCAGGTACCAGCCGGCCTGGGTACTCAACTTCGGCGCGTTTAGCGTCGGGTTACCCTGCGCCTGGGGTCCATGACAGGCGCTGCACACGACATAGAGTGGCTGGCCTGCCGCGGCATTCCCTGCGACCTGACCTCTCGTTTCGGAGTAGGTGGGTTGCTTGGACAGCCATGTGTCAAACCCACCCTGTTCATCCACTACGACGCGGCCACGCATGGCGAAATGTGCCACGCCACAGAGTTGCTCACAAAGAACATCGAAGCGCCCGGTCCTCGTGGGGGTGAGCCAGACATAGGTGACCATGCCCGGCACCATATCCATTTTGACCCGGAAATTCGGTACGGCGAACTGGTGGTTGACGTCTTTGGAGCGCAGCAACACCTTGACCGGCTTGTTGACCGGCAGATGCAGCTCCTGGCTCGATATCAGGATGTCGTCTGCGCCCCTGGGATCCTTTGGATCGATGCCGAACGGGTTGTCAGGAGTGATGAGCATGGCATCAGTGGTGCCAAACACGCCGTCCCGCCCGGGAAAGCGATAGCTCCACGTCCATTGCTGGCCCACGACCTCGACCAACGCCGCCTCTTTCGGTACGGTGACGAACTTGGCCCATACAATCAAACCCGGTGCCAACATCGCAGCGACGCCCACCGAGGTCAGTATGGTGAGCCACCACTCGAGCTTTTTATTCTCAGGTGAGTACTCCGCCCGTCGTCCCTGCCGATGACGGTACAGGAAGACCGCACAGGCCATGAACAGATTGACGGCGACGAAGACGATCCCGGTGACCACGAACGTGATGTTCACCGTGTCATCCATCATCGTCCAATTGGATGCGATCGGCGTAAACCACCACGGGCTGAGGAAGTGGAACAGGATCGTTCCAACGACCAACAGGACCAGTGCAACTGCCAGGACCATCGCCTATCCCCTTTGCAGCAATGCGGCTTCCGAACGGAGAGATTCCGCGCGGCGCTGCACGGCGCTGAATGGATTGATGAAGTGCCGGTCGATTGCGGCGAGCTCCGCTTCGGGGTGCCTGGCGCGCATCATCTGTCTGACAGCCGCCTCCTGTTCCAGGCGGGCGTAGATCAAGATCAGACATCGACCCGCCTCGATGTCACCGTGGAATTTGGCGAGCTTTTTGTTTTCGGTGGCTATACCTGTCAAGCCACCTTCCCAGGCACCAAACAATGTCGCCACGGCAACTGTTGCGAAGTAGACGCTGCCCGGGACAGCGGGACCGAAAGGCTCGAATAACTTGAGTAGTTCAACGCCAATCAGTCCGGTGCAGAAACCGATTGCACTGCCAATAAACCCGTCGCGAACCAGATCCAGGGTCTCGAGGTAGTTACCGGAATGCAAATTCCAGTGCTTCAGGCCCGCCTCGTCCTTGGCTATGACGTGCAGGAAAGAATCCTTGACGCCAAGCGCATGCAGATCAGCGGCAATATGATGGGCGCTGTCTAATGTAGGAGCCGGGTAATAAAGGCACTTCACTACTTCCCCCTTGGCTCGATTGCGGCGGTCGCTTACGAATATCTACCGGTCAAGCATCTCCTGCGCAGGCGTGTTGCTGTTGATCACTCGCACGAGTTAAAAGGCCGCCGAGCCTCGCCGGCCGTCGCCGCGGATGGGCTCCAGCTTCCGCAGGGCGCGGGGCGCGTACATCGACGAGTTCGAGTTGAGGGTTATCGCCGCGGCGAACGGCATCGCGGCGCCTTCTGGCGGCAACGCGCACGCCAGGAGGGTGCTGAAGCACAGGTCGCGTTCTGGCTCGACAATCGAGCATTGCCCTTGCTCCCAACTCGTGTTCCACCAACAGCGCTCGAGCGGAAGAATCGCCTTACCTCCGCCGAGGCGTGGCTATTGCAGAGTCTCTCACAAGAATTGGCGGTTTTAAATGGGTGTTGACCTACCTGTCCCTTCCCACCACCCAGGCCAAAATGCCCAAACAGAAGAGGGACACGGCGATAATCGCAAAAGGCAACGCCGGCAACCAGATTGGCATGTTGTGCATATCGAAGGCCCTGACAAATGCTGCAACTACAACGTTGCCACCGAACTGCCGTCATGGACGGACCGGCTGAAGCTCACGTTTACCGCGCCGCAATTTCTGCGGACAATCAGTGCGAATGCGATTTGCCCGGGAACAAGCGGCAGTAGATGCAATCAGTCTCGGGCGACCCCTCGATCCACACGTGTTGAATCCAGTAGGCGCCCCCATGTTTGGCAGCCGCGTGCTCCCAACCGTGTTTCGTGAGATCGTGTCCCACCACGTCTGCCGGCTGAGCCTCTTTAAGAATCTCGGTCGCGCGTGCCGTCTCGATCGCACCGCGCGGAAGCACGGTAATAGTCGCCGCGCCAGCGTCGACGCGTTGAGCGAGAATTTCGGGGTAGTGCCGCTCGTCCTCACGTTTTAGCAGTGCGCGGAAGTACTGGACGCACTTGCCGTGTGGCGAGTCGGCTGGCTCGCAGCCGGCCCGGCCCAGCTCACAGCTGGCCGTGAGCTCGACGCGATCGGTCGGGAACCCTTCTCGGAACAACATCACCCGCACGCGCTCGGCGGTCTCGTAGTTGTTGAACACCGCGAGTAATACAGCGCTCATGCCTCCCTCCTTCCTGACGGTTCGGGTACAGGGAGTGACTTCGTCTGATGAGAGATTCTACTCCGCGAGTCTCCCGTTGTGTTCAATAACCTTGTTTTGCCAAGACCAAGGTGCAGCTACACGGGGCGGCCCATCGCTCAACAACCGACGAGAGCGTACTATTGACTGCCGGCGGGAGCCAGATCGGGCATCGCCCGCGCAAATCGACGGTGAGCGGGCAACAGAGGAGACCTCCATGACAGCGTCTATCGGCCTGGGCAGACATCAGACTCTCCGCGTCGAAATCCGCCATGTTCCTGCGCTCCAGTCGATCCTCTGGCTGCGTCGCGGATGGGACGATCTGCGGCACATCGGATGGCCGAGCGTTGGGCATGGGCTGTTCATCACGATGCTGGGAGGCATCTTGCTGATGCTAGGTAGCAGTCACCCGTACCTGATTGCCGCCGCGGTCTCCGGCTATCTTCTGATCGGCCCGATGATGACGACCGGTCTTTGCGAGTTGTCACGTCGCCGTGCCGCGAACGAGCCGCTCGGGTTTGATGAATCCCTGCAGCCTATGACTCGCAACCGGGAAGACCTGCTCTACTTCGGCGCCGTGCTCGCAATCGGCGCAGCGGCTTGGTTCGTCGTATCCCAACTCGTGCTGCAATCGGTCCTGCATACGTCAGCGCCGAGTCTCGCCGTGGCACTTTGGGGCAGCATCACGGACAACATCAGCCGCCCCGAGATGCTGGCCTACGTCGGGTCGGGAGCAGTGATAGCCGCGGTAGCCTTCACGTTATCCGTCGTGTCCGTGCCTCTCATCATCGATCGCCACGCCAGCGCGCTGGATGCAATGTGGATCAGCGTCCAGACCACATTCCGGAATCTGCCGGCAATGATCGTGTGGAGCGCACTCATCGTTGCGTTGACGGCGCTCGGCTTTGCCACCTTTCTCGTCGGAATGATCATCGTGGCACCGATCCTGGGACACGCGACCTGGCACGCTTACCGCGATTTGATCGGCTAAAATTGAACCGACGCGGTTTTTCTGCGGCAACGTTGCCGCTTTAATGCGTCCCGTGGCGCGCGGGCGGCAACACCATCCCAACGAGCGCCTGGCGCGCATCCCAGCTGTCCATACTGATGCGCTGCAGAAATTCATCCAGCGCCATCCACTTCCAGCCTTCCCAGGCCCCGTCCACCACCCTCAGCAAAACAGTTTCGCCGTTCACGTGAGATTCTCCTTTTGCGCAAGCTGCGCTTGCTCACCCTCGATCCGGGGTGCCACTCACGTGTCACCCGTGCGACCCATGGGTCGCACCCCTCGCAGCGAGTTCCAAGTGAGATGGGTACTTGCGCCGCTCCGATCAACCCCCATGCAGTGATTACCACCCGATCTTCCTCATCCTCCTTTAGAGGGGCCGACAGCTACATCGGCCGAGGGAGACTGCGCTCCATCGTCGTGGATCGTGCGCAGACCTTTCATTCCCGGCAAACGCAACATATATCAGGAGCATGCTCCTACCGCGTACCCATTGGATAATGAGACTCGCCGGCCTGTTACGGGCGCTCGGGCCATATGCGGCGATTGAGCTTATCCTTCCCGGTGGGACTCTGATCGCTGTCGCCGTTTGGGCTATTCGGCATCGGCGGTCATCCGCCGCTCGCGCCCGGCGCGCAGACGCGAGTACCACGACATCAGATTTGCGCCAGCCCGCCATCGACCTGCAAGTCAGCGCTCAGGCCCCTCACTAACTAACGACGGGCACGTGCTTTCACGGTCGGCCGAAGAGGCGGATCATCGCGCCGTGGAATGCCAGCCGGAAACACTGATCATAGGCGCCGGGCCTGCTGGCCTCGCAGTAGCAGCCTGCCTGAAGAAACGCGGCGCGTCGTTCGTTATCGTGGAGCGGGCAACCACGGTCGGCTCGAGTTGGCGTCACCACTACGATCGCCTGCATCTGCACACCGTCAAGAATCACTCTGCCCTGCCCTACCTTGATTTTCCTGCAGAGACGCCGCGTTACCCTTCGCGCGACCAGGTGATTGCCTACCTCGAGCAATACGCGAACCATTTCGGTCTCATGCCGCAATTTGGTGAGGAAGTGAGCGGCGTGATGGCTTGTGACCAAGGATGGATTACGACAACGAAACACCGTGTCTACCGCTCCAACCAAGTCATCGTAGCGACGGGCTACAACGCAATCCCCCACGTGCCCACGTGGCCTGGCCAAGAGCGTTTCCGCGGCCGCATCCTGCATAGTAGCGAGTACGGCAACGGCCAACCGTTTTGCGGTCAGAGCGTTCTCCTGGTCGGGTTCGGCAACAGCGGCGGTGAGATTGCCATGGATCTTCACCAACACGGTGCGCATGTCACAATGTCAGTGCGCGGCACCGTGAACGTTGTTCCGCGCGAGATCCTTCATCTGTCCATAGTGACTGTCTCCATCGCCTTGAGCCGACTGCCGGCGCGTGTAGCCGATGCGTTGGCTGCCCCCCTTTTGCGCCTGACGATCGGCGACCTGTCAAAGTTGGGATTCCGCAAGGCCGCCTCGGGGCCTATTACCCAGATCAAGAGGAGCTCACGGGTCCCGCTCATCGACATTGGGACAATCGACTTGGTCCGCGCAGGCCTGATCGAGATCCGGGGCGGTGTTCGCTCAATGAGCGAGGCTCATGTCACCTTCGAGGACGGCTCTTCGCCCCACTTCGATGCGATCGTGCTCGCAACAGGCTTTCGCCCGGAAATCGAGCGCTTCCCACAGCGACGCAACGACGTCCTCGTCAAAGACAGAACACACGCCGAAAGCAGAGTCATCGGGGATGCCGGGCTGTACTTCTGTGGCTTCTTCGTCTCCCCGACAGGCATGTTGCGCGACATCGCAATGGAGGCACGCTGGATCGCTGATCACATCACGCGACGGACGCTCACCTGAGGCGCTTGCGAGCGCTTAATCCTTGATATCCAAACCCTCGAGTCGAGTGAGTGCCGCCGGTCGCTGCCGTCGTTTGGCCCGATACGCTACTTTGGCGATCGGCAGCGACCCATCCTTCTCACAATGCGCGCTTCAGTGGCGTTGCGAGAGGTGCGACATGATAACGGTGAGCGCGCCGACACCGAGGCTCTTCACGAGCGTGGGGTGTTGAGAGTAGAACTCCCCAGCCCTGTCGATGATTGAAGGGTCCTGCTTTGCCGCGTGGTCGGCGAGTTGACTCACCACTTCGGGCGAGACCCGTTGTGCCTGTTCCGGAGTGACCGTTGGGGCAGCGCCGGACGCGGAAACGGCCAGACTTCCGAGCAGCCTCCCCGCGCCCGGCCCCGCAGCCGCGATCAGTTGGTTCAGAATGCCGGCACGCTGCGCGCCGTCGGATTGACCGAAAAGCCCGGAGAGCATTTGCCCGAATGGCGGCGTGCTATCCGAGCGAAACGCCTCCGCCACTCCTGTGGATATAGCCGACGGGGGCGCCTGCTGTACAACCTTCGAGAAATCCGCCGTAGCGTCGGGTGGCGGCGTCGTCGCCGATGCACCCTTGTACCGCTGTAAGAGATCGCCAACTTCGTTGATCCAGCTCATGGAATTTCTCCCGTTCGATGGAAATGTTGAATTCGTGCACGAACCCGTCCCGCATTGCGGCAGCGCTCTCGTGGCAGCCTAGTGTCGCAGACTGTCCGGAACTTTGCCGCCCGAAGCAGCCAGCTTTTCCATCACCTCGTGATGGAGCCAGATGTTCATCTTGGCCGAGTCCTGCGTATCGCCAGCGTATCCCAGCTCGCCGGCGAGCTCCTTTCGATTCGACAAACTCGGATCGAGGTCCACCAGCTTCATGAGATCGACAATGGAACTCTGCCAGTTGAGCTTCTCCGGCTTCTTCGCCGCCATTCCGTTCAGGACCTCTTCGATATCGACTGCAGTCGCTGGAGCTGCAGCCGAAGCGCCCGCGGCTCCTTGCGTTGCAGCAGAAGTTTGCGCCGCACCGGCCGTGCGCGCCGTGGGCGCGGCTGCCTGTGAAGTTTGTGGTGTGGCGGTCGCCTGCCCTGGCTTCGGCCGAGACTGACTCCCGAAGATAGCGTTCTTCAACGTGTCGAAAATGCCCATGATGCGTTCCTCTTTATTGATGTAGTGGTGCAAACCATGCATGTCAGCAAGCAGGAGTCCCGTATCAACCTGGGCATGATCTGCGCAGCGACCGTGCACAGCAGCTCGGGACGATACCGGTAGACTCAGAAGGGGCGCTAAGATGTCGCCGGTCACACGTCGGGTGATGTATGAGCCGATCATCGCTTTACTGGTCCCGGCGCCACTTCCTGAGAGGCGCTGGTGCGTTGGGTGCCTTCGGGTTCCTGTTCGGTCCCGCGGAACCGGCGGGCGCGGAGGAGTTCATCGAGCTGCCCTTCGAGAACGGCCGGCGAGAGCTGGTGAGCGGCTTCCCGCAAAAAGCGCCGATGATCCTGCAACGAACGCGGCCGCCGCTGTTGGAGACACCCTTCGAGGTGTTCGATAAGGGTGTCTTCACGCCCAACGATCGGTTCTACGTGCGCTGGCATCTTGCTAACATTCCAACCAGCGTCGATCCTGCGGAATTTCGGCTCGCCGTGCGCGGCCAGGTTCGCAAGGCGCTTTCCCTGTCAGTTCACGACCTCATGCACGATTTCGAGCCCTTCGAGCTTGCGGCGGTCAATCAATGTTCGGGCAACTCACGCGGCCTGTTCAGCCCGCGAGTCTTGGGTGGTCAGTGGGACAACGGTGCGATGGGAAATGCCCTGTGGCGCGGAGTACGGTTGAAAGACGTACTGGACAGATCGGGTGTCGCCGCGGATGCCGCTCGAGTGCGTTTTCGAGGCCTCGAGACCGGGGTGCTGCCGCAGACTCCAAACTTCATGAAATCCCTGGCGCTCGACCATGCTCGCGACGCAGAAGTCATGATCGCCTACCACATGAATGGTACGCCGCTGCCGTTGCTCAACGGCTTCCCTATCCGGCTCGTGGTGCCGGGGTGGTACGCGACCTACTGGGTGAAGATGCTTACCGACATCGAGGTTCTCAACGGCCCCGATGAAAACTACTGGACGAAGAAGGCGTATCTGATCCCGGACACCCCCCGAGCGAATGTCACGCCGGACCAGCAGAACGTGCCCCTGGTGCCCATCAATCGTATGTTGCCGCGCTCATTCTTCACCAACGTGGTGGATGGAGCGAAGGTCCGTCGTGGTCAGGCGTTGAACGTCCGGGGTATCGCTCTGGGAGGGGATACGGGGGTTGCCAAAGTACTACTTTCGAGCGACACCGGGCGGACGTGGCGCGCAGCGCAGTTGGGTGAGGATCACGGCAAGTACAGTTTCCGCCGGTGGGAGCAAACCGTTCGCTTCGACGCAGCCGGGCCGCAAAAGCTTCTGGTCAAGGCGGTCAACACGGCAGGACTCTCCCAGCCCGATACCCCGAACTGGAATCCCAGCGGCTTCATGCGCAACGTGATCGAGTCCGTTGCTGTACAGATCACGTAACGGAGGAATGACGCTCATGGAACTCAGAACGTTGTTCCGATACGCGGTTAGTGGACTTGGCGTCGCCGTGCTCTTGCTGTCTGAATGCGCTGTGGCGGATGCGGAACTGCAGAAAGTCAGCGTGCAGCTTCCCACGAGCGCCGCAGCGTTTCCTGCGGGAGAGGGTGCGGATGTTGCAAACGAGCAATGCTTGATCTGCCACTCCGCCGGCATGGTTCTACAGCAACCACAACGAACTGAGGCACAATGGAAGGCCGCGATTGCCAAGATGCGAGATGCCTACGGGGCGCCGCTGCCCGTCCAGCAGATCGAGCCCTTGGCGGCGTATCTGACTCGTGTGGTTGCGGTGGATACCGGGGGTGAGCAGGTCTCTTCGGGTCCGCAATCGAAGGCCGGATCAAGTGCGGCCGATGGAGCATCCGTCTTTACCCGAAACTGTGTCGTATGCCACCAAGCCGCCGGTACAGGCATTCCCGGGGCTTTCCCGCCTTTGGCGGGCTCGACCTGGGTTAACGGTCGTGGCACGGTATTGATACAGGTCGTGTTGCACGGCTTGCAAGGATCAGTGCCGGTGGGCACCGCGACGTACAATGGCGCGATGCCGGGATTCGCCAGTCAGTTGAGCGATGCAGAAATTGCCTCGGTGCTGACTTACATTCGAGGTCAATGGGGTAACAAGGGCGGCTCCGTGGATGCCTCGGTGGTGAAGGCGCAGCGAGCGGCCACGGCGGCGCGGGGCAGTCCCTGGAATGGCGAAGCGGATCTCAACAGTCTCAAATGAGCGGTCACCACAGCTCAAACTAAGTTGCCGAACCCTACTTTCGAGGGGCCGACAGCCTGTCTTTGATCTTCTCGAGCCCCGCCCGGGCACACACTTCATCGGTTCAATTGACGTGGAAGAGGCCCAAGATTATTATTGTGACCATAATTTCTGGTCACTAGGAGACTCCATGGATATCTCTGCCGCGCAATTCAAGGCGGAATGTCTCAAGCTGATGGATCAGGTGGAGAAAACCCGCGAGCCGATTGTCATTACCAAGCATGGCCGGCCGGTAGCGCAGCTGGCACCTGTGCCTGTCCCCGCGGGCGCCGACTCATTGTTCGGCTACATGAAAGGTACGATGAGAATCGTCGGGGACGTGATCGCGCCACTCGGCGTCGAGTGGAGCGCATTGTCCGGCGATGAAGATCACCTTTACAGCGGCAAAAGACACCCGGCCAAGCCGTCCCGCAAAAAATGAGTGCCCTGCTCCTCGATACCCATATCTGGCTCTGGTACGCGGAAGGAGACGCTAAGCGGCTACCTCACGCAAGCGTCAAGAAGTTGGATCAAGCCCGCCAGGGAGAAGGTCTGCGGATCTCGGCCATCTCGGTCTGGGAAATCGGTGTCCAACATGCCAAAGGCAGGATTCAGCTCTCCGCACCACTCCGAGACTGGGTGCGAGGCGCGCTTGCTCCGGCAGGCATCAGCCTCCTGCCTCTCGACGCCGATACTGCCACGGAGAGCACCCTTCTGCCAGGAGAGCCTCACGGGGATCCAGCGGACCGCTTCCTGATGGCTGCCGCACGCACGAAAGGGCTAATTCTCGCCACGCGCGATGAGGCCATCATCGAGTATGGCAACGCCGGACATGTTCGCGTGCTCGAGCTGTGAAGGAGAGCACCGTAAGCGTGCTGTCCTGGCCCAGCGGCGATAGAACAGGTTTCCCACTATTGAAAGGCGATGAGCTCGTCTATTTGCACGTAGTTATCTCTGGCGCTGTTATCGTGCCTTCCCGCCACGACAAGCTTGATTGTGTGCTGGCCCGGAGTGAGTTTCCTCGCAAAAAGCATGTAGGAGTTGAGTGTATCGTCGTCGGCAGAGCCCCAATGGCCGTTGACTGAAGCTACGGGGTGAGGGTCCGTGTCAATGTAGACGTCCATGTAGCCGTCTTCATAGTCCGGTCGGCCAAAAACTTCGATCAGGCTTCCGACGAACGTCCATGAGATGCTCGCGTTGGTCTCTTTTGACCAATAGTGACCGCCCGAAAGATCCGATCCATCACTGACCAATCCGCCTCCCCATGTTCCCGTAAATTTGAGTTCGGCCGAGTTGAACCCTGCCGAGACTCCTTGGGAGGCAGTCAAGGGTGAGCCATTGACATTGAAGCCGTCAATGGTCTGCCAGTAGTCAACGGACGCGGCATTCTTTTGATCGAGGAGCGAAATCGATAAAACATGTGAATCCGCAGAAAGACCGGAAACAGTTACGTCTGGGTTCTGGTTGATTTTCGTGGAGTTGTAGTTGTCCACTGTCTGAGATGGGCCGCCATCGATAGAGTAAGAGGCTATTCCGTACTGAGGCCCCTTCTTTCCGATCCAGGTTATGCCGGTACCGTTGAAGTTGACCACGGCTCCGCTCCCGGTGATAGCTCCTCCGCTTCGAATAAAATTACTCGAGTGCTCATCCTGCAGGTAATCCTCCTGCGCTGACTGGAAATAGTACCAATCCTGAGTCGATTTATTGCCCTTGCTATAGATGATGGATTGATCGGTGTCATCGATCTTGGTTGATCCCGCCGCCATCACGGCTGATGCCGCTGGCGTCGTGGTCGATCCCGGTTGTGTGGTGGTCGATCCCGGTTGTGTGGTGGTTGATCCCGGTTGCGTGGTGGTTGATCCCGCCGGCGTCGCTGTCTGGCCACAGCCGACGCAGGCGATCAGCATCGCCGTAATGAGGATAATGGGTTCAAGTCGCTGCATTCGAACTCTCCGGGTTGGCGGATGTCGCGTTGATAGGCGATGAGGCGCCAGTAGCCCGGCGGCGGTCGGACACTCACCGAATGTGATGTTGCTGCCAGCGGCGCAGCGCGAGACCAGCAGCAGCGCTTTTCCGGAAGCCATCCAAGCCTCCAGTGGCGCTACAGTAAGACGACGCGTCCATGAAACGTCAATAACTCTGGTTAAGCCCCTGCGGTGCTAGCTGGAATCGTGCCTGGCCCAGACCGAGCTGGGCGGCTTGAGCCTGGGTCAGGCTCGAGATGTTCCGCCCCGCCTCATGGGGACGCTCGCAGCTCATGATCGAAAGCAGCACGCCCTTGAGTCAGATCGCGCTAAAGTGCGGTTTCAACGATCAGCCGCACTTGTGCCATCAATTCAGAAAGCACACGGGTGCCACGCCCGCGGCTTGGCGTCGCGCGCGCTGCCGGAAAGGCGATTCACGGCGGCGTCCATGTTTATCATCCAGCGACGACTGAGAATCCGGGTGACGCTGAAACCGCCATACCTGCCGCGCCGCCCACGAACTTGCGCATATCAAAGCGCAGCACGAGCGGGAATTCCCGGGAGATCGCGTATGAACCAAAGAGTTTGATCACGGGCGCGCCCGAAATATTGTCGAGGCCGCGCAGGCGTACCGAATCGTCTGAAACATGCCGCCCGAGGTCGTAGCCCAGCGACACCCCCGCCAGATAGTTCCGGCCGCGCAGAACATTGACGCCCACGCCCTCCCCCACCGAGGCGAAGGCGACATCGCGATAGCGGAATTCCAACACAGGACCGCCGCGCGTACGGTATGAAGACGCGCCCTCATATAAAGGGCCGCGCTCGGCCGCCACACCGGTAAAGATCAGCCTCTCGGGTTCATCCAGCTCGAAGAGGTTCAGTAGGACCCAGCCCCGCGAGTACTGCCATTCCTGTAGCGGCGAAGGAGTTTGAGAAAATGCAGGGTGCGTGAGGCAAGCACAGAGCACTATGGCGATGCCAGCCAGTGCTGTGCGGCGCCGGGCTTTCGCGCCGAGAACCTTCATTCGATAGCGCAGCTGCCAACTTGCGCCGGCGTCAATTGTCACCCGTCGCGAACACACGCGCCTGTATGGGTGGAGCTCTGGAGTCGCGCATGATCCCGATGACGGCCGGAGTCACCGCCCCGAGCAGCATCAGCCAGGGGATCACGCTCCAGATCAATTCCAGCACCAGTGAACCGACAGGCATACTGGCCCGGAGGCGCGCGCGGTGGCTCATGACTACGGTCGCTAGCATCACTACAAACAGTCCCATGACCACAGTCGTGAGCAATCCGAGAACCAGCGGGGGCCATGACTGGCTCAGCGACATCACAGCTTTAGTGACCGGCGGCCGCGGGCTGAGTATCGAACATCGCTTGCGGAACCCAGACGGTGACCACTTCATTGCGATGCAAGTCGAAGGCGTCCACCTCCTTGCCATTGAGGAGAACGCGACGAGATTGCGGCTTCCTAACCAGAACCGTTCCAAGTGTGTTTCCATAGGGATCCAGGAGGTCAACCGACAGCATGGGCTCCTCCCTGACATACACTTTGGCCTTCACCTTCTGGGCAGCTTGTCTGGGTTGACGGCCTCTGCTGCGATCGTCGCACCCAAGCACAGTGATAGCACCATGGCTGCGAGTAGCCCTTGGTTTGAAATTCGCATGGGGCGTTTTCCTTTCAGTACTTCGTAACTAAGTCTTACGGGTGTGGGGCGGGTCGACATATCCCCTGAATGGGGGGCAAACGAGGAGACCCCAGGCAGTAGAATGCAGGCCCCAATCCGTACCCAACCAACAGTTCAGATGATCTCGATACTCGTCTCCGCCGGAATCTTCGGAATCACCATCGCGGTCATTCTCGGCCTACGCAAGCTGCCGCAGCGCGCGCGGATGCCTTTTGACGTTGTATGCCTGGTTGCGGCGGGCGTAGTGCTCTATGAGCATCACATAACGCCGATCGCGCTGCCCGCCATAGGGTCACTGGATGCGCCCGCAATGTGGCTGCGCGCGTTTGCGGTGACGTGGTGGATATTGAGCGCCCGCGTGATAGTCGCCGTTCTGTATTTTGCGCTCCACCACGATCGGAAATCGCGTGAGGCCAGGCTGTTCATCGATCTCGCCGCGGCTGCGATATATGTTGGAGCCGGCCTGACGGTGCTCAAATCAGTCCTTGCGATACCTGTCGGAGGGCTCGTCGCGACCTCGGGTATCGTGGCCATCGTGCTCGGTCTTGCACTGCAGAACACCCTGGCGGACGTCTTCTCGGGCATCGCCGTCGACATCGAAGCGCCGTTTCAGGTAGGCGACCGCGTCTCTCTCGGCAACAACATCGAGGGACAGGTCGTCGAGATGAACTGGCGCTCGATCCGCATTCAGACGGATGGTGCGGATATCGCGATCGTGCCTAACAGCGTCGTCGCAAAACTGGAAATCATCAACAGGAGCGTGCCGAACCGCGACCGGGCGGTCTCAGCACAGCTGTGGTGCCCGGCTCGTGACGACCCGGAACGCGTTATAGAGGTTCTTCAGGAGGCGACGCTGCTGTGCCCGCCCATCCTGGAAACTCCAGCGCCGAGTGTGACGCTGACCCAGATGGGTCCGCGCTGGAACAGTTATACGATCTCATTTTCCGTCCCGGACAGCCAATTCGTCGCAACGGCAAAGAGCCTCCTGCTCCGCCACGCCCGCAGGCAACTCCACCACGCCCGCCTGCTCAGCCGTGGCCGAACGCGCAGCGGCCAGCCCGACGACAATAGTGTGCACGTGATTCTACCGACCCGGCAGATTCTCAGTGAGCTCATGTTGTTCGAGTGTCTGCCACGGGCGCAGCTCGAGGACCTGGCGCAACACGTCGTGACTCGCCTGCTCGAACCCGCCGAGTTTCTTTTCAAACAGGGAAGTTCGGACGCGACACTGTATATTGTCGCTGCGGGCATTCTGGAGGTTATGCAG
This sequence comes from Gammaproteobacteria bacterium, assembly GCA_028293725.1. The sequence goes on along the minus strand of JAQGOE010000070.1, from coordinate 56,099 downwards.
ACGAGTGGCGAAGTTTCGATGCACCTGGGTAATCTCGGGGCGGGCGACTACGTTGGCGAAATCTGCCTGCTTACCGGCTCGCCGCATGCCGCGACAGCGCGAGCCCGAACGCACTGCTGCATCCATCATCTTTCACGCGATGCGATAGCTCCTCTGCTGGCAGTCAACGCGGATCTGGCCGCCGCCTTCGACAAATCCGCGCGCCGTGGCCTGGATCTGCTGAATCGATCCGTGGCGGTGCGAGCCACGGAACGCGTGGACTCCAGCAGCCAGCTATTGCAACGCATACGGGCATTTTTCCGCTTCAACACGACTGAATAGGAAATTTCTCTTGCTCGCCGGTTTGCCCACACGTGCGCGAACGACAGCAGTCTCACCACGCAAATGCGCAATTGACTAGGCCTGATAGACGGTGTTTCCACCGGTGACGGTCCGCACGACCTTGATGTCCTTGATCTTATCGTGCGCCACGATATGCAGGTCTTCGGAGAGCACTACGTAGTCAGCGAGCTTGCCCACTGAGATCGAGCCCTTGATGTGCTCCTCATGTGAAGCATAGGCGCCATTTAGGGTGTTGATCTGGAGGGCCTCCGCGACGGTCACACGCTGTTCGGGTCCCCACGTCTCGCCGTTCCAACCCGTCCGTGTGACCATGCCCTGCATGCCCATCAACGGTGCGAAGGGGCCCGGGGGGAAGTCGGAGCCGGCCGCGGCGATGATGCCGGCGTCAATGAAGGAGCGGTAGGCCATGGATCGCTTCATCAGCTCTTCGCCGTAGAAATGGAACTTGTCGCTGTTGTAGTAGGCGTAGGTCGTGAACGGCGCCGGGACGACGCCGAGGGCTTTGATGCGCTTGATGAGGGAGTCGTTGACCAACGTGCAGTGGGTAATCTGCGGGCGCGTGTCCGCGACGGGGAAGGCCTTCTGCGCGCGTTCCAGGGCTGTCAGGACCTCGTCGATCGCGACGTCTCCGTTTGCGTGGCAATTCACTTGGATTCCGGCGCGATGCATGCGCAGGACCCAGGCATCGATGACTTCCTGTGTTTCTGTGACGTTGCCCTTGTATCCGGAGGCCATTCCTGGATACGGGATGCTCAGGGCCATAGTTCGTTCGGAGAAGGAGCCGTCCGCTGTGTGCTCGACCGTGCCTCCGATCCTTAGCCACTCATCGCCGAGGCCGGTCTGAACACCTGATTCGATCAGGTCCTCCAGCTGATGGCCGGTTACGGCGAAAAAGACCCTGTGCAGCAGTTGTCCCTGGGCGCGGATGGCTTCAATGCCACGCAGAGCATCCGGACCATCGAAGTGTTCGTGGTGCACGCTCGTCAGCCCGTAGCGGACGAACTGTTTGGAGATGTGGGCCATGGCTGCGCGGCCGCGTTGTAACCTCTCCGCCGCCGTGTACTCCGGTCGCTTGCCGACCTTCTCGAAGACGACTTCTGCGCGGTCAGTGACTCGACCGTTCAGGGCACCCGTCTCATCGCGATCGAAGGTCCCACCGGGTGGGTTCGGCGTGGAAGGGGTGATGCCGGCCATCTGCAACGCCTTGCTGTTGTAATACGTCGTGTGGCCGCCGCGATGGTGAACGGCGACAGGGTGATCGCCCGACACCTTGTCCAGATCATGGACGTTGAGCTGCCGTTTGTCCTTGACCTTGGTGTCGTCGAAAAAGAAGCCTTCGACCCAGTATCCGGGCGGGGTTTGGCGCGCCTTGGCGCTCAGTTTGTCGATGATGCTGCCGAGAGTGACGATTTCGACCTCGAACGGGTTTCCGACGATGACCTCATACAACAGCTCGTCGCCCACGGCGTGGTTGTGGCAGTCGATGAAGCCCGGGACGACCGTCATTTGCTGCGCATCGAACGTCTGGGTGCGTTTGCCGATGAGCTTGCGCACGTCCTCACTGGATCCCACGGCGAGGAATCGGCCTCCCTTCACAGCAAATGCCTCGGCACGCGGCGCGCCGGGCTCCACGGTATAGACCTTTGCATTGAAAACCACCGCATCCGGTTCGGCATAGCCCGAGGCCGCCATGTTCTGCGCCCAAAGACGACGTGCGCTGAGGGCAGTCGCGAGGCCCGCACCAGTCATTGCCAGGACTTCTCTTCGGTTCATCGGGCGGCTTTTCATGGTGTGTTCCTCGGTCCCCGCAGGGAACCCATTTGGCGCGCTGTTATTAGATTGCGGACGCAGACGCATCGTAGACGGGACGTAGGAATTCGCCAAGGCGGTTGCAGCGCTTGGTCAGCTCAAGATCGAAGCGCCCACGGAAGCAGCAATACTCCTCCGGCGCAAATCAGCATCGGCACGGCGAGGATCCCCAGGATGGGGCCGCTGGTCCAACCTGCGTTCATCAGGGCTGCGAGCGCCAGTGGCCCAACGATGGCACCGATCCGGCCGACTCCATTGAACCAACCTACGGCGGTCGAACGTAGTTCCGGTGGATAGTAGTACGCCGCAGCGATGGAGCCGGCTGCCATCTGGCCGCCCACGGCGCCCGCGCCAACCAGTAGCAATAGAACAATCCAGGCAGCGACGCTTCCGGGCCCGACTACGAACAACACGAGCAACAGCGCGGTCCCGGCATATGCGGTGAACAGAGCGGCGATTGCATAGCCACGATCTGCGATCCAGGCGACGAACAGACCGCCCGCGATTCCTCCGAGGGCGACCAAGCCGCTCGCGCGCTGTGCCGTGTCATGACTCCATCCGGCCGAGCGCAGCAGGCTCGGCACCCAACTGATGAGCGAGTAAATCACGAAGAGATTGAACCAAAAGATGACCCACACCAGGATGGTGCGCATCTTGTAGGCCGGTCCGAACAACGCGCTCACCGAAGCACGAACGGTATGCGCTGCTGCGGGGATGGTCGGCATGCTGTTGGCCCACTGTGGAGCGATACGCCCGACCTGGTTGGCGATCTCTCTTACGTCGCCACCGCGCGCAACAAGAAAACGCAGCGACTCCGGCAATCCCATCCAGAGCGCGGCGGCCATCGCCAGAGGCAACACCGCACCAACGATGAAAATCCCGCGCCAGCCCCACTCGTTACTCAGCAAGGGAGCGATGATTCCGGCAGCAAACGAGCCCAAGGCCATACACGCGATCATGAACGCGACGAGCGCCGCACGCCGCCGCGTCGGTGCGTATTCCGCGGTCATTGCCGTCGCAATCGGCACGGACCCGCCAAGCCCCAGGCCGGTCAAGACCCGCCAGAACGTCAGGGTCAGTGGGTTCGCCGCGAGCGCGGCACCGAAGGTGGACAGCCCGACGACAATCATCATGGCAATGAGGGTTGGCCGCCGCCCGAAACGATCCCCGAGGGGTCCCAGGAGTATCGCACCTAGCGCCAGTCCGACGAGCGAGCCGGAGAGCGCGGCCGCAAATGCGCTGGGTGGCAGACCCCACGACTCCGACATGAGCGGGACGGCCAGTCCCAGCGCTTGAGTATCGTAGCCGTCCAGAAAGGTGGCCGTGCAACACAGCGCGATGACCCTCCTTTGCAAACCGGACATGCGGCCCGCGTCCATCAGCGTCCCAATATCGATTTCCGCTCCCAACGACCCGGCGCGCATCGTTATTTCCAACCACCTTGCTGCAGGTAAGCCGCCAGATCCGCGACATCCTGCTCGGTGAGCGTCAGCGGATACAGTTTTGGCATCGGAGCGACGGGCGCCTTGATGAAAGCAACCGTGGACTCGAGACTGCGTCGATCGCGCAATGTCGCGAGATTATGAGCTTCGATGAGGTTGCCTCCGGTACCGTGACAGGTCGAGCACACCTGCGCGTAGAGGGCGTGTCCATGGTCAGGATTCGCAGCTCCGACGGCATCCCCCCGCTGGGTCATAGCGAGCGGCCGCGCTTTCCCGGCGCCCAACGCCATGATGACCACTGAAGGCAGACCCAGTTCGCCAAAGGTGACACGCGAGACGTTGCCCGAGGCGAAGGCCACATACTGCGTGCCACCGATCTCGTAGGTCACGACTCCTCCGGCCAGGGCTCCGCCGGTTGCGAATTGCTTCAGCACCGCGCCGGTCTTGCTATCGAGTACCAGGAAATTGCCGCCGGTATCACCCGTGAAGAGCACACCGCCCGCTGTCGGCGTAATCCCTGCGATGACGGGCCTTTCCGCATGAAAGCGCCAGCGTACGGCGCCGGTTTCGCTGTCCATCGCGACCACCCAACCACTCGCACTCGGGTCGGGCTTGATCGTGCCCCCCAATTCGTGCTCGCCGGCTTTGTATTCGACCGGCGCGGTCGCGACCGTCATGCACCAGTCGACTGAGCCCGTGACGAGTGTGTCGTTCAGCGGGTCCAGCGCCGGACCGTTCCATTCAACTCCGCCGCCGAATCCAGGGCAAATGTGAATGCCTGCGGCCGTCGCCGCTACGCCCTCATTCTCGATCGTCGTAACCGGCACGTGAAACAGGACTTTGCGCGTATCGCGGTCTATGGCCTGTACATAACCGTCTTTACCCGCGAACGCGGCAAGATCGCGGATTTTGCGGTCCCGGTAGAGCACCGGAGCACTGGCGAGATCCAGGTCGCGCGCATCGTGCGGTACCAGCTGATGCCACCATTTCAAGGCGCCTGAGCGAGCGTCTAACACTACGAGCGAGCTGGTAAATAGATTGGCTCCCGGCCGGTAAGGCGCTGCCACCGCGGGCCAGGGATTGCCGACCGGTACGAACAATTCGCCCGTGGTCACATCCAGCGAGAAAGCACCCCAGATGGCCCCACCGCCCGTCTTCGCGGTCCCGGGGTCCTTCCAGGTGTTGGCTCCGATCTGCGTGCCGGTCGGGATCGTGTCGAAGCGCCAGAGCTCGCGTCCCGTCGCGGCGTCGTAGGCCATCATGCGGCCCTTCACTCCGAGCTCGCCGCCCGCAATACCCTCGTAAACAATTCCCTGCCACGCCAGCGGCGCCGCCGAGATCGATTCTCCGAGTCGCGGGTCACCGACCACGTCTTTCCATAAAAGCTTGCCCGTTGCCGCATCGAGGGCGATCAGCCGGCCGTCCGCGGTTCCGCGAAACACTCGGCCATCCAACACCGCCACGCCGCGATTGGACGGTGGCTGTTCCGTTTCATCAGGTGTGTAGGTGAATTTCCATCGCAGGGCGCACGTCGTCGCATCCAGAGCGACAGTCTCTGTACTCGTGGTCGTGTAGATCGTACCGTCCACGACAATAAGCCCCGCGGTGAACGAGGTCGGTCCGTCGATCTGCACGCGGCAGACCTCGCCGAGCTGGGCGGCGTTACCGGTGTTGATCCGATTCAGCGTCGAGAACCGTTGTCCGTTCAGCTTGAAATTGTAGTTGGGCCACTGCAACCCGATGGCTACCGGGGCCGACGGATCTGCAGCGTCAACGGGCGAGGCCACCACTACGGCAGTGACCAGCGCACCCAGCAAGGCACGCACGACTCGTCGACTCATCTCGTGCCCTCGCCTGCCGTCCGCTCGGCGGCAATCAGCCGCTCGAGCACCCTGCGCATCTGCACCGGGCCGGCGTCTGCCGGTATCAACATCTCCTTGCGGCCGGGGTCCCTGTCGATAACGGCCTGCTGCGCCTCGATCATCTGCTTGTCTTCGTCGAAGGCCATTGCCGCGATTTTGAGCATGCGGTCAGCCTGATCCTCCGATCCCGGGCCGACCGGCGTACCGGCCGAGAAGAAATAACGCGTGGTCTTGTCCGTCATCGGTGTCACGGCCTGGGAGGTCACGCGCTCGGTCAGAGGCGCAATCGACGAGTCGGGCGGTTTACGCTGAAAACGAGCGGCGCTGCCTTTCGGATAAACGCCGGAGCGCATAACCAACACCCCCGGGGCGAGGTAGTCGTATGTCTGCCAGCTATCGACTTCCGGCGCCACCGCCGGGTCCTGGGCCTCCAGGGGCGGCCGGCTGGGCGTGTCAATCCAGCGCCAGAACCTCAAGCCTCGCTCGAGTCGCTCGATGTTGGGGCGAGTGAGCGCGAACTCCTCGGGAGCGCCGAAGGAATTCACGTGCAGGTAACTCAGGTGGGTGAAATCGGTCAGGTTGTCGTTCAGGAGTTGGTAGTTGGCCTGGTAGTCCAACTGGCCGGAGCGCAGAGTCCAATAGGGGTCGGCCAGCCCCACCACGGGCGGGATGAGGCTTGCATCGGCCAGGGCGGCATCTCCCATCCAGACCCAGAGCCAATTGTGCTTCTCGAGGACGGGGTACGTCCTCACCCGGGCACCCGGTGGGATGGCAGTCTGCCCGGGGACTTCGATGCAAGCCCCGTCCCTGGCATATTTTAAGCCGTGATAGAGGCATCGTATGGCGTCGCCTTCCACCCGCCCCCTGGAGAGGGGTGCGAAGCGATGACAACAGCGATCTTCCATCGCGACAGGCAAGCCTGCCGCCGTTCGATAAAGCACGATCTGCTCGTTCAGGATCAGTCGCGACATGGGAGCTGCGCCGCCCAGCTCATAATCCCAGGCGGCCACGTACCAGCAGTTGCGGACGTACATCAGCGAATTCCTGCTATCTTGCTTACCAGGCATTGATTACTCATCATCGGCAGTTTCCACTTAGCGGTGTTAATTTGTCAGGCGCACGCAAGCCTCCCCCCCGCGAAACCGCGAAACTCGATCGGGCCACCATCGTCCAGGCGGCCTTTGCCGTCCTGAGGGAGAAAGGCCTGGACGGCCTCAGTCTGAGGGTGCTGGCGAGCCATCTCGGAGTGCAGGCTCCCGCTCTGTACTGGCACGTGCGCAATAAGGCGGAGTTGATCGGCATGATGGCCGCCACCTTTGGCGAGGTCGCCGCCAAGGCGGAACCCAGGGAAAAGACCTGGGCGGCGCGGCTCATCGCTTATGGTCATGCACTGCGCCAGGCCATGTTGCTGCATCGAGATGCGGCGCGCCTATGTGCCATCGCACGCCCGATCGAGGCGCCCGAGGAAAACGCCAACAGGGTGGCTGCTCCGTTGATCGCCGCCGGGCTGGATGTTCGGCGCGCCCTCTCCTACCAATCATCCGTGATTGCCTACACGTTGGGGTGGGTCGTGTACGAGCAGAGTCAACCCATGCACGAGCACCTCGCGCAGATGCTCGATCTCGCGCAGAGTTTCGAGTCGGGCTTGCGCGCCATGGTGCGGGGCTTCGTGGCGGAGGTTGAGGAGGAGACCGCGAAGCGCGGCAGCCCTGCGCGCCCACGACGCGCCAAAAAAGGCGCGGTCGCCTGAGGCGCGCGGCGAGTTGTACGGTCCTCGAGATCGTGTCCACGTCTGATACCGCTCAATAGTGATAGGAAACGAGGGTACGGCCGACGACCGGATCGGGAGAACGCGCGGCCTCATCGGGAGGAAACGTCTCGCTGGCAGGCACGCCGGCAAACTTGATCGACTCGATGCCGGTCACCGTCGCGTAGAAAGTCGGTGCCCAGTACATGTGCTGGATCCTCCAGATCCCGTTTTGTTTGACAAAGCTGTTCTCGTAAACTCCTTCCGCCCACACCATCGAATGACCTGCCTCGCCGGAATCCGTCCCCGGCGATCCCTGGATGAGCGCACGCGAGCGCGCCTTTGCCTGCTGGCCGTCCGGCGCGACGGTGATCACCATCTGTAGCTGCAGATGGTTGTAAATTTGGTTTTTCGCTAGCTGCGTACGGTTCTTGCCGATGATCTCGCGGTAGAAGCGCGCCACGTGCTCCTTGCCGATGTACTTCCCTCGTGCGCCGATCTCGACGGAACAGTCACCATCGGCAAACAGCTCGATCAGACGATCCCACTGAAAGAATTCGTCGTAATAGCCGTAGCGGTACTGCAGTTGCCGGATGTCGGATTCGTCGCGCAGCCGGGCAACTTCCTGCTTCAACGCCAGGAGTTCCGTGTACAGGGTTTGTGGATCGAATTCGGCCATGGCGCTTCCCCTTTTCAGAACTTGTGCTTCACCGATACCATCCACATCCGCGGAGGAGCAGGCGTTGCCGTCGCAATGCCCGATTCGGGAGTGATGTCGAAGGTATTCAGGTAGTAGTATTTGTTCAGCAAGTTGGTTCCCGAGAGCGCGGCTTCCCAGCCGCCGGCGTCCGCTCGCCAGGTCAACCGACCGTTAACCAGCGTGCGGCTCTGGGTGTAGTTGTAAGGCCCGTTTGCGGCATTCGTGTAGAAGTGCCCCTGGTAATTCGCATCCAGCCGCGGTGTGAAGCTACCGACGAGCAGGTGGGTCTCGAACTCGTATTGGATACCCGCATTGAGCTCCGTGCTGGGCGTGAACGGGGTGCTCATACCGTAGCCGATACCCGAAACGACGGCCGCCGGCGTGAGTGACACGTATTTGAAATCGAGATAGCTCGCGGCGACATCCATCTCGAGGCCGTCGACCGGATGCGCCTCGGCTTCGAGCTCGACTCCCTTGACGTGCGCGGTGCCTGCATTCAGCGGCAGGGCAGACAAGGGAAAGCCGCCGTAACCGTTGGTGATGGTGAGTTGAATATCCTTGTAGTCGTTGTAGAACGCGGCCACGTTCAGCCGCAGGCTGCGATCGAACAGCTCGCTCTTCGCCCCCACTTCATACGCGTCGATCGATTCCGGACCGAAAGGCACCACCTGGGTGGGCACGAAGGGCCGGGGATTGACGCCGCCTCCCTTGAAGCCCGTGGAGAAGGTGGCGTAAGTCATGAACTGGGGCGTCCATTGATACTGTGCGTTCAGACGGTAGTCGGGTTTAGAGCCGGAGTAGTCGCCGCGGTCGCCGTTGATCGCGCCCACCAACGCCGCGGGCTGTCCCGGGTCGAAGGGTGACAGGCTGCTGAACGTATATTTCTTGGTCTCGTGGGTGTAACGCAGCCCGGCGGAGACGCTGAACTGATCCGTCACATGAAACACCGTGTGGAGGAAACCCGAGATGCTCTGCGAGATTGCCGTGTCACCGGTGAGGAAGTCAACGCCCGAGGCATCTACACGGCCGCCCGAATACCCGTTGCCGTGGTAATAGAACGCACCCACGGTGTAATCCAGCAGGGCCATCTTGCCGCTGACTCGATCCTCTTCGGTGAATTCCCGGAATGAGACGGGCGCGTAGATATTCTGCACGCCCAGCGGAGTACCGTCTCCATCGATACCGGATCGGCCGTCATAGTGACGGTAAGCGGTAATCGAGGTTAGCGACAGGTCGTCGGTGAAGGCGTAGCCGATATTGAGCGACTCGCCGTCGGACGCAACGCGGTTGACCGGCGGAACCGAAAACCCGATGCTCGGATCCGAATACGTTGAATAGTTAACGTACTTGGCAGACGTGATGTACTGCTGAAGTCCCGTGCTTGGCAGTGCATATACCAGCTTGGTCGGTACCGGCTCACCGTTGTCGACGCTGTCGTCAACGGTGAAGTTGACCTCGAGCTTGCTGTTGGGTGGTGTCCATCTCACAGCCGCGCGCACGCCGCCGAACTCCTCACCGCCTTCGGTTCCGAGTGTGCAGTTCTCCTGCATAGGGTTAGGCGTGACGCTCGACCCGGGATGCGAACAACCATAGTCCAACCGGGTCTCGTAACCGTCGCGCCGCTTGTAGACGCCCGCAATGCGTACGAACAGCTGGTCGGGTATCAGCGTGAAATCAGCGCCCCCGCGGAAGTTGATTTGGTTGAAGTCACCGTAGCCGGCCTCGATATAGCCACCGCCCTCCCCGTCGGGCTTCTTCGAGTAGAGCTTGATGGCACCGCCAATGGAATTCTTGCCGGCGAGTGTCCCTTGCGGGCCGCGCAGGATCTCGACCCTGTCGAGATCGAGGAGATCGAACACCGAGCCGTAAATGGTCGGAAAGTAAACGTCGTCGATATAGATTCCGACGCCCGGTTCCAGCGCGAAGCTGGGGTCGTACTGCCCAACTCCGCGGATGAAAATAGACGCGGCGTTGCCCAGGGCGGAAGTGGCGGGCCGTATGTTCACGTTCGGCGCAGTGCTCGCGACGTCGAGAAGACTGGTCTGGCTGCGCGCCTCCATCATTGCGGCGTTTTCGGCTGTGATGGCGATCGGCGTTGATTGCAAGCCCTCGGCGCGGAACTGCGCGGTCACGACGATTTCGGCTAACGCCGACGAATCAGGCGCGGACTCGGACGACGCACCCTGCGCTCGGACTTCGCTCGAAAAACCTCCTGTACCGACGCCCACAGCGACCGCGGCACAGACGCCCAAGCTGCGCGACCAATATGGATTGACCTTATTTATTGACATGTGGCCCCCTTACCCAAGTCAGTTAACGCTGTTAAGGATCTTCCTTAACAGTGTTAAAGTCAACTACGAGGGGCGCCACCTGCGCGGCGAGCCGGGCCGCTCAAAGAAAATTATTCGGCCATATCATGGTCCGCCACATGTGAGCCGACGCCGAGCCATCGAACCCGAGCCCCTCCCTCGGCTCGCGGAAATTGCGGCCGATCACATCGGTGAACTCTTCCGGATCGACCGACCAGTTGTCCTGAAACGCGTACACGTCATAGATCGTGATAAGCCGCGAGGTCACGTACCAGCGATGGGCACGCGCCTCAGCGTGTGCGCAGCGGATGTATTCCGGGGGCTCATAATCCGCGCCAAAGAATTGGTCATAGGCATCCGGGTACTTGAAACCAACGGATTCATCGGCGAAGTAACGCAGCGCCTGGTGGTATTGGACCGCCCATGCCACTTCTTCAGTCACATACGGCGCCACCAGCTGCGCGCTCCAATAACCGTGATCGGTGCGAATGAGCGCACCATTGGAAATGTCGTGCAACAGACATGCGATGACGACCTTTTCTTCCTGACCGGCATCCAGTGCGGTTTTCGCGCTCTGCAGCAGGTGCCGAAAGGTGATTTCCGAAAAGCGCAGGCGGAAGAAGTCCAGCAATTTCGGCGCTTTCGGCATGCGGGGCAGCGCCGGATTGTCTCCCATCATAAACACGGTGGCCGGGCGCAACTGCTGCAGCATTGCCTTCTCGACGTTGGCCACTCCGGTGCCTTGTGACGCGATAGGTTGGGGCAGGATCAGCCTCTCGCGACCTGGCTGCGGGAAGGCCGACGGGTCCTCCGAATGTTGGGGCAGGCTGTTTTCGTCTGACGGCATGATTGACTCCTGTGGGTCCGGGATACTTGCGGGGGGCTACGGCACTGAGATTAACAGTGTTAAGGACACGCGACCAACGAAGGGATAGAATGTCTGCAGGGCCGGCGGTTGCCGGGCGCGATACCGATCGTCAAGGGGGGCATGCGAAAGATGCGCAACGTTACCAAAATCATCTGCGGTCGCGCACTACTACGCGCACTGTGTGTCTGGAGTTTCGTCGGCCACGCACAGGCGATACCCACGATGCAGGTCTCGGTCGATTGGTCGAAGACCGTCGCGGTATCGAAGGCAGTGCCCACCCTGCAGGTCGTCGTGAATCCCATGCTGCGCCCCGGGTCGCCCATCCACGACCGGGCCTTCGCCGCTCTACAGGATCTGCAGGCCGACTACGTGCGCTTCGCGCCCTGGTTTCCCTATCCGCGATTGGCTGTCGCGGAGCTCGAGCCGCCTCGCGACGGCAAGACGTCTTGGGACTTCTCCCTCATCGATCCGCCGACCCTGGACTTTCTGCACGCAACGCAGGGACATCCGGTGATCTTCAACTTCAGCACCATCCCGGCCTGGATGTTCGCGACTGCCAGTCCCGTGACCTACCCGCCGGATCCGGATCGGGTGAGTTGGACTTACAGCCAGGGTACGGAGCTGGGCGACCCCACGGGCACGCAGGCCGCAGAATATTTTGCCCGCGTGGTGAGTTGGTATACCCAAGGGGGTTTCGCAGATGAAAACGGCGCCTATCACCGCTCCGGATATCACTACGACATCCCGTGGTGGGAAGTGCTCAACGAGCCTGATTTCGAGCACCGGACGACCCCGGAGCAATATACGCGTCGCTATGACGCAATCGTTGCCGCCATCAGGAAAGTCAGCCCACGAACCAGGTTCGTGGGCCTCGCCCTCGCGAACCCGGACGCCGACATGTTTGAGTATTTCCTGAATCCGCGCAACCATCGAGCGGGTACGCCGCTCGATATGGTTTCCTACCACTTCTACGCCATCCCGGCTCCGACCGAGTCCCTCGATCAGTGGCAGTATTCTTTCTTCTGGCAGGCGGATAAATTCGTCGCTACCGTCAGATTTATCGAGCGTATTCGCAAGCGCCTTGCGCCGGGCACGCGCACGACGCTCGATGAGCTGGGGTCGATCCTGCCCAAGGACACAGCCAGCCCGACTCCCGCGGCCATTCCGGCCGCCTACTGGAATCTCTCCGGGGCGACCTACGCCTACCTCTACATGCGGCTGTCGGCCCTCGGAATCGACGTTCTCGGGGAATCCCAACTCGTCGGCTACCCGACTCAGTTCCCGGACGTGTCGATGGTCGACTGGACGAATGGCAAACCCAACTCGCGCTACTGGGTGCTAAAGCTGGTGAAGGACAATTTCGGACCCGGCGACACGCTCCTCAGCACTGTGTTCACCGACTCAGCAGCCAACGTCGAGTCGATGGAGTCCATGTTGCCGGCGGTTGCCGCCCAGGCTTACCGCTCGTCAAAGGGCGAGAGAAAGCTGCTTCTTGTGAACAAGCGCAACCGAACGGTGGAGCTTACGTTGCCCACCGATGTGGAACGCGGCCGTGTGGAGACTGTTGATACGTCGACGGCCGAAGGCCCCGCGCGACCACAGACGCTCACCGGCCACGTTATCGAACTCGAACCCTTCGCGGTGGCAGTCGTGACACTGCGCTGAATTCATCAGTCCGACGCCTTCACGCCCAGCCTCGCCAGCAATTCGCGGATTTCGCCTCCGGGTCAGGGGCACGCCCGAAAATGTCCGGCCACCGGACAAGTCCGGCCCGATGGCGTCAAATGACTTTCCCCAACTCGCAATCAGCCAGGCGCGGCGCGATAATTTGAACGCCGGCTCGCATTCACATCTTGACGGAGGTCCGACCGTGTCGATTGTCCAACGGGGTCCGTCCGCTTCGTGAGCGCGTTCTTCCGCGAGCTCCAGGGTGGATGGCGCAACCTGCTGGCCGCAACGATCGGCCTCGGATTCGGAATCCCCTGTTATACGCCAGTCTCCAGCCTGTTCTTTCGAGCCGTGGGGCTGCAGTTCGGATGGTCGAAAGCGGTGGCGGCGGGCGCGCTGATTGCCTTGCCGATAGCGGCGCTGACCTTTCCATTTGCCGGGCGGTTGATCGATCGCTTCGGCGTCCGCGCCCTGTCGGGTTTTTCTGTAGTGGCCGCCACACTGTCGTACATCTGGTTATCGCGCCTCTCCGGCAATGTTGGCGAATATTATGGGGCGATCATCACGCTCAATGTTCTGGGCTGCGCGACCGGTCCAATGTGCTACACGGTATTGGTGGCAGCGCAATTCCAACAGGCGCGCGGCGCAGCATTGGCGTGCGCCCAATTCGGGATCGCTTTCGTAGCGGTTCTATTCCCGCCCCTCATCGGTTTCATGATGTCGAGTCATGGATGGCGGGACAGCTACCTGCTGCTGGCGGCAACCACCCTTGGGGGAGGTCTCCTCGCGCAGTTGCTCATGCGGCCGGTGCAGCCACCTAACACGCGGGCCCGTGCAGGTGACGGAGTCACCACTCGGGCGGCGGCAACGAGTTCCCCTTTCTGGAAACTCGGCGTGGCCGTTCTCGCCATCACCGCCGCATCGATCGGACTGGTGTCTGCCTTTCAGTCGGTCATGGTCGAGCGCGGTATCGACGAACGCACGGCCACCTGGTTTCTGTCGCTCCTTGCATTCTCTGTGATGGTGAGTCGTCTGGTGGTAGGCAGTCTGTTGGATTTGAGCCATCCTGCGCGCGTCTCGGCCATCATCATGTGCCTCGCGGCCATCGGCTCCGCTTTACTTCTAACGCCTTCCGCCACACCGGTAGCGGGTCTGGCAACCGTACTCATCGGTTTCAGCATCGGCGCAGAGCTCGACCTCATGGCGTTCTTCTGTGCGCGCCTGTTCGGCCTGCGTCACTACGCGGCAATCTACGGTCTGCTTGCGATGTTCTTTTATGTCGGTATGGCGATGGGAGGCTTCGGATACGGTCTCATCAGGGATCGAGCGGGCAACTATGCACCGGCATTGCTGATGTCGACCGCCCTACTCGCCGTTGGAGCGGCGCTATTCCTAAGGCTCGAGCGCGGGGCCCGGACAACGTCGCCTCGCGGACAACGAGGGGTATCACATGTCACCTCCTGATTTCCTGGGTATTCATCACCTCAAGTTCCCCGTGTCCGATCTGGAGCGGTCGTGCGAGTTCTACAGTCGCGTCATGGGTGCGACGCGCATCAGGCAAGCAGATCATTACGACGCCAATAAAAGACTCTTCGCGATCATCCTGGATGTACCCCATCTCGGCACGAAGCTGGAGCTGCGGCTGAATGCCACGCAGGCGGTGCAACACAAGGGCTTCGACCCGATCACACTCACCGTCGAAGGCCAGGCAGAGCTGCAGAGCTGGCGCGATCATCTTCGGACCGAGGGTGTTCCGCACTCGCCTATCCTGACGGGGTACGTAGGATGGCTGGTGGCATTCGAGGACCCAGACGGTCGCCGCATTCGCCTGTACACCAACGAGCGGCACGGCCCCGAGCTCACTCCATCGACGGACGCTGTCTGGCTCTGAAGGCGCGCGGTCGCGTGGCGCTGTTGGATCAGAAGCTCTTCGACATCCGTACGCCATACGTTCGCGGCGGCGCGGCCTGCCCTGCGGGTTCCACTCCGTTGGCAACGACAGCGGTGAGGTAATGCGTATCGCCGATGTTCTTCGCGAACAGATGCACACCCCACCTCGAACTCTCGTTATCGTACCCAAGGAATACGTTGGTGATGCCGTATGCCTTCTGACTCATGATCAGTGCATTGGACGGGTCGTAGAACACGCGGGACTGCCAGTAGTATTCCGCCCGCAGGAAGGTCACCCCGCCGCCCAGGTTCCAATTGTATTGGCCGGTTGCGGAAGCGGAGTCACGCGGTGCCGCATTCAGCCGGTTGCCCGTCGCATCGAAGGTCCCGTTTGCATTCAAACGCGGTGATCCGACCAGAAACGGCGCGAGAGCGCCAGGAACGCTGGCCTCGCGAAAGTTGCTGTAATGCGCATCCAGGAGCGAATAATTCGCCGTCAACACCAGCGCCGCAACGGGCTTGACGGTGGCCTCCAATTCCATCCCCGAGACCTTCGCGGTGGCGGCATTGGCGATCGCCGCGACCCCGGGGCCGAGAAGTGACTGGACCTGCAGATCGCTGTAGTCGTAGTGGAACCCCGTCAGATTGAAGCGGAGGCGGTGCTCGAGCCAGTCGGACTTGAGCCCGGCCTCGTAGCTCCAAATGTACTCCGGGGCAAATGACAGCGCAGCCACGTTGGAGGCGGCGTAATTCGTTCCACCGCTCTTGAAGCCACGAGTGGCAGAGAGGTAGAGGAGCGCGTCGGGAGACATCTGCCAATCCACGCCGAACTTCGGCGTCAGTGCGTGAAAGTCCCGCGTTGTGTTCGCCAGAAACGGAAAGCCAGGCAGAAAGGCGGAGGTGGCAAGGGACGTGCGACTGTACGTCTGATCCAACTCCTTACGTTCCTTGGTGTAACGAATCCCCGCGGTCAGCCCTACCGTATCGAACAAATGGTAAGTGCCCTGTGCGAACGCTGCTTCGGAGCGGGCGTGAGCATCCGGCGTGACCGCATTCTTGAAGTTAGGACCTGGTGAGGGCAGTGCCGAGCCGACCACGCTGATTTCGTGCTCGTTGAAATAATAGAGTCCGCCGACGCCGTCGAATCGACCTACATTGGCGACGAGATTCAATTCCTGACTCACCTGTTTCGAGTCATCCGACTGAAATCCCTCGATCACCGGCAACTCGGTGCCATCGACATCGACGCCGAGGCGATACCAGCTGTCACGATAAGCCGTGATCGATTTCAGGGTCAGCTGGTCGCTGAGCAACGCGTTGATCTCCTCGGAAACGCCCCAGATCTGCTCATGATTGACCTGGGGCCAGTCGAGTGCAACCTGGGTATAGTCGCCTACGATACTGGATGCCAAAGGTGCTCGAGCGTAGGGGTACAGCAGATGCGAGGAGGAAGCGAAATCCTCGGCGCTCTTGTTGTAATCTGCCCGGGTGATCATGTTGACCGCGTCAGCCGGCTTGAGCAGGAGTTGCGCTCTCACTCCGCCACGGTCCGCCTCACCCACGCCAGGCTGGCCGCGGACGAGGTTCGTCTCGTAGGGGCTGTGAGTGACATAGTTCGCGCTCAGACTGGCGTCCGCCACTCCTTTGACCAGCGGGCCGCTCACATAGTCCTGGGTCTGCAGCAGGGAGAAATTGCCGAGCGTCACCTGTGCCTTGTTCTGCAAGTCGTCGGTGGGCAGGCGCGAGATGATGTTGATGGTCCCACCGACGGCGTTGCGTCCATATAACGTGCCTTGTGGGCCGCGCAGGACTTCAACACGATCCACGTCGATGAAGTCGGCGAACTGGCCGAAAGCCCGGGCGATATAGACGCCGTCGGACTGCACCGTCACGTCGGGATCGGACCCGTTGAAGACATTGTTGCTGCCGATTCCCCGAATATAGATCTGCGCGCTCGCGGTCGCCTGTGACACGTTCAGGCTCGGCGTGAGAGACACCAGGTCCTTGACGTTGGTAACGACCGACGTGTTGAGTTGATCTGAGGAATAAGCGCTGACGGCTAACGGCGTCTTTTGCAGCTGTGTCGCGCCAGTCTTGGTCGCCGTAACGACGACTTCCTCCAGACCCGCGGCGCCAGCGCTCTCCTGGTCACTGGCAGCAGCCGACCCCACTCGAGTCACTGCCTCCTGAGCGCTCGCGATACCGGCCACCATCAACAGGGCGGCCGTATAAATCAATGCACTCACTCTCGTAGTAACCATCTCCCCCCCTCTTTGCCGCAGACAGTTGCCGCGCTGTCGCGGCTGGTGGCGAGAGAAACCTAACACGCCGATCGCTGGGGTATGCGCGGTAGATGGAAGATGTACGCCTGGCGGAAAATGCGTACGACGCGCAACGACGTTGGCCGGCGACATGAGCCGCCTACGACCGGCTACCGGCCCTTATTAAGACTCACGCGAGGATGCCGCGCTCTCGAGTTGCTGAGTCCCGTGAGCGATGGCGTCAGCGGACTCGCGCAAGTCCGCCAGGTGTTTCCTGGCAGCCTCCTCCGGAGTCAGGGTCGCTGCCATGAAAGTCATGTTCACGCAGCCGAAGATGCGCTCGCCGGCCAGGATGGGGACTGCGATCGCGCCGGACTCCTTGGGAGGCTCACCATAGCGGTAGCCATAGCCTCTCTTGCGGACATCCTCGAGAAGCTCCTCGAGACGTCTCGGCCGCAGGATCAACTCGTTGCCCGGCTCGACGGACAGGCGAAGATTGCGCAGTATCTGTTCGCGCTCGTCCGGCCGGCAGAACGCGAGGTAGGCGCGGCCCGTTGCCGAGCCCAGCATGCAGAATCGAGTTCCAGCGACACCTCGGTCGATCGTCAACGGGCTCAGACGCCGGGTCGTCTCCCGAATCCACATGCCACTGCTGCGGAAGGTGCCCAGGTCGGTCGGCCATACGACCTTGCGCTGCAAGCTGGCTAGCGCGGGCCGGGCGATCTGCGTCACCCAGTCCTCGTCAGTGAACCCCTCGGCCAGGCTGCGCACCAGCATGGTCAAGCAGTAGTGCTTTCCGGCGATATCGACGGAGATATATCCCGCTTCACGCAGCGTTTCGAGTATGCGATACAGCGCGGGCCGGGAGATGCCTGTCACCACGGACAATGCGGCTACAGTGGCACCGTTATGGATGTTCAAGGCTCGCAGCACCGTCAAGGTGCGCAAAGCCGAGCGCATGGGGTTCCACTTCTCCGTGGGAGCCCGTTTAGGCTTGCGCGGACGGCCTCGCGGAACGACTTTGTCGCCTGAACTCACCTGCAGCATTTTGGCATATCCCCCTCTCGTAGTCCGCCCCGATGCGATCGTCACCTAAGGTCAGGAGACAGGTGCGACGACCTCGACATCGAGCCGCCCAACACCCTCGATTTCCGCTTGGATCTGGTCCCCCGGCTGCAGATACTGGCCGATCGAGGCCCCCGACCCGGCCGGCGAGCCAGTGAAGACGATGTCACCCGGCTCCAGGGTGATATAGCGGCTTATTGTGCTGAGTTGCTCCGGTACCGAATACAACATATCCGTCGTGCAGCCGTTCTGCTTGATCTCGCCATTGACGAACAATTTCAGCCGCAGGTTATGCACATCCCGGATGAAGGCCGACGGTCGGATGAAGGGTCCCACGGGAGCCATGCCGTCCTGGGCCTTTGCGCGCACCAGATCGACCCCGGTCGGGGAGTCCCGATCCAGCAGGTCGCGACAGGTCATGTCCAGTCCGACCGAATAGCCCGCAATGGCCGCGGCGGCGGTATCCAGGTCCGCGCTCTTCAGCTTCCTGGATACGATCACGGCCAACTCGATCTCCCAATCCAACTGGTTGGTTGTGGCCGGAATCACCAGTGTGCGTCCGGGTCCAACGATCGAAGTCGTCGGCGCACGCAGAAACATGGGCATGTTCTTCCACCGCTGCGGCGGGAGGTTGAACTCGAGCAGATGATCCCGATACACGCCACCGACGCAGACGAGCTTGTTCGGGTACCTGATGGGCGTGAGCAGTTCCGCGTCCTTGGCGCTGACGAAGGCGCTCGACTCGGATCCGCGGCTTGCGCATTCGTCAGCTGCGGCGAGCAACTTGGGATACATGCGCTCCCACTCATCCAGGATCGCGCGCACACTCATCGGCGACTCGGAAGACATCCGGTCGAGCCGGAAGTAAGCGCCGTCGATGGCCAGCGCGGCGCGTTCACCGCTCTCGGTATTGAGATTCGCGAGGGCAAAATTCACCACAGCGGCACCCGTTTCAACTCCACAACTCATCATCGAGCGTGGCGTCATGCTGGGAGCTGAGGAGCGCCGGAGCAAGCCCGCTCTCGGGTTTGTCCGCCAGCCGTACAAATGATCTTGGCTCCATGCCTGGGCGTCCAGCGCCACCAACACAACGTTTTTACAGGCCTTCCAGCGGCAATCCCGCGTACTGCTCGGCCAGCGCCACCTGCGCGTGGTACGAGCCGCGCAGGTATTCCAACTCATACTCCTGGGCACGTTGATCGAACTCACTCGCATCGGGGAAGCGATGCAACAGGGTCGTCAGATACCAGGAGACCCTGACCGAGCTCCAGACTCGCCGCAGCGCCGTATCGCTATAGCGGTCCAGAAGCGCTCGCGTGCCCCGGCTATAAAAAGCCTCGAGCGCCTGCGCCAGGTAAAAGACATCCGCGACGGCGAGGTTCAAGCCCTTGGCCCCCGTGGGTGGCACGATGTGAGCGGCGTCGCCGGCCAGGAAGAGGCGACCGTGCTGCATCGGCTCGGTGACAAAGCTGCGCAACGGAGCGATGGATTTCTCAATTGACGGACCTGTGACGATCCGCTCGGCCAACCCAGGAGGGAAGCGCAACTTGAGCTCAGTCCAGAAACGCTGGTCGGGCCAGTCCTCGATACGCGTGTCGAGCGGGACTTGAATGTAGTATCGACTGAGCTGCTCACCACGCATGGACGCGAGCGCGAACCCCCGGGGGTGGTTGCAGTAGGTAATGTCAGGTAGCGGCGGCGTCTCAGACAAGAGTCCCAGCCATCCGAACGGATAGACTTTTTCGAACTCCCGGCGGACGTCAGGGGGAATGCAGGTGCGTGCGATGCCATGGAAGCCATCGCAGCCGGCGATGAAGTCACAGTCAATTCGCCTGCTCTCGTTGCCGATCTTGAATGTCACCGATGGCTGATCCGAGGCGATGTTGACAGGCTGCACATCCTGCGCGCCGGTCAGTACGGAGGCATGACGACGGTCCGCGGCGGCGAACAGATCCTCCTGGATGTTGGTCTGGCCATAGGTCATGAACCGCTTGCCGAGGTGCTTGTGAACATCGATGAAGAAACTCTCGCGGCCCGCCCACACGATCTGCATGCCGTCGTGGGGAACTCCCTCCCGATCCATCCGCTCACCGAGCCCGTTGGCGCGGAGAACCTCTACGGTGGTCGGCTCGAGCACGCCCGCTCGAATACGCGTTAGAACATGATCGCGCGTGTGCCGTTCCAGCACGACACTCGCGATTCCCCGGCGATTCAAAAGTTCGCTGAGCAGCATCCCGGCCGGGCCGGCGCCGATGATGGCCAGCTGCGTTTTCATGACCAACTGCCCCCGCCCTATGTTCGGCTCATTGAGCATTCACATCGACTTCACCGCCACCACGCGCGCGCGCCGCGTCGGGCGACTCGGCAGTGGTGTAAAGCTTGAGGCCCGCGGGCCGGTCCACAGGCACCGTTTCCGACATGGTGACCCCACCCTTGGGCTGCAGTTGCGGCGGATAGAGCGCCAACTTTTGGATCGACGCCAGCTTCTGCTCCCGACCGAGGTTCAGATCGCGTTCGTTGGTACCTCCCGCGGGCTTCACGGCAACGCCGTCGATCATTTCGAGGTCGAACCACCAGCGCTTCACCGGGTTGCGCCGTCCGTTGCCCGCCTCATCATCCTCTCGAATGATCGCCTCGCGGGAGGCCGGTGAGTTGATAGAACGTAGCATCAGCTCACGTGATTCAACGGTATCCTCCCGATTCCACGGGCACATTTTCATACAGCGGCCGCAAGCTGAGCCCCTCGATTGGGTCACACGATAGCGCGTGCATTTCTCCACATCGGCTTTCCAGATCTCGTAGCCATTGAACATGACTTTCGGGCCGAAAGTAATCGCGTTGCACGGACACTCGCGGGCGCACTTGCGACATTGAGAGCAGAAGTCCTGCAGACCGAAGTCAATCGGCTTGTCAACTTCCAGCGGCAGGTCCGTCGTGAATACCACGGATTTCGATCGCGGGCCGATGAAGGGATTCAGCAACGTGTCACCGATACGCGAGACCTCCCCGAGCCCGGCCATGACGATGGCGGGGTTGTGGATCACCTCGGAGTGGGCGTTGGTGTGGGAGCGCGCGGAAAAACCCAGCCGACGGCAATGCGCCGCCATCACCCCGGCAATCTCCGCACCGCGCATGTAAGCGCGCATCGATTGGGAGGCACTGATCCAATCGTCACCAGAAGCTCCCTCCATGGTCTCGTAGCCCTGATCGATGAGCATGACGACGGCGTACTCGTGATAGGCCTCGATCGGCTTTCCATCCAGATCGTGTGAGTAGTACATCCATGGCTCAGCGCGACAGATACCCACAAAGTCCGCGCCAAGGAAATAGCCCAGCGCCTTGATCGCCTCGGCGTTGGCACGCGCGTCAGAGCCGCCAGCTACAGCAGGGTATTTATGACGCGTTCCCTGGAGGGGCACCATGTTCTGGATGAGCGGCTGCATGCCGAGGGCGTAGGGGTGTTTCATGGCGAAACGGAACCGCTCTCGTTTCGCCGCCTCGCCCAGGTCACCCGCTGCAGCCCGCGTGAAGAAATCGCCGCGCTTGGGGACACGTTGGATCTCGCTACGGATGATCAGCGTGGTCGGCTCATCCACCCGCCTGATCGTCTCCATGGGATAGCGCCCCAGATGCGCCGGGCGCGACTCCTCCAGGTCGTAGCGCGAGGCCGCCAATGTTCCGCCCGTCCCGAGCCGGACATCCGGGTCGTCCGGTTCCAGTGGGCCATTCTGTGCCAGGGGCAGCTCGGGTTTCAGCTCGTAGTGCGTGCTGATCGCTCCGACGCGAAAGCCCCGGCGCAAATACGGCGCTACGAGCCGCCCTCCTTCATCGGGCCGTGCAACGCCCGCGCGCACAGCCAATGTACCTAAGTCGAGCAGCGTATCGCCGTTGAAATGCCCTCGCGCAGCGAACCCCATCGCGCGGAGGTAGCCGGACAACACAACGGCGAGCTCCGCACAGCGCAAGTCGGTGCGCGCCTCGTTGCAGCCGCGAATCCAGGGATCCCCGGGCTCTCCGGCCTTGGGCTCCCGGCCAAACTCCACCACGAAGACGCACGCGTACCGATGCCCTGGATTGTCGACGGTAGCCCAGTCATCGGGCTCAATCTGACAGCAACCCACCAGCGCGGCGTCCAGGAAGTAGGCATGCGCCTTGAGGTTGTTGGCACGCAGCTCCGGATCCACCGGGACCGGTGCCTCCGCTTTAGCCGGTGAGCCCTCCAGGTATCCGCCAAAGAGTTTGATGTACTCCGGAATGACTCGCGCGACGCCCTGCTTCCCGGACAGATGCTCATCGCGGGGGAGTTCGCCCGTGGCCACGACGGGGGGCGATGCCCGGCGCAAGCGTTCCAAAGCCAGGGGGCCCAGGTGGAAGGGGCGCTCTCGATTGGAGTATAGGCGCAAGGACACTCCTGCCGGGGCGATACAACATCGCCTCATCAGCATAGGCCCCACCCTCCGGGAAGACTATCCCGGAACGGTTATTCCGATTATCCTAATATTGCATGACTGATCGACTCACTTTGTGGGAACTGCGGGTGTTGGACACGCTGCTGGCCGAGCGGAGCCTGACCCGCGCGGCACTGGCGCTGCGAATTTCGCAGCCGGCGGTGAGCAAGGTCCTGGCGAAACTCCGCCGCCGGTTCGACGACCCACTCCTGGTGCGCGCCGCCCACGGAATGGAGACGACCCGCCGGGCATTGGCGCTGCAGCCCCGCATCAAAGACCTGCTGCGGGCGGCCAAAGGACTGGATGCTCCAGCGGAGGATTTCGACCCCCAAAAATCGCAGCACATCTTTCGACTCTTCATCAGTGACGTGGGAATCGTCCGCCTGCTGCCGCAGGTCATGCGGGTCCTCCAGACCGAAAGCCGCGGGGTCTCACTTCATGCGGTCGAGATCGACCCGGAGCGGTTGCCCGTAAAGTTGGAAGGCGGGGATATCGATCTCGCAATCGGCCCATTCCCCGCATTGGGACGAACCATTCGCCGTCAGCGCCTCTTTACGGAGGGCTATGTCAGCGTGACCCGACGCGATCATCCGCGACTTCCCGCACATCCGGCTCTTGCAGCATTCTGTGGGGAACGCCATGTCGTCGTCTCCGGGTACGAAGCTCCTCACATGCACGAAGAGTTGGATCGGCTTCTCACAGCCGCTCTGCCCCCCACTAACATCGCGCTCCGGGTACCCGGTTTTGTCGCCGCGGCGATGGTGGCGAAGTACACCGACGCGGTTGCGACTCTGCCTCTGCGCGTCGGCACGATGCTCGCAGAGGAGCTCGGGCTACAATTAGTCCGGCCGCCACTCGCGCTGCCGCGAGTGCCGATCGGACTTTTCTGGCATGAGCGCTCTCATCGCGATCCGGCAAACAAGTGGTTACGCGCGGTATTCCACCGGTTATTCAGTGACTCTGCGGCAGCGCCCTAGAAACTCGCTGAAACGCGCTTCGGCGTCTTTAACGGGCCAAGACCTCACGCGGGCACGACATCGAAAGCGATGGTCGTGCGCTTCTGTTCGCCATGGAAGGGTATGGTGCCGTGCCACAGATAGGAGGGAAACAACACCAACGTGCCCGGCTTCGGCTGAAGGGTCCTGCGAATGGGAGTCTTCAGGCCCAGCTCGTACGGCGGCTCGCCGAACTTCAGCCAGCCCTGCTGAGCGGTCGCATCCTCGGTCACGGACGGGACCCCAACGTAGTAGCACGAGCTGATCCAACCCTCGGGGTGGATGTGGTTGATGTGGAAACCGCGGTCCCGTAGCCGCGAGGACCAGGATCCGGCGAACTTGAAGCGCTCGCGCTTGCGCGACAGGAAAGGATGGCTCGCATCCCTTTGCAGCTCGGACAGGTAACGGCCAACGGTTTCGTTGATCTGACGTTGCAGCCGCCCGACCAACTCGTGGCGTTCGCCGAACAGATCGCCAAAGGTCTGCGTGCCTTGCCGTAGGCTCTGGTCGAGGAATTCGCGAGTGTGCGGGTGGAGGGAGTCGAGACTGGCGTCGAGGTCGCGGTTGAACGCGGTCATATCACGATAGCCTTCGGGCGGCTCGAGCTCGAAGACTCGGATCAGTTCCTCAAACCCGTGCAACTCCGCTTCTCGCCCGTCGTCGCGAATCCGCCAGGCCAAGCCCAGCTGCGCCAGCGCAGTCTGATCCCAGGGACTCTCTCGGAGCCGTTCCTCCGCCATCTCGGCAGCCGTTACCGGATCGCCCGCCTGTAGCAACGCGCTGATGAGTCCGTGCCGTATATGCGGATCCTCCGGCCTGCGTGCGAGCGCCTTGCGAAATTCGGTGATTGCGCTCGAGAATTCCTTCCGCCGCGTTTGAGTGGACGCCAGGCCGTAGCGGGCATCAACGTCTTCGGGAGATCGCAGGAGGACGGACTCGAACCCCTCGACGGCTTCCTCGACACGGCCGGCGATCAACAACGCCGACGCCTTGGCGATGTGGAGCCGGGGGTCGGCGGTCCGTGTGAAAGCCTCGTCGTAGGATCTGAGGAATTCCTCATCCCGGCCGAGGGAGAAGATCAGTTGGTTCAAAGCCCGGTGCGCGTGGAGATCCAACGGATTCTCCGTCAGCGCCTGCCGGAAAGCGGCAATCGCTTCCTCACGGCGCCCGAGATGTTGCAAAACATCGCCCTTGTTGTAAGCAAGGTTAGGAAGGCCCGGCACGAGCATCTCCGCGCGTTCGAGGTGCGCAAGGGCGCGGGGGAGATCGCCCTGCGCGTGACGCGTCCGGCTCAGGTTTTTTTCGACCGTCGCCCGCTGCCGCGTTGTCTTCACACGGCCTCCCGCCGCGACGAGCACCCGCTCGGCCTCCTCGGCGCAGCCCATCTCCACAAGGATCGCCCCCAGGGCGAGCTGCGCCTCGACAAGGTCCGGGGCGTAGCGCACAGCCAGCCGAAAGCGTGCCTCAGCGGCCGAGAGTTCCGCACGTTCCTGATGGACCAGGCCCAGGTTGAAGTGCGCCTCCCCGTAGTCCGGGCGGCTCGCCACCGCTTTCTCGAACCAGCCGGCCGCTTCGTCGAGACGACCAAGACCCCGGACGATCACGCCGATGTTCAAAGCGGCCTTGGGTTGGTTAGGGTCGGCTGCGAGCGAGCGGCGCAGCAGGGGCTCGGCATCGGCCGGACGTCGCTCCATCAGCCGGATCACGGCCACCAGATAGAGGGACGGTGGGTCATCCGGTCGCGTCGCCAGAATCCGGCGCAGGATGTGCTCCGCCTCGGCGACCCTGCCCTGATCTATGTAGCGGGCAGCGGCTTGCAACAGATTCCCGTTCACGGTGGCGCGACAGCCGCCTCGTGTTGACCGCTGCGGGCGAGTGCCGACGCGACGAAGCTGCTGGCTTTCATCTCTTCGATAAAGCTGGTCAGATATTTCGACCCGGCGTCGCGCCGCTTTGGTGTTCCCATAGCCTGCTCGATCGCGGTGAAGCGTCCCTCGATGACGCGCAGGCCGGGGTGGCGCTTGGCAAACGCGACGAGCGGTTGCTTCACTCCCGCCGCAGCATCGAGTCCCTGGTCGAGAAACAGTTCCAGCGCAGCGGGCGACGTGTCCGCACTGACAAGCTGGGCGTGCTTCAGTGATCGCCTGAGGAAATGATCGTAGGCTGCGCCCCGGCCGACCGCTATGCGCACTCCTTCGCGGTCGAAGTCGGCGATCGAGCGCAGCGGTGAATCCTCGCGGACGATGTAGGTGCCCTCAATGATGACGTACGGCGGGGTAAACAAAATCTCCGCCGCGCGCACGGGATCGATGGCCAGGAACGCCACATCCCACGATGCTGTTTTCAGCGCCTCGAACACCTTTACCGCGGCGTCGAATGTAACCAGTTCGACCGGAACACCGAGGCGGCGTCCAAGTTCGTGCGCCAGATCGACTGATACGCCTTGCGCCTGGCCGGTCTGTGGATCCTGCTGCGCGAGCACAGGGTTACCGAAGTTGATGGCGGCGCGAATGCGGCCCTCGGGAGCCAGGTCATGCAATACATCATCGCGATCAACCTTCATGTTTCGACCCTCATCACATCAGTCGCGAGTCTTCAGGAAGTACCGTGACGCAAGGCGCCCGGCGGGGACAGCGGGAGTGCGCCAGAACATAGGGGCTTCGCTTCCAGTTGGCGGATCTAGTTAACGGACTAGTAGGTTAATTAAGGCCATGAGGATATACTGACCCGCGCTAACCGCACCAGTATCCATGAGCACACTCGAGGGGGAAACAGGCAATGGCAGCGCCGCGCGTCCACGTACTAAACGGCCCGAATCTCAATTTTCTCGGCGTCCGGGAGCCTCATCTCTATGGACGCAAGACGCTGCGCGATGTCGAGCGGCTCTGCCAGGCGGTCGCCGACCGTCACGGACTCGAGCTCCTGTGCCGGCAGACCAATGCGGAACACCAGATGATCGACTGGCTCCAGGAGGCGCGCCTGGATGCCGGGATCGTCATCAATCCGGCGGCCTTCAGCTACCACTCGGTACCGGTGCTGGATGCGATGAAGATGTGCGAGTGCCCGATCGTCGAGGTTCACATCACCAACATTCACCGCCGCGAGGCCGAGTGGCGCGCGAAATCGATCCTGACCGCCGCAGCGACCGGAATGATTACCGGCCTCGGAATTCACGGTTACCCGCTCGCGCTCGAACACGTCGCCCAACTCCACGCGCAAAGCGCCTCAGAAACGTGATTGATCGATGACGCGATCCGCGGTGATCGTCCCGGCGTCACGCGCAGATGGCACCGTGGCGGCGCCGACGCGGGTGCGGCTGCTGATGCTGGCGCTCATTACCGGCGCCACGCTGATCAACTATCTGGATCGAACGGTGATCAGCGTGGCCGCCCCTTTGCTGTCGAAGGACCTGCGGTTGACTCCGGCAGTCATGGGACTGGTGTTTGCGGCGTTCTCATGGACGTACGCGGCGTCCCAGATCCCAGGCGGCATCCTGCTCGACCGCATCGGCGTCAGGGTCACGTATTTCCTGTCCATCGCACTATGGTCGGTTTGCACGACGCTACAGGGACTCTCCTCGGGTCTTGCCTCACTCCTCAGCGCCCGCCTCGCCCTGGGTGTCGCCGAGGCGCCCGCCTTCCCCTGTAACAGTCGCGTCCTCAGCACTTGGTTTCCACAACACGAACGAGCGCGCGCCACGGGTGTGTACTCTATCGGCCAATACTTTGGCCTTGCGTTTCTGAGCCCCGTTTTGTTCTGGATCAGTGCCGCGTGGGGCTGGCGTGCGTTGTTTCTCATAGTGGGCGTCACCGGTATTCTGTTTGCGCTCACCTGGATTGCAGTCTATCGCGATCCCCACACGAGCCGGCGGATCAACCAGGCGGAGCTGGACCACATCGCGGCCGGCGGCGGACTCGCGGAGCGCCACGCGGCGACGCGTTTCGAATGGCGCAGCATCGGCCTCCTCATGCGCCAGCGGCAGATCCTCGGCGCCTCCATCGGCCAGTTTGCGAGCAACTCCACGCTGGTGTTCTTCCTGACCTGGTTTCCAACTTATCTCGCGACCGAGCGCCACATGGCGTGGCTGCGGATCGGGTTTTTCGCCATTCTGCCCTTCATCGCCGCAACGGCCGGAGTGGTCGGCGGCGGCGTGCTGTCGGACTTCCTCTTGCGGCGCACGGGCTCGGCCAACATCGCGCGCAAGCTGCCCATCGTGTCGGGTCTCCTGCTCGCCTCGACGATCGTTGCCGCGGACTTCCTACACGATGACGCCACGGTCATCGCGGTGATGTCGCTCGCTTTCTTCGGACAGGGGATGTGCAATCTCGGCTGGACCCTCATCACCGATGTGGCCCCCAAGCGCCTGCTTGGCCTCACGACCGGTCTCTTCAATCTGTGCGCGAATCTCGCGGGAATCGTGACGCCCCTGGTCGTAGGACTCATCGTGTCCGCCACCGGATCGTTTGCGTGGGCATTGGGATTCATTGCCCTCCTGGCCATCGGCGGCGTGTTTTCCTACATCTTTCTGCTCGGCGACGTGCGTCGCGTGGAGATCGACGGTGCGTGACTCGTAGACCCAAGGGAAGCTCCACCTGCCATGTTCACCTCGATCGCGACCGTATCAATCAGCGGGACTCTCGAGTCGAAGTTGCGCGCCATCGCGCGAGCGGGTTTCGGCGGCGTGGAAATTTTCGAGAACGACCTGCTCACTTCGCAGGGATCAGAGCGCGAGGCGGGCGCGCTGATGCGATCGCTCGGACTCAAATGCACGCTGTTTCAGTCCCGCTCGTAACCGAGATGCGCAACCATCAGATTTGGATCAACCTGAGTAAAGTACGCCGCGCTCGCGATGTACACCGTCAATCCTCTAATAGCGATGGACGTCGGATTGGACAGTCCGTCCGTTGACGTAAGGACCGTCACGTGCGTCCCATCCTGGTGAACGATGCTCACCTGACTCACGAAATTCTGAGCGGCCACGACGTCGCCACTGCTGGTGAACGCAAAATCGTCAATGGCGGTCAGGCCTGTTGCCTTGGTGGTAATCGCGCCCGCGGTGCCGTCGTCGTTGATAGGTATGGACATGAGAATGCCCTGAGCGGTGTTGCCCACCCACACCGCGCCTTTATGTACCTTGATGCCGTTCGCTCCCTGCGGGGCAGTCCCTGTGCGCTGCAATTGCGCTCCCTGTGCCCAGAGCGTGACCGCGCCAGCCATGCCGGGTTGCAGCGATATCTTCCATACTGCGCCGTTCGAGGAATCGGTGACATACAGAGTGCGCCCGCCCTCATCGATCGCAAGACCGTTGAGAGCTCCCACGTCGGGTAAAGCAGCGAACTGCGAAGGCGCGCCACCGTTCGGCAGGATGCGCCAGATGCTCGAAAGGACACCGGCGTTGTAGTTGACGTAGAGCGTACCGTCGTTAGCGCGCACGATACCTGACGCCGCTGCAGCACCCGACGCCGGAACGGGAAGCGTAGCGAGAATAGTGACAACGCCCTTTGTGCTAACTCGCGCAACTTGCCGAGCCCGATTGAACGTCACGATGGCCGATCCATCAGGTTCGAGCGTGACGTTCTCCGGCTGCTGCTGAGTGGCGATGTCGAAGTGCGCAATGATGGTCGGATCGCTCAGCGCAGCAGAGGCCGCCATGGCAGTGGTGACACCTGCGAGGGCCAGCAGATTCAGCGAAACGGTACGACTGAAGTAACCCATGTCTTGAAAAACTCCTCGTGACATAAAAGCCGCTTGGACTTCCATTCATTCTTGCAGAGGGACGTGGGCGAGACTGTAAAGAATTCGCATATCGAATGATGACACTTACGGATCGTACGCATCTTTCGCGTATGAAAGCTCACCGCTGGCGAACGGCCAGCTTGGTCTAAAGGCGAATTGCATTCAAATGAAAAGCAGCGACATACATCGACACAGATCGAGTTAAACGGACTAGATAATCCGGCATGTAGTTTCACGACGCCGTGTTTAGTTGTTGTGGCGGGATTGCCGGCCCTGCATGTGGCCGCACGAGGGGGGAGCTGCGGCTCCCTGCCCCGATCGCCGGGATGCAATTCAATTCTGTACCGACTGTGCAAGGCGCACGGTGCGCGTGCGGCCATCCGGCTCGCGGCCCAATCACGGTACCGGGACGACCTCGACCAGTGAAGGCCCGACGACTATTTCTCAGCTGTTACGGAACTGTTGGGCAATCTTCTCGGTGCCCCGCGCAAGGACGGCAACGTCCATCGCCACCGCCGTAAATGTAGTCCCGAGTTGGATACATCGCCGTGCGAACTCGAGGTCGAGCGTCAGGATGCCAGCGGCCTTCCCGCAGGCGCGCGTGCGATGGATGGCGTCCTCGATAGCCGCCACCACGACAGGATGGCCCGGCTCACCAATGTGCCCGAGACTTGCGGCGAGATCGCCCGGGCCGATGAAGATGCCATCGATGCCCTGGACAGCTGCGATCGCCTCTATCTCCTTCAGCGCCTCACCCGTCTCGACCTGCACCAGCAGGCAGAGCTCTTCAGCCACCCTCTTCGCGTAGCGATCGACGCGCCCGAAACCGGTGGCGCGCGATATAGCGGACACTCCCCGCACCCCTTCCGGCGGGTAGCGGATCGCGGCAACGGCACGTCGAGCTTCTTCCGCGTTCTGGACGTACGGGATCAACAACGTCTGCACCCCAAGATCGAGGAAGCGCTTGATCAATACTGTGTCGTTACTGGCCGGACGCACGAC
Source organism: Gammaproteobacteria bacterium (assembly GCA_028293725.1). The sequence continues at coordinate 25,955 of JAQGOE010000070.1, read as the reverse complement.
GGGAGTCACGTCATAAGCCGCAACCGCCTGCAGTTGACTCAGAACGGTCAACACATCGCCCGGCGAATGCTCGGTGTCAAACAACAGCCAATCGAAGCCCGAGCCCGCGACCGCCTCGGCGGCATAGGCGTTGGAAAGGCTGCACCAGAGCCCAAGCTGCTGGCGTCCAGCGGCGAGAGCGCGCTTGAAGCGATTCTGCGGCAGTTGCATCGGCGCAGCTCAGGTGAACGACACGCCGATCGCGCCCAGCGGACCGTAGTCGGCATGAATCACATCACCCGCCTTGATGTCGACGGGCCGGGTGAAGGAACCGCTGAGCACGATCTGGCCCTTCTTCAGCCCGGAATCGACGGCGTGCAGCTTGTTGACCAGCCACGCGATGCCCGCGGCCGGGTGCCCCATGACGGCGGCCGACACCCCGGATTCCTCGATGATTCCGTTCTTGGAGAGCGTCGCGCCGATCCAACGAATGTCCACGTCCAACGGCCGCACCGGACGCCCGCCCACGACCATCGCACCAAACGCGGCATTGTCGGCAATGGTGTCGGTAATCGCGCGCGGCACTTCCGTCCGGTAGTCGATGATCTCGAGCGCCGGCACGATGAGATCGGTCGCCCGCATGACGTCATAAATCCGCTGCCCCGGCCCCTCGAGATCCGCGCCCATGACGAAGGCGAGCTCGACCTCCAGTCGCGGCTTGAGAAACAACTCGGCCCGGATCTGCGCTCCGTCATTGTAGAGCGCGTCATCGAGAATACGGCCGTAGTCGGGCTCCGTCATTTTCGATGCCATCTGCATCGCGCGCGAGGTGAGCCCGATCTTATGGCCGACCATGCGGGCACCGTTTGCGATCCGGGCCTGCACCCACAGATCCTGGATTTTGTAGGCGTCTTCGATCTGTAGCCCGGCAAAGGTGCGGCTGGGCTGCGGGATCGGTTTCCTGTCGCGCTCGGCACGCAACAGATCCTCGGCACAGCGGCGGTGTTCTTCATTCGATAACACTGGGGGTTCCTTTCGCGGAGATGTTACTTGATCGGAGGCCGTGGCAGTAGCGCCTCTCCCGGCTCCATCACGTACTTGTAATCGAGCGAATACCACGGCGCAACCGCATCAGCCGGATGCGGCTCGTCGTGGTGCACGAAATCGCCGAGCGTCGCCTCGGTCACTCCGAACTGCACATCCGTGTCGATGTGCGGATCCGTGGGATCGTACACCTGGGAGATCAGAACCTTGTATCCGGGTTTGAGAATGAGCGCATGCAGATGCGCCGGGCGGTACGGATGACGATCCTGCGCACGCAGGAGACGCCCGACAACCCCTGATGTTGGTATAGGGTACCCCACCATCTTCACGGTACGAAACCAGAACCGCCCCTGTGCGTCGGTGGTGAACTTGCCTCGCAGGTTCATTTGCGCCTGCGACGTATCCTGATTCTCGTACAACCCCACCGGAGAAGCGTGCCAGACGTCCACCTCTGCGCCAGCGATGGGCTTGCCGGCTTTGTCTTGCACGCAAGCGTTTACATACAGTGGCGCGCCGGGCGTGTCGGAACGGACGATCGAGCCGCCATTCGGCACAGCCGGGGAGTTCAGCCGCCAGAACGGCCCGAGCAGCGATTGCGATGTCTCGGTCTGGCCGCGATCGCCATTGTTGAGGAGACACACGAGGCTCGAGACGCCCAGCGATCCGGCCATGAGTACGACCTCGTTGTGCGTGTCGGTTGTCAGCTTCCCGAGCTCTGCGACAACCGCAGCCGCTTCGCGAAACTCCGCTTCGGTCAGGCGCACCTCGCGCACGAAGCCGTGCAGGTGTTTGATCAACGACAGCATGATCTCGCGCAACCGCGGATCGCGCGTGCGCTCCATGACTTTGAGAACCGCCGGTGTGACGTCGGTGTGACGTTGTATGTGCATCAACAGCTCCCACAAACAATGGCTGCTCGCTTTGCAAACACCGGGTATCCTGTAATACTCACAGTCCGCATACCTCCCAACACCTCTCGTGGCGAGCGTGCATCATGATCCTGACATCGGATGAGAAAGAATTCCCGGCGCTCGGCCTCGCTCATTTCACGGTTCTCGGGGTTCCACCGCTGGAACTCGTGAGCCTGGCCGCCGGTATCGGCTATGCCTCCATCGGACTGCGCCTGTACCCGGCATTCCCCGGGGCGCCTTTCTACGAGCTGCCGGCCGGCACGGCCAACTCGCAACAGATGCGCAGCCGCCTGCGGGACGAGGGCATTCAGGTCCACGACATCGAGTTCGTCACCATCGATGCGGACTTTTCTGCGGCCAGGCTCGCCGGCGTGCTCGAAGCGGCCAACGCCCTGGGCGCACGGCGCCTGAGCGTTTGCGGCGATGACCCCGACCGTTCCCGGCTCACGGCGAACTTCGCGAGCCTGTGCGATCTGGCGGCGCAGTACGCGTTGGGTGTCGATCTCGAATGCATGGCATGGCGCACGGTCGCAAGCTTCGCGGATGCGCTCGAAGTTGTGAGCGCCGCTGATCGGCCCAACGGCGGCCTGCTGGTCGATGCCCTCCACCTCTCGCGCAGCGGAGGCAGCCCCATGGACCTGCGGACCGCTCCCGCGAGACTCATTCGCAGCGCGCAGTTGTGTGATGCCGTGGCTGAGCGGCCGACTACCCCGGAAGCCCTCATCAAAGAGGCCCGATCCGCTCGCCTGCCTCCCGGCCACGGCGCCCTGCCACTGCGCGATCTGTTGGCCGAGCTTCCCGACGGAACGGTATTGTCCATCGAAGTGCCGCTGAGCGGCTCCGCGGATCCGCAGCAACATGCCCGCGACAATTTCCTGGCGGCGCAACGACTGTTCGCCTCCCTGCGCGAGCCGTAAACTCTGTAAGCCGCGCAGGCCCGGCGGCTCAGTGACACAGCCCATTGCCGTGCGGACGCAGCTGAACCGGGTGCGTGCTCGACTGTGCATTGGGTCTTCCCCCTAAAGAGACTCACGTCCACGACACGGGCGGGACCACTTTTCTACCGTGTACCGCGAAAGTGTTAACTATCTAGTCCGTATCTGTCAACCGGGAATTCCGGTGTCGCCGCGCCCCGCTGGCGGCGCACTCGGCGCCGACCCCCGTGACATGACATGCGCGCCAGTCGGGCTGTCCTCCTTGCCTGCGCTATACTTCGGGCTCGACATGGGCCCACCCACACAATGAGCACTGCAAAACGAACGCGACGAACGAAATCCGCGACGTCGGTGGCGCGTAACGCTGCCGTGGCCGCGAGTCCCCCCCCCGGACGGGATGCCGACCGGGCGCGAGCCGACATCCTCACCATCGCCACCGAGGAGTTCGCCAGCAAGGGCCTGAGCGGCGCGCGTGTCGACGAGATCGCCGCGCGCACCCACACCGTCAAGAGGATGATCTACTACTATTTCGGCAGCAAAGAGGGCCTCTATCGAGCCGTGCTGGCGCGTTGCTACGAGAGTATCCGCACGATCGAAGCCGAGCTCGACACGGATGCGTTGCCCCCGGACGAGGCCCTGCGCCGCATCGTGCGCGCAACGTTCGACTATCACGTGGAGCACCCCGACTTCGTGCGGCTCGTGATGAACGAGAACATTCATCACGGCGAGCACATCGCCCAGCTGCCCAACCTCAAAGCGCGCAATCGCACCGTCATCACCATGCTGCGCAAAGTGATCGACCGCGGGGTCGCCGCCGGTGTGTTCCGTCCCGACCTGGATCCCGTCGAGTTGCACATGTCGATGAGCGCCCTGTCGTTCTTCCCGGTCTCGAACCGCTACACCTTTTCGCACCTCTTCGGCAAGGATATGGCTTCCGCCAAGGCGCTCCAGGCACGGCGCGAGATCGCGATCGACACGATCGAACGCTGGTGCCGTCCTTAAACGCCACATACGGCAGGCGTTAAGTACCTCGCGCAGTACTTCGACCGCCGATCTACTTGGCCGGTGGCGTCATGGGATGCGGCTTGACCTCATAATCGCTCAAGCCCAACACCCATTTGATGGCCTCGAGGTACAAGGTCTGCACACGCGGATCGTCCCATGACTGGTCGGAATGACCGAACGTCGAAGAGAACACGCGACCTTTGCCATACGTCTTGATCCAGGCGACGGGGAAGTCCCCGTCGGTCCTATGTATGCGCTTGTTGTCCATGTCGAGCGCTCTTGTGTCGAGCCGCGCGAGCACGTCGACCTGCTCGCGCGAATAGGGAAACTTGTACTGATACATCTCGTCCGTGAACACGGGCTGCGGCGGCAGGTTGCGCAAGCCGGGGAAATCGGGCCGCTCGACAACGAGCGGTGCAGCGACGATGTTCCAGGGATGATCGTCGAAATAGCCGCCGACCATCTCGCCGTACTGCGGCCAGTTCAACATCGTGGAGGTAGCCGTGTGGACCGCGACGAACCCTCTGCCATCGTCGTGGACGTATGCGAGCAGGTCCTTCTTTTGCTGTTCGCTGAGGTCGGTGTCCCCGTTGGTATAGAAGACCACGGCGTCGAAATCGTTGAGGTTGTGGCCGCGTGCCTGCTTCCGCCCGCCCTTCACATAATCGCCCGTGCCCCACACCTCGCTTTTCGTGACCCATTCAGTATCGGTGCGGATGAAGGCGACATAGGCGCCGCTTTCGCGGCCTAGGCGCTCGAGGGTGGCCATGGCATGGCTGAGGGCGTCATGCGCAATCTGGTTGCCGGTATGCAGGTCGCCCACGATCAGGATTTTTTTCTTGCCGGCATACGGGTCCGGGGGCCGGCCACCCGCCGGCGGGTACCCCTGGGCAGCCGCGGACATTGGCGCAAGGACCCAGGCCAGCAGGGCCAGACTCAGAAGATGCTTCGCGATACTCGGCATGGATTCTCCTTTTGCGCGAGCTATCGCTCGCTCACCGTCGATCCGTGCGACGCATGCGTCACACCTCCTCGCGGGCTGGCCCGTGCGACGCATGCGTCGCACCCTCTCACTGCGGCGGCAACGCGAAGGCGGTCACGTCATCGGCGGCGACGGGGCTGTCCAGAAAGCTGCCGCCGGTATTGACGACCACCACGTATTGCCGCCCATTCTTACCTAGATAGGTGATGGGCGTGGCGTGGGCGGAGGCTGCCAGCTTGAAAGTCCACAACTCGGCACCGCTCCTGGCGTCGAAGGCGCGAAAACGCGCGTCATCGGTCGCACCGATGAACACCAGGCCGCCAGCGGTCACGATCGGTCCGCCGACGCCGGGGCGGCCTGTTTTGGCGACCGCGGCCGGCAGTTTGTCGCTGACGCCGAGTGTGCTCTGCCAGGCGATCTCTCCCGTGTTGACATTGATCGCAGTCAACAGGCCCCACGGCGGCTGCTGGCACATCAGCCTGTCGTCACGTTCGGAAAACCGGCCGCTCGAGGGGTCGCCGATGGTCAGCGAGCCGTCGTCGCGGGGCTTGAGCTGCTCGACCTGGCCCAGGTTGTTGGTGTTGATGAAAAAATAGCCGAGTGTCGGATCGAACGAGCCGCCACCCCAGTTCGCGCCGCCCTGCCTGCCTGGGAAATTCACCGTTGCAGTCTGGTAGCCCAGCGGCAGATACGGACCGCCCATCCGCACATGGTTGCTGTCGATGAACTGGCGGCAGAACGCTTCGAGCTCCGGTGTGACGGTTGCCACATCGGCCATCGAGAAGCTCTGCCGCGCGAGCGGCGCCGGTTTCACCGGAAAAGGTTGCGTGGGCCAGGCCTTCTCGCCCGGCACGTCGCTGGCCGGCACTTTGCGCTCTTCGATCTTATAGATCGGCTTGCCATTCACCCGATCGAGCAAAAAGAACAAGCCCGACTTCGACACGATCGCGACTGCTGGAACGGTGCGCTTCCCCTGCCGTACGTTCAGTAGCAACGGCGGCGCCTCCGCATCCATATCCCAGATGTCGTGATGTACGACCTGGAAGTGCCACAGGCGCCTGCCCGTGTTTGCATCGACGGCCACGATGCTCGTACTGAATAGATTGGCACCCAGCCGGTCCCCGCCATAGCGGTCCCAGGTCGGTGCGCCCAGCGGCATGTAGACGATGCCGCGTTCGGCATCGAGCGTCATGAGTCCCCAGGCGTTGGTACCGGAGCGCTGCCGCCAGCTATCGCCCGCCCACGTATCGTGTCCATATTCACCCGGACGAGAAACGGTATGAAAAGTCCATACCCGCTGGCCGGTGCGCACGTCCCATGCCCGCACGTCGCCATAAGCGCCCTGCTGCGGAAACTCCTGCACAGCCGAGCCGGTGATCACGAGGTTGTGATACACCAGCGGCGGCGAGGTCATGCCGACACCACCGGGGCCGAATGGTGTCTGTGCGGGGACTGCCGGCATGACATCCGGCGTCTTCATGTCGACGATGCCGTGAGATCCGAAGCCCTCGACAGGTTGTCCGCTCTTCGCATCCAGCGCGATGAGCAGACCGTCACGGGTACCGAATACGATCTCCGGCGGCTGGCTGCCGTCGCCCGGCCAGTACTCGACACCGCGCACCGCCGGCTGCGAGGTGCCGGGCAATTGATATGCCCAGACTTCCGTGCCAGTTTCCGGCTCGAGCGCCACGACTCGCCGGTAGGGGGTGCTCACATACATGAGTCCGCCAACGACGAGTGGTGTCGCCTCGGATTGACTGAAGCGGCCGTTGCGACGCCTCAACGGCCCCGTCCCCTCGGCAGCACGCTGTGCCGCCTCGGGAACCGGTTGCGACTCCGGCGCCGCCTGCCCGGGCGACGCTGGACGCATGTGGTACGTCCACGCCGGCTGGAGTTGCGCAACGTTGGCCGTATCGATCTGGGTGAGCGGCGAGTAACGCATGCCACCCGGATCGTGGCCGTAAGTCGGCCAATCCGCCTGTTGCGCGACGGCGCCCGTGCTCAGTCCAGTCAACAGCAACGCGGCGACGGCGAATACACACTTGCCGCCGCCCGCGGCCCCGGGCCGCTTTGGCTTCACACCGGCTACCACTTCTTGCTGATACCTACAGTGACCAGGCGTCCGATCGGATTCGCATTGAACGTGTCGTAGCCGATCGCAGTATTGAAGAACGGCGGCGCCTTGTTGAGGATGTTGGTGCCCGTCAGATCGATTTCGGTATTGGCCATAACGCCCGACGCCCCGAAGTTGTAGGCAGCGTGGAAGTCGAAGGTCGTATACGCCACCACCGGCTGGCCGCCGCCAATCGGCGCGAACGCCGCATCGCGCCGCAACGGATAGGGCGCGGAGCCGTTCCAGTTGTAATACGAGCCCTCGTAATTGGCGATCACGTGGGCCGACACGCCACTCATCCTCCAACCCAGATCCAGCCGCGCGGCCAGCCGGTTCGAGGGAAACGTGGTGTTGAAACCGGACGTGTTGAGAATACTGAACCACTGACCGCCGCTGCCGAACTGCTGCATCATCTTCAGCTTGACCGAACCCGACAGGTCGGCGCTGAACGTGCCCACCGAGGTATCGAACAGGTAGCTGGCGTCCGCATCGATACCGTCGGACTTGAGGTTCAGCGCATTTTGCTGCTGGTAGCTGTAGATGAAGTAAACGTTCTGCGGCAGCGCGCCGGTCTGCGGCCGGCCGCCGGCCGCAGCCGCGATCTGCGCCGCCGTGGCGCCGCCCGGATACAGGGTCAGCAGCGGGCTCAGCGCCGGTGAGCTGAGCGCGAAGATGGCCTGTGGAGAGGTGATCATCCCCGTGTAGTCGACATTCCAGTAGGTGGCGCTCAGGCGCAGCCCCGGCACATCGGGCGGCGCCACATCCAATCCCAGGGACCAGGTCTTACCCGACTCGGGCTTGAGGGCTTGGTTAGGTCCCGTGATGCCGATGCCGGTCACCGTCGGCGAGTTGATGGTGCAAACCGGCGTCGCAGCGGTGCAGCCCGGCAGGCCGATGGCACCTGGAAAGGTGTTAGGAACCGACAGATTGGCGGCGACCCCGTTGGCCGGGCTCGCGGTGAGATAACCCGATTCGGCCGTGACACCTCTAGCGCCGCTGCTGGTCAGAGCGGGAGCCGTAAACGAGCGCGCGAAATTGCCGCGCAGACTGACACCCCGGAGCGGGTCCCAGGTGAGCGCGAATTTCGGATTTTTCGTGGAGCCGAAATCGCTGTAGTCGTCGTAGCGGCCGGAAATGTTCACGTCGAGCCGGTGCACGAGCGGCACGGCATTCTCGTTGCCCACCACCGGAACCAACAATTCGGCGTAGCCCGATTTTACGTTCCGGCCCCAGTTGTAATCCAGCGCCTGGGAGCCGAGCGTGGACGGCCCGGTGTTGCTCGAGCGAACCACCTGCTCGTATATGGTGTAGATGACGTACTCGCCGCCCACGGCGGCCTTGACGGTGCCGCCTGGAAGGTGGAACAGCGGGCCGTCGAATTTCAACGAGAAATCCTTGATCGACTGATTCGTGAGCTGCCAGGAATGCGAATCGGTGAGCTCGCGCAGCAGCGCCGCGGACGTCAGGTTGGAGCCGGCCGGGTTCCAGACGTCGATGGCGTTCGCCGCGGTCAGCGGCAAGGTCGTCACCGTGGTCGTGGTGCCCGCTATCGACGGCGTAAGCGGGTTGCCGCTGGAATTGGTGGTGCCATTGAGCCCGAGGTTGGCGCAGCTCGTGCAGAGTACGCCCACCGTCTCATACGTGCTCTGGTTCTGCCCGATCGTCGCGCCCAGGGTTCCGACCCAGTCGCCACCCAGCTGCAGTTGGGCGTTGGGCGTGACCATGAAGGTCTTGGCGCCGGCCTGGTTCTCGGCACCGCGCCCGAGCAGGTTGTTGGCATCGAAGCTCACCAGTTCCGAGGTCACACCGGGAGGACCCTGGAAAAAGGGGTTGATCTGGCCCGCGCCTCCCGGGGGCGTGCTGCCGGGGCCGTAGGCGGTGGCAATGAGCGTCCCACGACTGATCTGGGCCGTGTTGGCCTCATTGGAATACACCACGTCCAGGTTCAGCGAGAGCCGGTCGCTGACTTCATGGGTGGCCTTCACCAACAGGGTGTGGCGAATATCCTCCGGCAGCGTGTCCGCCACCCCGGTGTAGTCGCAGCTGGGGCTGGTCGCTGCGGCACCGGTGTAGGGGTACAAATAATACTTGCCGCCGACCTGCGCGCTGGCCGGACCGCAATTGTAGCTGGCGAAATCGCCGCCACCCTGCGCTGTGTGATTCGCTGCCGTGAAGGAGCGATCGCCATTGCTCAACGCACTGCGGCGTGAGTAGTTGTAGGTCACCATGACCGAGCTGTCCGCCCAGGAGTCACCCCAGAGGAAGCCCGCATCCTGGGTGTTATAGCCGTTGGCGAACCCTTCCTGGGCGGAGGCCTCGAAGCCCTTGAAGTTCCTCCGTGTGATGATGTTGATAACGCCCGCGACCGCATCCGAGCCGTAGGTGGAGGAGGCGCCGTCGGGCAGCACTTCGACGCGGTCGACTGCCAGCGGAGCGATGATATTGGGATCGGCCAGGGTGTGATTGATGCCGCTCAACGGCAGGCGGTGGCCGTCGATGAGCACGAGCGTGCCGTTGCTCGCGCTGGCGCCGAGCCCGTGGATGGTCGGAGCATAGGTCCCGGATGCATCAGCGCTGCCAAAGCCGCCCTGGGACGCGTTGCCGAAGCCCGTGACGGCCGGCACCGAGCTCAGGATCTGTTGCATGGTCTGCGCGCCGGTTTCGGCGATCTGGTCGCGACCGACCGTAATCAGGTTTGCGCCTACGGGAGCGGCGCCACGGATGCTGGTGCCCGTGATGACGATCTCTTCGAGCTTCGCTCCGGTGTCGGCAGGCTGATTGGCAGGCTGATTCGCGGGCTGGTCGACGGATTGATCGGCTACGGCGGCTGTCGCCGCCAGGCCCGTCAAAATCCCAAAAACACAGGACGCAACTTTGCTGCGATAAATATACATACGTCACTACCCCCCTCTGCTAATGACTACGTGACCGCGCTCACGCACGGCGCGGTATGCAATCGGTTTTCGATCTAACGAGTTACAGCGCGGAAACCTCACGATGCGCGGGCGAGCCGCGGGGAACTGCCGCGACTACACCTCAAATGTTCCCGGCAAGTCTGGACTACCTAGTTAGTTTTTGTCAACGGACGGCGCTCACATTTCTGACTACAAACACAACGGCAGGCTTTGCGGAGGGTGCCCCGGCGCGTTGCGTGGATGCCACCATTGCGGGCGCCGTCGGGCGCCACGGCTGCAGGACACTCGGGCGGGGGATTGCACCACTTCAGCTGTTGCTGTCAGCTAACGTCCGGGCGCGGCCCGTGGAGGTTGGAGCATGCCTGCGATCGCATCACAAACATCCTGAGTTCGTCGCCTCGCGGTGCACGCGACATTTATCGGGGCACACCTGACAGACATGCTCCCAACATCAAGGGGCGTAGGCGCTTTACTGATCGTGTAGCGATGCCGTGCTGCTGCAGCCGGCCGAGAGCCGCTTGCGCCGCCGGAACACCCTGGCCGCCGGCGCCTCAATGTTTGTTGGCTTGGGTACTGCTCCCTGGCCCCACTGTGCGGTCGATGAACTCGAACGACTTCCGCAGTGCCAACAGGCTCGCGGCGCGAGTGGCCTCGGGAGTCGACCCGATGAAGCTGTGATCCACGCCGGGAATCTCGACGAGCTCGGCAGGCACCCCCTTCGAGCGCAGCAGTGCATAGAAGTCCCGCGATTGCTGGACCGGCACCGTGTGGTCCCCGGTCCCGTGAATAAGAAGCGCCGGTGGATCGTTTGAATCGACATAACTGGCCGCGCTCGCGGCAGCAACAATCGCGGGCGAGCAAGTTGACAAGGCGCAGCCGAAATAGCGGCTCGGTGCTGTTTCGGCCGAACCCAGACGCTGCGGGCCGTCCGGTCCCGACTGTGCGGCGAGCGTCGCAAAATCAAAGATGCCGTACCACGTGATCAGACCCTGAACGCAATCCGATTCACTGTCTTCGGGCCGGGGCACTGCGCGGCCGCCGGACGCTGGCGCCGCTGCTGCCGCCGCGGGCCGCAACGCGACTGCACCGCAACTGGTCGCGGCGAGCGCCGCGAGCTGTCCGCCCGCTGAGCCTCCCCAGACGATCGCTCGCTGCCGATCGATGCCATATTGAGGCGCGCGAGCGCGCAGCCAGCGGATCGCCGCTTTGATGTCCTGGATGGCCGCCGGAAACGGGGCTTCGCCGCTGAGCCGATACTCCACAGAGGCGACCACGTATCCCTTTGCCGCAAGGGACGCGAGCACTCCGGGCCAGTCCTCGAAGGCGCCGGAATGTCGCGTATGTCCCGACATCCAGCCTCCGCCGTGGATGAACACCACGAGCGGATGAGATCCCGGCGCTCCAGGCGGCTCGTACAAGTCGAGCCTCAGCGGGCGAAAGCCGGGCAACACCGAGTAAGTTAGATCCGCGATCCCGACCACGCCGCCGACGAACGCGGTACGACGCTCGGGGTATCGATCCTCGAGAACCGGATGGGCACTGGTCGCCACCGCCTCTTGCGCGGCAGTTGCCGTGCCGCTCGCCAGTGTCACGGCAAGAGACATCACGGTGCCCAAAACCTGCAGGCTGCGCCTGAGCATCCGTCCCCCTCGAATTAACGATCTAGTGGGTTACCACTCTCCCAGCATATACTCGCGGGCGCCATTCGCGCCAGTGGCGTCGAACCGCCCTCGAGAGGGGCAAGAATTGTGAATATAGTTGAGGTACGTCGTCCGGGAGCTTGCGGGTGAGCAGCCGTTCAAAGCCCGGTGCTCGGCTCACGTCCGCCACCGGAGTGTGTGTTCTGTTGATTTTGACAGCTGGAACGGCTCGTGCGGACGACCCCGCCAGGCCCACCGGCAATCGGGCTGCCGCCGGCAACGGCTCGAGCGTATTTCCCGCAGCCCCGGAGCGCGACCTGGTCGCGCGCGCGTGCACCGCCTGTCATGCGCCGGAGCTCGTCACCGCGAAACGCCATACACCCGAAGAATGGGATGACATCATTGCAAGAATGGTCGATCGTGGCGCGCAGGCAAGCGACACGGAGCAACAGCAGATTCTCGAGTACCTCGTGCGCTTCTTCGGCGCGTCGCAAGCAGCGGCTCCCTGAGCGCGGCTTTACTCCCCACTACCGTTACGCCTATAATTAACCATCTAGTTAGTGGTTGTTGACACAACGGCATGAGCAGCACTCGTCCCGAGTCCGATCCAGGCAGCCGCCAGCGGGGCGCCGAGCCGCAGGCACCCTGTCTCGTCGGGCTCATCGGCAGAGCCATCCAGGCATCGAAGTCCCCCACTCTGCACGAAACTGAGGCCGCCGCCCAGGGCTTGCGCCTCACCTACGAGCTCATGGATCTCGATGAGCGCGGTGGCGAGTTGCTGTCCGACCTGTTGAGCGAGGCGGAGCGCAGAGGCTTCGCGGGACTCAACATCACCTATCCCTGCAAACAGGCGGTGATCCCCTTGCTGCACGAGCTGAGCGAGGAGGCGAAGGCGGTAGGTGCTGTCAACACCGTGCACTTTTCGGCCGGCCGGCGCATCGGCTACAACACCGACGCCTCGGGGTTCGAGGAGAGCTTTCGCCGCGGACTGCGCGGCGCATCCCTCACTGGTGTCGTGCAGATCGGCGCGGGCGGCGCGGGCGCGGCGACGGCCTTCGCGCTTCTGCGCCTGGGCGTCCGGCACCTGTCGATAGTCGATACGGACTTCGATCGTGCGAGCTCACTCGCCGGCAGCCTTGCGCGGCATTTCGAGAACCCGGACGTCAGTGCCGTCCGTGACCTCGACCTCGCGGAGGTACTGGCCAGCGCTGCCGGAGTAGTCAACTCAACGCCTGTGGGCATGGAAAAACATCCCGGATCGGCCGTCCCGGCCGGCCTGCTGCGCGCCGATCTGTGGGTCGCGGACATCGTCTATTTTCCCATCGAGACGCAGTTGCTGCGGGCGGCCAGGTCCGCCGGCTGCAGAACTCTCGACGGCAGCGGGATGGTGGTCTATCAGGCGGCCAGAGCGTTCGAGATATTCACCGGCCGCGCAGCCGACAGCGCCCGCATGCGGCAGCACTTCGAAACGACTACCATCACCTGAGTGGTAGTGCGACTCGTGATCGGGTAACGCGCACAATGTCCGCCTGGGTCACCCCGAACCCTCTATCCCACGCGTCGCCCAGCAAAGCCCTGGCGCAAATGGTCCACCAGTGACTGCACCGCGCGCGGGACCTGCGCGGCCCATGGCCGAATCGCATACACGCGCTCACCGAAGAAGCCGACCGGCTTCCAGTCGGACAACACCGGCACGAGCCGACCCGGCGCGAGCTCGCCCGCCACACTGAAATCGGGCAGCATGCCGATACCCAGGCCGCCCAACACCGCTTCGCGCAGAACTTCGCTGTTGTTGGCTTTGAAAGGCCCGCTCACCGGTACAGTCAGGCGCTCCGCACGGCCGCGGCGCCGCTGTGTCTCGAAGGACCAGCTGTGTGCTCCGCTGTCGCGCATGTACAAGAGGCACGCGTGCGAAGCCAGATCGGACGGATGGGCGGGCATGCCGTGCCGGCTCAGATACTGTTGACTCGCGACGAGAACTGAACGGGACTCGCACAAAACCCACGCTACGTGCGTGTCGGGCGGAGCATGGGTATGGCGGATCGCGAGATCGAAGCCTTCCTGCGCGAGGTTGACGAATCGGTCGGTGAGATCGAGCTCGAGGCGGATATCCGGATAGTGTTGCAAGAACGCCGGCAGCATGGGGGCGACTCGCTGGCGGCCCAGCGCGACTGGTGCGGTTACACGCACCAGTCCGCTCGGGGTGCCGGCGAGGTCTTTGACGCTCGCGAAGCTTTGCTCGATGCGCGTGAAGGATGACTGCATATCGTCGACAAGTTGCAGTCCCGCTTGTGTCAGACCCACCGAGCGGGTCGTTCGCCGCACCAGCGGCACACCGGCAGCCCGCTCCAGATCGCTGATTCGCATACTGACGGAGGCCTTCGACACACCCAGGCGCCGCGCTGCCTGGGTGAAGCTGCGAGTCTGAGCCACCACGGTGAGCAGGTGCAGGTCAGCGAGAACAGAAGCGATCTGGCGTGTCGGCATCGGGTTGCGCTCGCGGCTCTTCCGTTCAATTATTTGAACAATGTAATCACTTTTTGGCGATTGTGCCAACAGCGCTCGCCTTCCACACTCGGGCGCCTGGAGTCGCCAACACAAAGGTGCATCATGGCTGCGTCCCCTATCCACCCTCACGCCGCGTCGTCCGCCGGGCCGGCGGCTGGCGTCACCGAGTCTGCAACGTCCGTCGTCCAACACTGGATCGGTGGAAACCTGCAAAGAGGTCGCGGCAGGCCAGTGGACGTGTTCAACCCTGCCACCGGCGAAGTGGCGCGCCAAGTCATCCTGGCGACTACGGACGATGTCGGCGACGCCGTGGCAAGCGCGGCGGCCGCATTTCCCGCCTGGTCCGATATGCCACCAGTTCGTCGCGCTCGCGTGTTGGCCAAGTATCTCGTCCTGTTGAACGAGCACCGCGACACTCTTGCGGCGCTCATCACGAGCGAACACGGCAAGGTCTTCTCCGACGCTCAGGGCGAGGTCACGCGGGGCATTGAGATCGTCGAATTTGCCTGCGGGATTCCGCAACTGTTGAAGGGTGATTTCACGGACCAGGTATCCACCGGAATCGATAACTGGACCCTCCGGCAGCCGCTCGGTGTCGTCGCCGGCATCACGCCGTTCAATTTTCCGTGCATGGTGCCGTCCTGGATGTTCCCGGTCGCCATCGCCTGCGGCAACGCCTTCGTGTTGAAACCCAGCGAGCGGGACCCCTCCGCCGCCCTCTTTATGGCCCAACTGCTTCAACAGGCTGGCTTGCCAGACGGCGTCTTCAACGTCGTGCAGGGTGACAAGGTGGCTGTCGATGCGCTCCTCGAACATCCCGAGGTCAAGGCCCTGAGCTTCGTCGGCTCGACACCGATCGCGCAGTACATCTATCAACGCGGTGCGCAGCTCGGTAAACGAGTGCAAGCCCTCGGCGGCGCAAAAAACCATATGGTGGTGATGCCCGACGCCGCCCTCGACCAGGCCGTCGATGCCCTGATCGGGGCGGCGTATGGTTCGGCCGGCGAGCGCTGCATGGCCATCTCGGTCGCGGTGCTCGTAGGCGATGTGGCCGACAAGATCATGCCGCAACTCGCCGAGCGCACCCGGCAGCTCAAGATCAAGAACGGCATGGCGGCCGACGCCGAGATGGGCCCCATCGTGACCCGGCAGGCGCTGGACAAGATTCGCGGTTATATCGAGGACGGCGTGGCGAGCGGCGCGCAGCTCCTAGTGGATGGTCGCGTGGAGGCGCAAACCGGCCGTCCGTTCGGCGTCCCCGGCCATGAAAACGGCTTCTGGCTCGGCGGCACACTGTTCGATCACGTGACGCCGCAGATGCGCGTCTACAAGGAGGAAATCTTCGGGCCGGTGCTCGTGTGCGTACGAGTGAAGGACTTCACCGCGGCCGTGGATCTGGTGAACTCACATGAGTTTGGCAACGGCGTCGCCTGTTATACCCGAGACGGTAACATCGCGCGCGAGTTCGGTCGCCGCATTCAGGTCGGCATGGTTGGAATCAACGTGCCAATTCCCGTTCCCATGGCGTGGCACGGTTTCGGTGGCTGGAAGAAGAGTCTGTTCGGCGACATGCATGCCTACGGCGAAGAAGGCGTGCGTTTCTACACTCGGCAGAAATCGATCATGCAGCGCTGGCCCGAGAGCACCGCGAAGGGCGCGGAGTTCGCGCTGCCGGCGGCGAAGTGATCCTCCTGAATCTCAGAAAGTTGCGCCGCCCTGAACTCCGGAAGCAGCGCTCATGGAAGCGCGAAAGCCACGTAAGCGCCGCCCTGTGGTGCCTCCGGTGTACGGGCATTGCTGGTGCCAATCACGACGTACTGCTTCCCGTCGACCATGTAAGTAGCGGGCGTTGCCGTTCCGGAAAATGGCAAAGCATGTTCCCACAGCAATTGTCCTGACTTGCTGTCGAAGGCGCGGATCTTCCGATCGTAGATCGTGGCGCCGATGAACAGCAGTCCAGAGGCCGTCACGATCGGCCCCCCATAGTTCTCGCTACCGGTGTTGTTCACGCCACGAGCCACCAGTTCGGGATAGTCCCCGAGGGGAATCTTCCACAGATACCGCCCGGTGTTGAGATCGATGGCGTTGAGAGTACCCCATGGAGGTGCGACCGCGGGGTAGCCCTCAGGGTCGAGAAATTTGTTGTATCCGGTGAATCGATACTTTGCCGGCTCGTTGTCGGTGAACAGGGAGGCGCCCATCTCCTGTTTTGCGTTCGCGCCGGGGGCACCCGTGCGCACCCCACCCGACGCCGGCACCGCTTCCGTTCCTGTTTGGAGGTAATGAACCAGCCTGTCCAAGGTGACCGCTGAAGTATTATCGAAGGCGGGCATCCGGCCGCGGCCGCTGCGGATCACAGCGGCAATCTGCGCGGCACTCAAGCGACTTCCAACATCGAGCAGCGACGGGAAGGCGGGCGGTGACCCTTTGCGATCCGGGCCGTGACAGACCGCACATTGGCTCTGGTATAACGAGGAAGCGACCCCACCACCCGGAGTGCTCGCGACCAGGCTGCCGGTCCAGGCGACGTCATTCGAGTTGATATAGATCACACCCGCCTGCGGGTCGACTGCCGCTCCACCCCACTCCGCTCCGCCATCGAAGCCGGGGAACACCACGGTGGGTTGGCCCACGGCAAAAGGAGTGAACTGACCCAGGCTGCGGAAGCCGCGAAACTGCTTCACCGCCCAGCTGTGCATCTCGGGCGTGCGCGTCGTCAACATGTCCTCCGTCAGCAGCTGACGCGCGTAGGGCTCGGGAGCTACCGGGCGCGGCTGTGTACGAGAGGCGGCCTCACCGGGGACATTGCTGGCGGGAACCGGCCGTTCCTCGATTGGAAACAGTGGGGCTCCCGAGACCCGGTCGAAAACATACAGGTAACCCTGCTTGGTCAACTGAGCTACCGCGTCAACACGCCGGCCAGCGTGTATCACGGTCAGCAGCGAAGGCGGCGCCGGAAAATCCCGGTCCCAGATGTCATGATGGACGCCCTGGAAATGCCAGAGGCGGTGACCTGTATTGGCGTCGAGCGCCAGCAGGCAGTCGGCGTACAGATCATTGCCAATCCGGTCGGCACCGTACATGTCCGGTACGGCGGAACCGGTGGGTGCGTACACGATACCGCGCTTTTCATCCAACGCGAACCCGGCCCAGTCGTTGGCTGCACCGGCATCCGCCGCCGAATTCGGCGGCCACGTGTCCGCGCCATACTCACCCTGTCGAGGAATGGTATGGAACGCCCATCTCAACCGGCCCGTGCGGACATCGTAGGCTCGAATGTCACCGGGTGGGGCCGGCTTGGTCTCCGCCGTGCGGAAACCAACGATGATGAGGTCTTTGTAGACGATCCCGGGAGACGTCAGCGACACATAGTGTCGTGCGTAGTCACCCCGCAGGCCCTTGCGCAGATCGATCTCACCCTCCGTGCCGAAGCTCTTGATGGGCCGCCCGGTGGCCGGATCGAGCGCGTAGAGCCGGTTCATCACGCCGGCGAAGAGCCTGCTTTCCTTGCCGTGGCTCCAGTAAGCCAGCCCGCGATCGGGTCCTGTGAAGGACACGCCGGGAGCGAGCGGCGTTCCATGGAGGCCGGCATCGAACTTCCAGAGCAGCTTGCCGCTGGCACTGTCCAGTGCCACTAGTTTCAGCCCGGGCGTGTACGCATACAGCGTATGGCCGATGACGATGGGATTCGTCTCGGCATCCCCGTGTTCGTCCATCGGGAATCGCCAGGCCTCCCGAAGCATTGCCACGTTGCCGGGCGTTATTTGTATCAGCCGCGAATAACGATCCTGGCTGACATGTCCGCCGTATGCCGCCCAACCCGAATCGGCGGGCTGCGCGACGCCGGCGGCACTGCAAGTACCGAGCGAGGCCAGCACGGCGACCGCCAAACCCAACCTGCACCACCTGGTGTTCATGCCCCCCCTGCTGATTACGGTCACCGCCGGCTAGTCGACTCTCCCCTCCCACTCGGCCTCATCGTCGGCGATCATCTCCTCGATGCGGCGCGCCAGGCGATCCAGGGCTTGCTCCAGCTCCTTGTGGTTCTCGCCCTGCAGGAACTTGCGTTGCCTCTGCTGGATGATCGGGATCAGCTGCCGCAGCAAGGCGTCACCCTTGTCTGACAAGAAGACGCTGTGCGCGCGATCGTCTCCGTCCACCGGGCATTTTCTGACCAGCCCGCGCTTCTCGAGCCGCTGTACTGAGCGGCTGATCCAAGCCCGGTCGATGCGCGCACGCCGACTGATTTCAACCAGCGACAAACCCGGCGAGCGCGCGGTATGCACCAGAACTCTCAGGTCGGCGATCCTCAGGCCAAAGCGGGTGCCGTAGTACGCACTGGCGGCGCGATCGATGCTGCTCGCCAGATCAAGCACCTTGATCATGAACAGGCTCTGGTGTATGCCCTGCGGGGTTAGCGGCTCTTGCGTATCTCGCGGCGCCCCTTTTGGCTTCCTCGCATGGATCGACTTCTTACGGGGTGACCTGCTCATTCGCGGCGTCCGGTTCGGTTCACGTGATCATACCCGTGCCCGTCTCGTCCGGCACCGCGAAGAGCCGGTCCCTCCAGCCCCGTCGGCTGCGCGCCCCGGTCTAGGCGCCCCCGGCTGCGTGCCCCGGTCAGAAGTTGCGGCGCACAGTCAGATACCACATCCGTGGCGCACTCGGCTGCCCTTCGATGGTGGGCTCGCCGAAGGCCGTCAGATCGAAGATGTCTTGCCAATAGAACTTGTTGGCCACATTGTTGATCCCTACGGCCGCCGTCCAGTCACGATCCTTGGTGGCATACTCCAGCCGTACGTTCTGCAGCACGAATCCACCGGCACAGGAGTTCAGCGCGGTGTATCCCGTCGCGGTGTTGGGGGCGAACTCGCAGATGCGGGTGTTCATATACGCATCGTAGCGCGGTGACACGGTGGCGCCGTTCGGCAACGTAAGGGTGTATTGCGCGCTCGCCGACGCCGTCCACTGAGGTACACCGCCGAATTCGCCGGTCGGTGTCAGTCCCGTGTAGGGAACTCCTTGGAAGGTGATGGCACTCGCCGACGTATGCAGGTAGCCGGTCGAGGCCGTCAGTAATAGACCCTCGAGAGGCCGAAACTGGGCATCCAACTCGACGCCGCTGAGTTTCGCAGGAGCATTCACGTACGCTGTCAGCGGCACCACCGCCGGAGCATTTGGGCCACCAGCACAGGAGCCATCGGGGTTGGTCACGCATTCGAGACCGCTGGCCGCCACGATGTGCTTCTTATAGTCGCCGTAGAAGACAGCGAGGTTCACGCGCGCACGATGGTCAAACAAGTCGCTCTTCACACCGATTTCGTATTCCGTGAGGTCCTCACCCGATACCGGCTTGAATTGTGACGCCTGAAACGGTCGTGGGTTGAATGCGGGCGGTCGATAGCCGGTCGCGGCCGAAACATAACCCATGACTGCGGGCACGAATTGATAGTCGGCGCCCAGCAGCCAGTCAAAGTGGGTCTGACTGCTGCTGACCGTCTGCACCACAATGGTGTTGTCGTTCAGGTCGCTCTTCTTGTCGTTGGATACGCGCGCACCGGCAGTCATCCGCAACGCGTCGGTGAGATGGTAGATGCCGTGCAGGTACGCGGACTTGTTCTCGAAGTGCCCGTGGTCGAGGCCGTTGACCAGAAGAGCGTTCAGCTGAGGATCGGCGAGGTAGGCCGCCAATGGACCTACCTGCGGCAGTTCAACTGCCTGGGCGCTCGAGGAATTGCCATCATAGTAGAACGCGCCCATCGTCCAGTCCAAGCGCTTGAACAGCGTGCCCTCGAAACGCAACTCATTCGTGCGATAGGTGAAGTCCTGAATGCCGTCGACCACGGAAAGTCCGAGCGGAGAGCCATCCTGATCGGTGGAAAAATATCCATGCCAGTTGCGCCAGGCGGTAATGAACTTCATGTTCACGTCATCGGTCAACCTCCAGGTCCAGGTGCCCGAAACGCCCTTCTGACTGAGTGAAGTCTTGGGCGGATAGCTCAAACCCGAATAGGGATCGGTGAACGTGTCGTAGGTGATATAGGGACTCGATGGGACGAAACGGTTGTCATAGTGGACCCCATAACCGAAAAAGTTGGGGTTGGGACGGATCGTAGTCCCATTCGGGCCGGGTATCGTGCCGTTGAACATCGCCTGATCCCAGGCGGCAAACCCGCCGACCAGGGGCCCGATCGCCTTCAGTGTGTCCGCGCGGGCCGGTGAGTCGTCGCGTTGGTAATCGATGGCGGCCTCGAAGTCCATTGTGTCTGTCGCGACGAAACGAAACTGAGCGCGCGCTCCCGCGATGTCGGTGCCGCCGAGCGTGCCTACCTGGCAGCCCGAGAGTCGGTTACGGACCGTTACAGGTAAGGTTCCCGCTTCCGACGGGTTGGCACACGCGAAGTCGATCATCTTCTGATATCCGTCCTGCTTGCGCCCGACACCGGTAATGCGCGCGAACAGTTTGTCAGGGATGATCGAAAGGTCGAATCCGCCGCGTACATCAACGCGATGGAAGTCTCCTACGGTCGCCTCCAGGTAGCCGGAATTGTCTCCCTTGGGCTGCTTGGAGTTGTAGCGTACCGCACCGCCAATCGCACCGCGGCCAAACAGGGTACCTTGCGGGCCGCGCAGCGTTTCCACATCCTGAATATCCAGCAAGTCGAACTGCGACGCCATCGTGGTTGGATAGTAAACGTCGTCCACATAGATGCCGACGCCCGGCTCGAACGCGAAGTTGAAGTCCGACTGGCCGATGCCGCGGATGAAATACGTCATCGTATTTCCGAAGGCTTGCTGTGCCGGCCTTGCCACGGCATTTGGCGTGGTGAACGCGATGTCCGAGGTGTTTACGAACCCGCGCGATTCGATTTCCTCGGCAGTGATGGCGGTAATAGCCACTGGGGTTGTCTGCAGGTTTTCCTGGCGATAGCGCGCCGTGACGACCACCTCTTCGAGTCCGCTGCTCGCGGCGGTGCTATTTTGCGTACTCGCCTGATCGGTGCTCGTCTGCCCGAGCGCCACGGATGAAGCAACAATCAACGCCGCGATAACGGCCGGCACGACCAAGCGTGCCCCCTCGGACCTATAGCCCCTCATGCGCCCCCCTTACCGTAGTCTCAATGTACTTATCGGTTTACGCGTGCGATTGACGAACGGGTCCCATAGGGCCCAATACTCCAATCTGAGGGCCAAATTCAACACATAGGCAGATGCGTGTCAAGACACGTATTTCGCCGGAGGCGTATCATTGGCCCTACATCTGGCGCAAAGAGCGTTGCTATGCCACGTGAAACTCAGGTAGCGATTATTGGGGCAGGACCCGTCGGGCTGTGCCTGGCGCTCGATCTGGCATGGCGAGGAATCCAGGTCACCATTGTGGAGCAGAGGCCGGCGGGAGAGCCTCCGAGTGTCAAATGCAACCACATTGCGTCCCGCACGATGGAAACGTTTCGTCGCCTGGGGTTTGTCGAGCGCCTACGGGCGGCAGGGCTGCCCGACGACTATCCCAACGACGTGACTGTCCGTACGCGCGCCACCGGGTATGAGTTGACTCGTATCCACCTACCCTGCCGACGCACCCGTTATACTGACAAAAGCGGTCCGGATGGATGGTGGCCGACGCCGGAACCGGCCCACCGTGTCAACCAGATCTATTTCGAGCCCATTCTCTACGCCGAAGCCGCAGCATGCGAACGAATTCGCATACTGAACGATTGTCGCGTCGAGGAAATCCGCCAGGACACTGCGAGTGCCCGGCTACTTGGCAGAAACGCGAGGACTGGCGAGAGCTTCGAAGTCACTGCCGAGTATGTTGTTGGATGCGATGGCGGACGTTCGCTTGCAAGAAAAGCGATCGGGGCCAACCTGCACGGGGATGACGTAGTACAGCGTGTTCAGTCGAGCTTCATCCGTGCACCACGCCTGATCGACATCGTAACCAAACCGAATGCCTGGATGAGCTATCTGTACACGCCCGAGCGTGCGGGGAACCTCGTTGCCATCGACGGCAAGGAGCTGTGGCTGCTCCATAACTACCTGCTACCGGGGGAGCCGGATTTTGACGCAGCGGACCGTGATGCGTGTATTCGTCTGCTGCTAGGAGTCGACGAGTCGTTCGCGTACGAGTTGTTGGCGAAGGAGGATTGGATCGGTCGCAGACTCGTCGTGGACAAGCTGCGGGATGGACGTGTCTTCATCTGTGGCGATGCGGCACATCTGTGGGTGCCGTATGCGGGATATGGGATGAATGCGGGCATTGCCGACGCAATGGACCTCTCCTGGCAACTCGCGGCGCACCTGAACGGCTGGGCGCCATCCTCTATTCTCGACGGCTACGAGATTGAGCGGCTCCCGATCACCGAGCAGGTGTCCCGTTTCGCCATGCGCCACGCGATGGGGGCGATCGCGGAACGGTCGTCGATACCACGGAGCGTTGACGATCCCTCATCTGAGGGAGCGGCGGTGCGCAAGCGCATCGGAGATGCCGCGTACAACTTGCATGTGCAACAATTCGCATGCGCAGGGCTTAACTATGGCTACTTCTACGTGAATTCTCCGCTCATCATTTACGATGGAGAGCCCGCCCCCAGCTATTCAATGTACGACTATTCGCCGTCAACGGTGCCAGGTTGTCGCCTGCCGCACCTTTGGCTCCCCGATGGCCGCTCCTTATACGACCTGCTGGGCCCCGAATTCACTCTGCTGCGGTTCGATCCATCCGTCGAAGTCGGCTCGTTGGTTGCCGAGGCCGGCAGGTGGCATATTCCGCTCACACTGTTGGATATTGACTTTGGCCGGATTCCCCAGCCCTATCGACACGCACTGTGTATTGCCCGGCCGGATCTCCACGTCGCCTGGAGGGCGGATCGAGCTCCCATGCAACCCGAAAGCGTTCTGGCGACCATTACGGGCGGCGATCGCGTAACAGCCGGGCCATAATCTGGCTCTTTCTCGCCCGCTTTGCCCCCTCGCAATCGACGAGATCGACAACGCGGGGCGAGTGCGAGTATTGCTGATAGGTGCTGTGTAGACCGTCTGAAATTTCTGACACCGAAAGGAACACTTTATGGCCTACGTCACCGTAATCAATGAACATCAGCACGTCCAGCAGATCGTCTCAGGACACCATCACATGACGGCCGATGCCACGGCTTCCGCGGGCGGTAGCGACGCCGGATTTGCTCCGCGCGAGCTATTGCTCGCGAGCCTCGGCGCCTGTACCGCGATCGCATTGCGCAAGCACGCGGTCAGCAACGACTGGTCATTAGGGAAAGTTACGGTCGGACTGCGATGGTCGCGAGACGATGCCGGCCTCGAGCATATCGACCAGCGCCTGTCATTCACCAAGCCGCTAACCGAGGAGCAAAAGAAACAAATACTGGATGTCGCGGCGGAGACACTGATCACGAAGCTACTGCTGCCCGGGATTGCGATCCAGTCATCGGTTGTCACTTAGGCGTTCGCGTTCAGGCGTGGCAGGCGACCCGGACGCGCGGCCGCAACAATTCCGGCCAAGCATAAGCCCAAAGTACGCTCCAGAGGGCCGGTCAGACCCGGTTTGCCGCTCGGTCGAAACGGGGATAGATTCATAGGTGGGCAGCCCAGGGAGTCATTTATGAAGACCTTGAAGGCCCTTGCATTTTGCAGTCCCCTCATCTTTCTCGGAGCCTGCTCGACGAGCTCGACCGTGACCCACCAGGGGCAGTCGCCGAACACCAAACCCGTTCCGCAGATCCTCGGGGCGCCGGTTGGCTTCGATAACGCGACCAACGGTGTGGTGGACAATCAGACGCACCAGGCTGACGAGGCCAAGTTCGAGCAGTTCGAAGAGGTCTCTAACGGGCTCGGTCCGCTCTTCAACGGCCAGTCCTGCCGCGAGTGCCATCAAAGTCCGGTTTCCGGCGGCGTGAGTCAGGTTACGGAGCTGCGCGTCGGTCACAAAGGGCCGCAGGGCCAATTCCAGACCCCCGAAATCCCAATCAACCGCGGATCGGAAGTCATCAAGGGACGCACCCTGGTGAACCAGCGAGCCATCTGCCCCAACGCCGCCTTTCCCGGTGTCGAGATTCAGGAACGGATGCCGGATACGGAGACTATTCGTACCTTGCGCCGCTCAGTGGGCCTGCTCGGAGACGGTTTTGTCGAGGCGGTCGACGATTCGACGCTCATCGCAATTTCGGACAAACAGTGCAAGCAGAGTCACGGCAAGATCTGCGGGCTCGCTCTGCGTGTGCCCGTCCTCGAGTCTCCGGGCGAAACTCGCGTTGGCCGCTTCGGCTGGAAGAGTCAGCAGGCGAGCCTGCTGTCTTTCTCTGGCGATGCTTACCTGAATGAAATCGGGATTACCAACCGCCTGTTTCCGGATGAAGTCACCAACCTGTGCAATACCGTCGCCGAGCCGAACGACAGGCCGGGGCCGGACGGTCTGTCGGATCTCGACCATTTCGCACGTTTCATACGTGCGACCAAAGCACCTGCGCGCGACGTCGAGCGAGCCGGCACTCCCGAGGCCAGGGCCGGCGAGACACTGTTCGCCGCTATCGGTTGCAGCAGCTGTCATGTTTCAACGTTAACGACCGCGCCCCCGGGCACGCTTATCAATGGTGGCAAATTCACAATTCCCGACGCCCTCGGAAACAGAACTTTTCATCCGTACAGTGACTACCTGTTGCACGATGTTGGCACCGGCGACGGCATCGCCGTGGCCATGGAAGAGCACTACGGAAAACAAGTGTACAAGGCTCAGTGGAAGGAGTTTTCCCAAAAAGACTTTGCGGCCAGCGTCAACAGAATTCGCACCGCACCCCTGTGGGGCGTCCGCATGCACACGACACTAATGCATGACGGGGCATCACTGACGTTTCGCGATGCCATCCTCCGTCACCGCGGCGAAGCGACCGACGTTACAAAGCGTTTCGACAAACAAAGTCAGGCGGATCAGGAATCGATCATCGAATTCCTGAGATCCCTGTAGGGTTTATGCTGGCTCGGCAGGAGCGGCGCCCAGGTCGAGGGCCATTATCCAACCCGGCGGAATTGCGAACAACACATAGAGGTGTGCTGGTGTCCAACCTTTATCCAAGAGCGCGCCAGAAATGACGGGCGCCAGAATCGCATCTGTTCGGCGACACCAACCTTTACGACATCTTGGCAAGCACGCGGGCCCAATCAATGGTGACGCCAGGAACGGCCGTGAGTTGTGTTCGTCCTTTGAGTTCGAGAGTGGTCGGGCGTCCGTAATATCCCGCCTCGAGCTGGTAAATAGTCAGTGTGCGATCGACGGGATCTATGAGCCAGACTTCGCGGACGCCGGCTCGCTCGTAAGCGGAAAGCTTAACGGTCTGGTCGTGCCTGGCGGTGCTCGGTGAGAGGACCTCCGCGACCCAATCGGGGGCACCGCGCACACCGCGCGCATCGATCTTCTTGAGGTCGGAAACGATGAAAACATCGGGCTGCACCACGGTATCGACTTGGTCGTCCTCTTCGGTGGACTTGGGTAAGCGCACGTCAAACGGAGCGACGTATACGCGGCAGGGTTTGTCTTCGAGTGCATTGGCTGCCTGGCGACAGAGTTCAACGACAATCTCTTGGTGCGGCCGGGAGGGGCACGGCGGCTCTCTGACATAGGCGGAACCATTGATCAACTCATCGCCATAATCGCGAGACCACGTGAGATAGTCGGCGTAGGTGTGGTAGTGCGTGTCGCGCTTGAGTATCGTCATAGCCATGCCTCGTCCTGCTTGATCCGGATCGTCGTGAGCCTATTGTTATTTTCACGCAGTTCGCATGCGGGCGCAACGCTCTCAGCGCGATCAGAATATCCTGTTTCTTCTTTCGATCCGTGCAGCAAACAGCCCGTGTTGCGAATGCTCATGTCCGACGTGTAGATCATCGTGCGCACAACCCACGCGAATCCTACGTA
>JAQGOE010000119.1 GCA_028293725.1 Gammaproteobacteria bacterium | reverse complement strand
CCGAACGCCTTGGCGGCGTCAAAAGCCTCCGCGTGTACCAGCCGGGGCGGCAAAGCGAGGGTCAGCAGAACCAGGATGAGAGGCCCGCGCATGGTCGTTCCTTTTTGTTATGCGCCCGTCTGTGGCTGGGATACGATAACGCAAGTCGGCAGGTTGTCGCCAGAGAGTGTCATGAGCGTTGCCCGGGTTTCGCAGGCGTGAACGTCAGGTCCTGATAGTCATAGCTGAAGTCGGCGAGGGGCGATACCGCCTTGAGGCTGATGCGCTCGACCTTGCCGTCGGCGTCGAGGTTGAAAGTCACATGAGCGGGCTCGATGGATTTGTCGGTGAACTGAGTAACGAAGCTGTCGTACTGCCAGTGTTCGAGTGTGCCTGTCATCCGGGGGGTGGATTTAAAATCGATTGTCAGCTTGCCGTTCACCACCGTGATTTCGATATTGCCGTACCAGGCGTCGGTGTAGGTGCCCGCGTAACGTTCCAACGGTAGGGAGGGACCTACCGCGGCCGGCTGCGCGGTCTGCTTGGCGAGTTCGGTCAGGGCTTCGGCGACCTTGCGTTGCGTCTCCGCCCGGTAGATGGCGGGCCAGTCCGTCTTCGGCAAGCCCAGGTAGTGATCCAGGAGTTCGTACATCAGGCCTAGGACGACTTCGCGGTCCTCGCTGTTGATCTCGATGGCGAATCCGACGTGTTTGTCCGGTATCAGCACCACGGCTGTGAGAAACCCGAATACCGCACCCCCGTGCCACACGATCTTCGCGCCCCGGTATTCCTGGACATCCCAACCGAGTGCGTACTCGCTAAACTTTGGCTCCGTCGGCTTTAGCACTCCCGACTTTGGAGATATTGGTTGCGGGACGACCGGCGTCCACATCTCACGGTGCGCGGCCTCGGAAAACAAGCGACCCGAATGTTCGGGCAACTCTCCATCGTGAAGTTGAATCAGCAGCCAGCGCGCCATGTCATTCGCGCTGACCGCCAAGCCGCCCGCTGGCGCGCCGTTGCGGCCTAGGCCGTCGCGCTCGTCGAGGAGCTCCTGGTCGCCGGCGCCGCGTAGTCCGCCGTTCATCCGCGCGTGGGGTTGGGCCCGGTTTACGGTGGCCAACCGTGCTTCCTCGGAGGTCGTGGAATGCAACATACCGGCCGCCCGTAGCACGTGCTCGGCGGTGAATTTCTCCCACGTCTCGCCCGTCACAGCCTCGATGAGTTGGCCGGCCACCATGTAGAGAACGTTGTCGTAGGCAAAGCCACTGCGAAAGCTGGTTGCAGGCTTCAGATACCGCAACCGTCTCACCGACTCGGTGCGGCTGAGATTCGTGCGCGGCACGAAGAGCAGGTCGCCTTCGCCCAGTCCGAGGCCGCTGCGATGGACCAGCAGGTCGCGGATGGTCATCTCGCGAGTGACCCAGGGGTCATACATCTGGAAGCCGGGCAACCGGTCGGTGACTTTGTCGTCCCAGGAGAGTTTGCCTGCGTCCACCAGGATGCCCAGGGCGGCAACGGTGAAAGCCTTGCCGGTCGAGCCTGTTTGAAACAGGGTATCGGCATCGACGGCTTCGGGTTTACCCAGCGCCTGGGTACCAAAGCCTTTGGCAAACGTGACGGCGTCGTTTTCGACGATCGCCACGGCCATACCCGGGATGCCGGCCTGCGCGCGCAGGGTCGCTACCCGGTGCTCGAATCCGGACGGGGGTGCCGCGCATGCGAAGGCGGAAACCAACAGGGCGGCCGCGGTGCCGGTGAGCCGATTCGCGGGTCGTGACCGGGCTGGTCTCTTGGCTCGTGTCATGGCTGGTCTCATGGTTTGTCGGCCTGTTGGATGTCGGGGTGCCCGGTGAGGCGGCCCAGCGTAAGCAATAGGAGGGCAGCCACTGTTGCCAGTAGCGCAAGAAGGGCAAAAAAAGTGGCGTGCGACGTCGAGCTCCACAGGGTGCCGACTGCTCCCGCGCACAGGTTGCCAGTACACATCACCAGGAACCAGGCGGCCACGGTGGTGGCGGCAAAGCGCGGTGGGGCAAGGCGCGCGAACAGACCCAGCCCGGTCGGGAGGATGTGCAACTCGCCGAAAGTGAAAATGGCGAAGAACAGGACCAGCCAGAGCCAATTGACCCGCTCTTGACCGGCGTGGGCGGCAACTCCCGCGAGGAGTGCATACGATACGGCCACAATGAGTGCTCCAAGGGCCATCCGACGCGTTGCCGGCGGCTCGAAGCCTCGGTCGGCGCGTCTGCGCCAGTATGCCAGGAGCGCTGGGGTCATGAGGAACACCAACATCGGGTTGAGGGACTGGAACCATGTCACGGGAATAATCAGCGAGCCGGCCTGGCGTGTGACGCCAATGTCCGACCAGAGAGCCACCGTGTTGCCGACCTGCTCGTAGGCGCCGCGAAAGACTGTGACAGCGATGCCGATGCCGAACAGCAGAGTGAATGTCGAGCGGTTGCGGCGCCTCTCGGCGTGCGCTTGTGCAGAGCTGGTGGACGCGGAGCCGGTGGATACAACGCGTGCGGGGAGTGGTTCCCGGTGGGGTAGATAGGCGCTGCCGAGGAGATAGATCGCGAGGCCGGCCAACATGCCGACACCTGCCGCGGCGAATCCTACATGCCAGCCGTAGATCTCGCCGAGTGTTCCGCACACCAGAGGTGCGAGGAAGCCCCCCAGGTTGATACCGACGTAATAGATGTTGTAAGCGCGAGCGCGTCGCGGGTCGCTGGCCGCATACAAGTCGTTGATCTGGCTCGGCAGGCTCGGCAGATACAGCCCATTACCCAAGGCGATCGTGGCGAGGGCTACGTAGAAGAGGGCGTCGAAGGACATCATAAAATGTCCCGCGGCCATGGTAGCGGCACCCACGATCACCGCACGCCGTTTGCCGAGCCAGCGATCCGCGATAATTCCGCCGAAGATGGGTGTGAAATACGCTGTCGCCGTGTAGGCGCCGTAGATGAGGGACGACTTCTCCTGACCTAACAGCAGCTCGCGGGTCATGTAATAGACCAGCAGCGCACGCATGCCGTAGTAGGAGAACTGCTCCCACATCTGCGTTAGAAACAGGATCGTCAGGCCCTTCGGCTGACCGAACCAGGTCGGCTGCGGCGGAGCGGCCGCGACCGTGTCGCTCATGCCGGCTGGGACGACGGGCCGCCCCAAACATCGTCCCCGCACCAGATCTTGCCATCGGCGTACGTAGCGCCAGGGGTGCGATCGCGTTTGAGAAACGTGGGGCCGTCGAGGTCGACTACGTCGCAAAGTTGTCCCACGACGAAGCCCGGGGCCATCGCCAGGCTCGTGCCGACCATGTTTCCGACCATGACCTTGAGTCCCAGCTCGCGCGCCCGATGCGCCATGGCGAGCGCCTCTGTGAGGCCACCACATTTGTCGAGTTTGATGTTGACCACGTCGAAACGACCCGCGAGTCCGGGCATATCCGCGAGGCAGAGGGCGCTTTCGTCCGCGGCAATTGGCACCGGCGAGACATAGCCTTGCAGATCGGCTTCGCGTCCGCGAGCCAGCGGCTGCTCCAGCAAGGACACGTTTGCCTCGACCAATACCGGTATCAGGCTGTTGAGCGCGTCAATGCGATAGCCCTGGTTGGCGTCCACACCGATCCAGGCACCGGGCCGTGCCGCACGCACGGCCCGCACCCGGGCCATATCGAGATCGAGCTCGCCTGTCAGTTTCAACTTCAAAGCGCGAGCGTGGAGATATTTACGGGCACCCTCCGCCATTGCCGCGGGTTCGTCCGCGCCCAAGGTAAAAGTCGTCACCAGTGAATTGGCCGCGCGCAAGCCCGCGAGCTCCCAGACCATTCGTCCGGCGCGGGCTGCATCGAGCTCCCAGAGCGCGCAATCGACGGCGTTGCGCGCTCCGCCCGGAGGCAGCAACTGCTGTAGCGACTCGCGGTCGATGCCGCGCTCGATCTGGGCGCGGTGGGCTTCGAGGGTCGCGACGATTTTCTGGGAGTCATCTTTCAGGTAGTAGACCCCGGACGCCTCGCCACGACCCTGGTGAGAGCCGTCGCGAAGGGTCACTACGACAATGTCCTGTCGCTCGAACACGAATCCCGAGATACGAAACGGGGCGGACAGCTCCACCTGCTCCACGGCGACGCAGAGCTGCAGGGCGGCCATCAGTAGTTCACCCCGAGACTGATCAGGTTGAATACGAAGGCAACCCACAGCACGAAAAATGCCGACAGACTCAGCACCACACTCCAGGTCTTTGCCGGCCAACGACGGGTCCCCGTCCATACCGCTCGCAGGTTCATCAACATACAGACGAAACCGCCCACGAATGCGACTATGCCGAACAGCTCGATCAGCCGTAGCAGCCCGTCGGTGCCGCCGCTCAATAGGGTGTTGCGTGTCAACATCATGCCGAGCAGCGCGGCCCAGGCGGCAGTGCCCGCGACAATCGCCGTCGCGCCAATTTTGCTGAGGCGGTATGCGCGTAGCGCCGGCGCGTCCAATGTCAGCCGCGAGCCAAATTGCCGCCGGGTGATGGCGGTAATCGGCCAGAACAGCGCTGTCAGGAACAAGGCGGCGACACTGGCGAAGAACACCGGCCGCAGCCAGCTACTGTTGCGATACCAGGCGGGGCGCTCGAACACCATGAAGGGGGAGAGCAGGTCGATACTGAAGCGGA
Organism: Gammaproteobacteria bacterium; assembly: GCA_028293725.1. The sequence goes on along the minus strand of JAQGOE010000119.1, from coordinate 97,050 downwards.
CGGCCTTCCCATCGACCACCTTGGCCCCGAGCCGCTCGTGGCTGTTCAAGTCGCGCCAGATGAAGGGCGCAACTTCGACCCACTGCCGCGGCAGGCCGTTCAACCCGGGGAAGGGAGCCAGCAGACCTCCCTTGGCGTTGAGCCCGAGCTGCGTCTGTCCGATGAGATCGAGAGCGGACATGAAGCTGCTGCGCGAGCCGCGTGAGTTCACCCAGCTTCCCTTCAGCAGCGCGGCGTGCGCGGCCGAGGTCTGCGCATCCACGAGCGCCTGCGGCTGCGTCTCTGGGAAATAGCGATCGGCGAAGGCCTGGAACACCGCGGTGCGCAGGCCGCCGGCGGCACCCTGTTTGCCCGGACTGTTGAAGGAGACGTAGAAGCCGACTCCCTCGGCGAGGAAAAGGTGCAGCGACGTATGGAAATACTCGGTGTCGCCGAGGTGGGCGATAACCTCGCGGCCATTGATGTTGGTCTCGAAGAAGCCCAGCTCCATCCGGTTCAAAGGCGGCAACAGGGTAAGAGGGCTGTCATGCATCTGCCGGGCCGTCGCCGCCGTCAGAATCCGCTTGCCGTTGTACTCGCCGTCCTGCAGGTGCGCGATCATGAAGTGCGCCATGTCTTCTGCGGGCGAGGCCAGGGAGCCGGCCGGCGCCGGCCCCACGATCTCGTACTTGCCCGGCTCGCCGGAGGCGACGCGATAGCCCTTCGACATCAGCGGCACGAGTTGCGCCGGCAGCGGTTGGCGGAAGCTCGAGTACTTCATATCCAGGGGCTCGAAGATATGTTTCTCGATATAGGCGTCGAACGACTCACCGGACACGCGCTGCACGATGTAGCCGGCGAGAGAGGCGCCGTAGTTGGAGTAGGCCTGCGTGGTGCCTGCGTCGAACACCCGCTCGGGCACCCATTGTTTCAACAGGACTTCGAAGGCAGGAGCGTTAGGATCCTCCGATATGATGCCCTTGGCCTGCTCCTCGAAGCCCGCCGTGTGCTGCATGAGGTTGCGCATGGTGACGGGTTTGCCGTCACGCGCCGGGATCTGGTAGTCGAGGTACTTGTTGATGTCCGCATCCAGGTCGATCTTGCCCTGCTCGACCAACTGCATCACCGCCGTCCAGGTGAGCAACTTGGAAACGGACCCGGGTCGGAAAAGCGTTTGTTTCGGGTCGACCGGCGTGCGCTGCGCGACATCCGAGAACCCGTAACCGCGCTCGGTCAGGACCTTGCCATCTTTCACGACCGCGACGACGGCTCCCGCGATGTCACCCGTCTGCAGGGCATAAGGCATGTAACCGTCGAGCCAGGCGTCGACGTCCTCTGCCGTCAGGGCCACCGTGGGCGCGGCCGCTCGAGGCTCAGGTGTTGGGGCTTCCTGCGCTCCCACGACGGTGGCCAGAAGCCCCAGGAAAATAGCGGTCAGTCTCTTCATGACGTACATAGGAGGCTCCGTGCGACTTACGCCAGACAGGCATCGACGAGTTGGTGGAATTCAGGGCCGCCGCGAATCGGATCGGCCACGGGGAGGCCTAACCGTTGCGCTTCACTGGCCAGCAGCTTACGCGCCGCCGCGGACTCGAGCTTTGAAGTGTTCAGACTCACCCCGGCACAGCGGATCGCGGGGTTGGTGCGGCGTCCCAGCCGCAGGTTGAGATCGATGGTTTCCTCGATCGTGGGCAGGGGATAGTCGGAATGACCCAGCACATGCTCGCGCCCAGCCTGGTGACACACGACGAGCACATCGGGCTGGCTCCCGTGCAGGAGCCCCAGCGACACTGCGGCATACGAGGGGTGGAAGAGCGATCCCTGTCCTTCAATGACATCCCAATGTTGCGGTGGAGCATCCGGACTCAACATCTCCGCGGCTCCAGCCTCGAAGTCGGAGACCACCGCATCCATGGGGATGCCGCGGCCGGAGATCAGGATGCCTGTCTGCCCCGTGGCGCGAAAGTCGACGGGCACTGCGCGCTCGGTGAACGCGCGTGCGATGGAGAGGGCACTGTATTTCTTGCCGAGCGCGCAGTCAGTGCCGACTGTCAGAAGGCGTTTCCCAGTGCGCTTGCGTCCGCTCGCCACCGGTATGTTGGTCGGAGGTACGCGGACATCGATTAATCGTCGCCCTAGTCGTTCGGCGGTCGTCCGTAGCGGCTCCACATCTCGGAGCCGCGCATGCATTCCACACACAATGTCGAGCCCGGCCTCCAGAGCTTCGAGCAATGACGGGAGCCAGTTTTCCTGGATGACCCCACCGAAGTTGGCTACACCAACTACAAGGCCACGCGCGCCCCGCTCACGGGCCTGCCTCGGGGAAAGCCGCGGCAGGCCGGTCGTTACAGTGCCGCCGTTACACGACCATTCGCCGATGCAACGCTCTGGTGCCCAATCGCGCAGCCCGAAGGCGGTCTTGGCAAAAATCGGCTCGGTCGTATCGCCCAGGAACACCAGGTAGGGGTAAGGCAATTCTGCCATCGTCATTCACCATCTAGCGCCGACTCTCGAGGGGCTTGTCGAACGAGTAGCGCACCTCGACTCCTATCTCGCGGGGTCGCAGCATATAGACGTAGCCTCCCTGGGTCGGATCGGCGGTCGATGCGGCGGCGCGCTTATCAGTCAGATTGCGCGCGTACAGATCGACTCCGACCTGCCGGTGTTGGAACGCCAGGCGCAGATTCGTCTGTCCGTAGCCGCCTTGCAGGTAGGGAGTGGCGGTCGCTCCAGTCCCAAACACGTAGTGGACGTCTCCCACGTACGTATAATCCGCCCGGGCATAGCCGTTCCAACTATTGCGCAGCGGGAAGTTGTATTGCAGTCCGGCGCTCGCGTTCTCTTCGGGGGCGCCGGGAACGCGCTCGCCGATGATGTAACCAACGCCCGGGTTCACGCTATCGAACTTGTTATAGACGTACGATGCGGTCAGGTTGGCGCTCCAAGCTTTGGAGAGCCGCGCTGTCATTTCCAGCTCGGCCCCGTTGCCCGAAGCATCGCCACCGTTGACCGTGCCGTTGAACCCGCAAGGTTGGGTGGCGGCGAGCTGCACACCTTTCCATTTCTGGTGGAAGACTGCAGCGTTGGCTCCGATCCGACCGTCGGCCCAGGTGGACTTCAACCCCAATTCATAGGTCCACAATGAGTCGGGGTCCGTCAGCGGCACCACGCCGTCGGCCTTGGCGGTCGCACCGCACGGACCATTGGGATCGTATGCCAGTGTTTGGTTGAGCGTACCGCTGCGGAATCCGCGGGCGGCCTGCAGGTAGTAGGTCATATCCTGGTTGGCTTTGAAGCGGATGTAGCCGGAAGGATTGAAGATGGAATTGCGACCGCCCACCGGGGGAGATGCGGCCTCGGTGCCGCCGACGAGGAGACCCTCGGCCGCGGGACTCAAGGACTCCAGGTAGTCCCTGAGATAGCGGCCCCCGGCTCCGAGCGTCCACTGCGACGTGATGCTGTAGCTGGCTTCGGCGAACACGGATTGTTGCCTCTGCTTTTCACCGGTCGTGGTGCCGATGGTCCGGATCGCGAAGGGCTGACCATAGAGCACTTCGGGCAGGCAGGTGGGGCAGGAGTAGTCGGGTACGTATTGCCCGAGGTCGAAATTCGTATTGGTGTAGAAGTAGCCGGCCAGCCACTGGAACGGCGCGTCGCCGCGGGATTGTGCGCGAAATTCCTGGGTGAACGACTCGCCTTTGCTGCGATCCTGTAAGGCCCACAGCTGCGGGCCCAAGCCGGCGGCGGCGGCGAGGAAGCCGATGTCCTCGGCCTGGTAGCGTTCGAGGCGCGTGTAGGCGGTGGCTGAAGTGAACGAGACGGCGCTCCAGTCGTAACCGACCACGAACTGACCGACTCGCTGCTGTTCCGTCTGTTCGCCGCGCCCATAGAGGTCCAGGGGCCGCTGTATCACGTAGTCACCGAAGGCCGGTTGCGCGCCTGCCTCGGAATTCAAGCGGACTTCCTGGGCCACATAGCTCAGATCCAAGTGGAGTGAGTCGGTGGGTTTCCAGGTTACGGCGCCCCGTGCGCCCCACGTATCCTCTGAGTTGATGTCCTTGCGCGTGAAGGCGGCATGCCCCGGGATCACCAGCGTGCCGGCGGGCGCCCCGAATCCGGCGCTGTAGTCGAACGGTGCCGCCGCGGGAACCACGTTGTCCAGAAAGCCGGCGATGTGATCCTGGTATGCGACCAAGCGGGCCGCGAGCCGGTCGCTGACGATCGGAAGGTTGATGACGCCCTCAAAGTGCTCGCTGCCGTTGTCCGAATGCGCCGTGGACCAGCCGCGGGCGTCGACATTCACCTGGAATTCGTTCAGATCCGGAGCGTTCGGTACTATGCGCAATACGCCGGCCAGCGAGTTGGCGCCGAACAGCGTGCCCTGCGGGCCCCGCAGCACTTCGACCCGATCGATGTCCACCAGGCGCAGGTTCGCGAAGCCACCGTTGTTGGTGAGCACACTGGTCACCGCTTCGCCGAAATAAGTGGCCACGGGAAATCCCGAGCCGCCCTCGGCGACCAGGCCGCGAATGTAGATGCGCGTACCGGCGCCAGGACCCAGGTCCTGCATGAACATGTTCGGGACAGTGTTGATGTAGTCGCTGTAGTTGGTGAAGCCGCGTGCCTCGATGTCTGCCGCCGTGATGGCGGTGATCGCAACCGGGACGTCTTGCAAGACCTCGGATCGCTTCGTCGCGGTGACGACGATCTCCTCGAGCCGCACCGGGCCGCCTTTATCGTCCGTTTCCTGCGCCAGGGCCGCGGGGATCGAGATGATGGCGGCCGTGCACAGCGAAACTCGCCCGGCCCACCGTCGGGTTGTGCTCGTCATGATTTTTTCTCCACCTGGGTCGTTTGTGGTTGCCAGCTCTTCGAGTAGTTGCGCCGGGCGTCTTCCGGCCGGACGCGGTCACGCTGGGCGCCACGCCGTGCCGCCGCGCTCGCGGTCGAGACCAGCGCCGGTGCGGCGCAGACGGCGGCGACCGCGGAGCCCAAGGCACCAGCGAGGCAGCGGCGTCGGCTCAGAAAAAAGGTTTGCCCTGATTTCACTCCCCACCCGTCTTGTTGTCTTATCTAGGCAAGTGTATTCCTGATTAGAGAATTAACAAGTGAAACTTTCTAATGGGCAACTAAGTGGCATGACGGGGCGCATCGAGCCCGGCGGAGCCTTTGACCCCGGGGGCGCTCACTGTATTCTGTCCCCATGGACATGAAGGCTGACCGTCCCACACTGGGCCTGCTACTGCGGGATCTGCGCGCTCGTAAGGGGTGGACACTGAAGGAAATGTGCGAACGAACCGGGATCCCCGTGTCGACGCTCTCGAAGGTGGAGCACGATCGCCTCACCCTCACTTATGACAAGCTGCTGCAGGTCAGCGAAGGCTTGAAAATTCCGTTGGCGGAATTGTTCGCCGATCCGGCCCGCAACCCGGGCGCGGATCCGACCGTCACCGCGCGGCGCAGCCTGGGTCTCCTCGCGGACGCGGTTCGAGTCAACACCAAGAACTACGATTACTACTACATGTGCCCGGAGTTGCGCCAGAAGCGCATGATTCCGGTCATCGCGCGGATTCGCGCCAAAAGCCTGGCGGAGTTTGGCGACCTGGTGCAACACTCGGGCGAGGAATATATCTATGTGCTCGAGGGTGCCATCACCGTGCATACCTCATTCTACGATCCCGTTATTCTCAAATCAGGTGAGTCGATCTATGTTGACAGCAACATGGGTCATGCTTATGTCGCCGAGGGTTGCGAGGAAGCTACGGTGCTCGCGGTGTGCTCGAGCGCGGAGGAGAGCCTGATGGAATCCCTCATGTCGCTCCATGGGGATGGCCTGCGGGTCGGGCGCACGAAGTCGAGCCCGCCCGCAGCTCGCCAGGGGCGAGGGCGCAAACGTTGAGCGGCGGCGTGTGAGTCGAGCGTTCCGGGGCGAGGGTTTCGCGCTGGCGTAGCACGCCTTCAAATGCTCATCTGCGATCTGAACAGTTGGGCCTGCCGTCGGGAAATCTCCACTTCGGGGCCGTCACGCAATTGCACGTGCAGCCGCCCATTGACCCCCATCTCAACCGTCTCGATGAAATCGAGGTTGATGACCTGTTGGCGGTTGGCTCGAAAGAAGCGTTGCGGATCCAACCGGCGCTCAATCGTTGACAAGGCTCGGCCGAGCAAGGGTCGCCGCGTCCCCCATGACAAGCGGACGTAGTTACCTTCCGAAGTCAGTAATCGTACCTCGCGCAGTGGTACGAACCAGCACTGGGAGCCGTCGCGGAGGAAAAGCTGTTGCAGGGGGGCGTCCGGCGGTGGCGTCCCGGTCGGCGCGGCATTCTCATTTTTCAGCCGCGACAGGGCGGCTGAGAGACGCGCCGGGTCGATGGGCTTGAGTAAGTAGTCGAGCGCGTTGACTTCGAATGCACGCACCGCGTGCTCATCGTGTGCGGTGGTGAAGATGACCTGCGGCAGATGCTCGAGGCGCGTCAGCAGGTCGAAACCCGAGCCGCCCGGCATCTGAATATCCAGAAACAGCAGTGCGGGAGACAGCGCCTCGACCTGTGCCGCGGCTTCCGCAATATTGCCGCTCTCGCCGACGATCTCGATCCAGGAGAAGTCAGACAACAGCCGGCGTAATTCACGGCGCGCGGGGGGCTCGTCGTCGACGATGAGCGCTTTCATGGATGCTGCGGAATCCGGATACGGGTCGTCGCCCGCTCGGGTTGCGATAAATCGAGTTCCAGGCTCGCCCTGGCATCAAAGAGAAGACGCAGCCGCTCCTCGGCGTTCCTCAGGCCCGTACCTTCCCGCTCCGGAGTGGATGAGGGGGCCGGGCGCGGGTTCTCGACGTTCAGAACGAGCACGCCGCCTTGTAAAACAGCTGAGATTCGCAGTACTCCGCCGGCCGGAAGCTCGGCAATCCCATGTTTGATCGCGTTCTCAACCACGGTCTGCAGCAACATGACTGGAATCTGTGCGTCACCGGCATCGGCGGCAATCTCACGCTCGATCGTGAGGCGCGTCTCGAACCGCATCTTCTCGATCTCCAGATAGTCGGCGACGATCTCCAGCTCCCGCGACAGTGACACCAGGTCATTCTGGCCGGCGCCCAACGTATAGCGCAGCGTATTCGCGAGTCGGGTCACCGCATGCTGGGCTCGCGCCGGATCGTCCGCGATCAAGGAGCGCACAGTGTTGAGTGCGTTAAACAGGAAGTGCGGGTTCAGTTGCGATTTCAAGAGGCGCAATTCGGCCTGTTGCAATGCTCTTGCCAACTCGGACTGACGCAGCGCCGCGCCTTTGTGCTGGCGTACGCCGAGGGTCGTAAAATAGACAATCAGCCAGGTTGCGAAGACGAACGCCCAGTTCACGAGATTTATCGATATTGTGATCAGGGGAACCAGGTCGAGGCCGAAAGGCGCGGGGAGGGTTTCGATCGACGTCAGCTGGACCTGCAGCGCGCCTATCGACGTGAATGAGGTCACGACGGCGAGAGGAGTCGCCAGGGCGAAGCTCGCCGCAAGACCTCGTAACGCCAGCTTGCGCGTACCCAACGTGCTCCAGCCGTGTCGCCGCATGAAATCGCGCAGCCAGTGAGTGAGGCCCATACCGGCGATGCTGAGAAGCAAAACCGTCACGGTGGCGTTTGCCCACGGGGTCTGATCCACCGTGATGAACCCGATTATTTTCGTCAGGCTGTAGATCCCCCAGCCGCCCAACTGGCAGATCCAATAGCTCGAGTCCGACTTGGCCGGTTGCATCAACGCCGGAGGTTTATCCGCCGCCACCATCTGCGTCATCAGCCTTCCGAAGTAACACCATCACGGGCATACAGAATACCGCAGAAATCCCCGGCGGAGGTGCTATCCGCAGACTATGAGAACCGACCGTTCGTCACGCGATTCCGACCGTTCGACATCAATTGCGTGTCCGCTTAGGACATTACAATACGCTGTCTACACGCGGCGGAGTGTTTGCCGAAGCGTCAGTCAACTAGAGGTACCTATGCGTCCACCGGCGTCGATTCTTGCTTGCGCAACGCTCATAGCCATCTCGGCGGCCTCGTCGAGAGCGGCTACACCTGCGGACGCGCCACCTATAGAGGCGCATTCGCTCACCGCGACCGATGTGGGCGCGTGGCTCGATGGCTTCATACCGGAAGCCCTACTGCAAGGTGATGTTGCCGGTGCGGTCGTTGTCGTGGTCAAGAACGGCGAAACGGTGGCTCAGGTTGGCTACGGGTATTCGGACGTCGAGTCGCACAAACCTGTGGACGCAGAGCGCACTTTGTTCCGGGTCGGCTCGGTCTCCAAGCTCTTCACCTGGACGGCGGTGATGCAGTTGGTAGAGCAGGGCAAACTCGATCTCGATACCGACGTCAATCGCTACCTGGACTTTTCGATCCCGGCGCGCGATGGCAAACCGATCACCTTACGCAACATCATGACCCACACGGCCGGGTTCGAGGAGCGCCTCATAGGTCTCATCGGCGTTGCAGGTGATGACATTGCTCCACTAGGCGAGTTTCTCAAACGCTACGTACCGTCGCGGATTTTTCCGCCCGGTGAGACACCAGCTTACTCCAACTATGCAACGGCACTCGCGGGTTACATTGTCGCGCGGACTTCGGGCCAAGCCTTTGATGATTACCTCGATCAGCATCTGTTCGGGCCGCTGCAGATGCGAAATTCCACGTTTCGTCAGCCGCTGCCGGAACGGTTCAAAGCCGAACTCTCGAAGGCTTACGCCGTCGCGTCCTTGCCCAGCAAGCCCGTCGAAATCGTTGGGCCCGCGCCGGCTGGAAGCCTGACATCGACCGGTGCCGACATGGCGCATTTCATGGTGGCCCACTTACAAAATGGCCAGTACGGCACAGAGCAGATCCTCAAGCCCGAAACCGCCCGATATATGCACGATACGGCACTCACGATTCTGCCGCGAGTCAACCGCATGCTCCTCGGGTTCTACGAGGACAACTACAACGGCCACAGGGTCATCGCACACGGTGGTGACACACAATGGTTCCACAGCGATCTGCATTTATTCGTTGATGATGGGGTCGGGCTGTTTGTGGCGTTCAACAGCACAGGCAAGGACGGCGCGGTTCAGGCCATCCGTTCCAACCTGTTTCACGGGTTCGCCGATCGGTATTTCCCGGGGGCCGCGCCGGGCGGAAGTGTTGAAGGGGCGGTTGCTGCCCACGACGCACGGATGATCGCCGGCGGCTACACCGTCTCGCGCCGCTTCGAAACGAGTTTTGTCAGCCTGTTGTACCTGTTCAGTGAGACGAAGGTACTCGATAACCATGACGGCACGATTAGCGTATCGGCAGTTACGAGCCCGTCCAATATCCCGCTTAGGTGGCGCGAGATCGCGCCCTTTGTGTGGCGGGACGAGGGTGGCAAGGATTTGCTGTCCGGGCGGGTGGAGGGCGGACGGGTCACGCGTTTCAGCTTTGGCGAGGTATCGCCTTTCGAGATGTATGACCGCACCGTATGGTGGAAATCACCGGCGTGGCTGCTGCCACTCTTGATCGCCGGTTTGATTGCACTATCGCTCAATAGCCTGGCGTGGCCCGTAAGTGCGCTCACGCGCCGCCATTATGGTGTGTCGTACGGATTGAGCGGACGTGAGGCCATTTCGCACCGACTGGTTCGAATTGCGTGCGTTACGGCTGCTGTGGTGTTTCTGTGTTGGTTGACCCTGATTTTTACCATGATCTCGGCACTCGATTTGAGCTCGAAGTTGGGCGGCTGGATCGGTTTGTTGCGAATTCTGTCGCCGCTCGTCTTTTTGGGCGGTGCGGCCATCGGGTTGTGGAGTGCATGGGTGGTGCTGCGCAGCCAGCGTCGCTGGTTTGCCAAGTTATGGGCGGTTGTGTTGGGGACATCCTTCCTGGTGACCTTGTGGGCCGCTGTCGCGTTCCACCTGATTTCCTTCCACAGCGGGTATTGATCATGAATAAGGTTATCGATGCCGCTGCCGGGGCGATCCTGTCGCTGTTGCTGAGCACCGCTGTTTGCGCACAGGACGAGAATCAGTACCTTTTTAACGGGGAGCAATCGATTCGGCTGGCTGCCGATGTCGAGGCGGGGAATCTACATACTCTCCACGGCTCGATTCGCATCGGTGAGCGTTCCAAGGTCGGCGACGTTAAAACTGTCGATGGAGAGGTCGTACTGGCGAAGGGGTCGAGAGCGAGCTCCGTGCGCAGCCTGGATGGAGCGGTGCAACTGGAGGAGAATGCGAAACTCGTACATGGGGTGTCGACTGCTGGTGGCTCGATCGTCCTCGATGATCACGCGGATGTCGCGGGCCGTGTAAGCACCGCGGACGGGGACATTCGCCTCGAGAATGCGCATGTGGGCGGCGGTATCGTCACTCGTCGTGGCAACATCAACGTCGGTAGCGGATCGCGAGTAGAGAACGGGATTCGCGTGAAACGATCCTTCTGCCTGTGCATCAACGCCGGCTTGTTCTCCAACCCCCGCGTAGTAATCGGCCCCGGCGCGGTGGTTCAGGGACCGCTCGTATTCGAGCGGAAAGTGACGCTCTATGTGAGTGATACGGCCACGATTGGGGACGTCGTGGGCGCCACGTCAGTGCGATTTTCGGGGCTGACTCCGGGAGAGGATGAACGGGCGCAAGGACTGCGCTCTAACCCGAGGCCATGAGTTTCTCCAGAGCGTACGCGCGCGTCGTCGTGAGGAGTCTGTACAGATCCCGGCCGGTCGCTTCATCACGTACCAGCAGAGATTTCGCGGTCAGGTTGGCGATGATGTCCGCCACGTCGGCGGGCATGATGGTGTCGCTCGCGACCTCCATTACCGCTGAATTCAGGTCGAAGCTGCGATCGAAGATCGCGAGCCGATGCAAGGCGATGCGCTCGCTCTCAGAAAGACTCGTGTAACTCCAGTCCAGTGTCGCCCGCAGTGTCTGGTGGCGCGGGGGAGCCGTGCGGCAGCCTTTTGTGAGTAGTCCTAGGGGGTCATCGATTCGTGATGCAACCTCACGGATACCGAAAAGGCCCACGAGCGCCGCCGCCAGCTCGATCGCCAGCGGCAGGCCGTCGACCTTGCGGCAGATATTGACTGCAACCGGGGCTGTCGTGTCGGTCAACTCGAAATCATCCTGCGAGTCCATGGCGCGCTCGACAAAGAGTTGCACGGCTGGGGATTCGAGCGCTCGCGTTGCGGTCAGAGGTGTCGCGGCTGCGGGCAGTCCCAATGGAGGAAGTTGTAACACTCGCTCGCTCCGGGTACGTAGTGGCTCGCGACTCGTCGCCAGGATGTGTAGCCCCGGAGCGCAAGCGAGCAATGTTTCTGCCAGCGCGGCGGCGCCATCGACGACGTGCTCACAATTGTCCAACACGAGCAACATCTGCTTCTTTCGCAGCAGGTTGATCAAAGGCGTCACTTCCTCCCGCGTGCCGGCACCGCACCCGAGTGACGCAGCCACGGCTGCGAGCGGCGATGCATTGGGGGAGGCTGCGAGGTCGACGAGACGGGCGCCGTCAGGATAAGAGGCGCGCAGGCTGTCGGCCAGGTTCGCTGCGACGGTAGACTTGCCGCTACCACCAGGGCCGACGACGGTGAGAAAGCGCCGGTGCGACGAGTGGGCCTGCGCCAGGCGCGCTGTGAGTGCCGCAACGATCGGCTCCCGACCAATCATCCGCGTCAGAGGGATCGTGAGTCCGGGCTGGCGCGCGCGAGGCTCTTCGCGGCGGGTTACGGGAGCAATGAACAGGTAGCCGCGTCCGGTGACGTTCTCTACGTACCGTACGCCCGACTTACCGCATCCAAGGGCGTTGCGAAGCGCATTTACATGCACTCTGAGAGTGCCTTCCTCGACGACGGTGTTAGGCCAGACACGCGCGATCAGCTCGCTCTTCATGACGATCTCACCCGCGCGCTCCACCAGGGCGAAGAGGATCTCGCGCGTGCGGCTGCCGAGGCGCAACGGTGTATCGGTGCGCAACAACAGTCTTTGCTGTGGGAAAAGCCGGAATGGCCCGAACTGTAATTCCAGTCCGCCACCTGGCTGAACCGCTTCGCTGCTCATACGGGTCCTTGCTCGTTGACTTCCATGAAAGCAAGCTTGCCCGAGAACCGCTACGCCCCGATTTCACTTCCACGCGGAAATGCTACCGTCGTAACAATGTCATGTCGGGATGTTCCCGATTCTTTGCGGGCACCGCCGGACACGCAACGGGCGAGGGCGCCGGCGAGTTCCACCGAACTCAAAGGCAGATGGATGATTTCGGTGATTCCGGCCTCCGCAAGAGCGGGCGCGCTCCATTCTCCCGCGGAGCGGGTAGCCAGAATGACGGGCAAGCCGGGAATCCACGTCTGCAACATCGTTGCGTGCTCGAGGTACGCCGTCATGTTGTGCTGATGAGCGCATAACAGGGCGGTATCGAAACGTGTCGGCTCGGAAAGACACGCTGCCCGCGCTTCGGCGGATTGCGTGAAGCCGGCGGGCTCGTAGCCGAGCGCGGCGAGAATTTCCTCGTGTCGGAGCAACCGCGTGCGATCGAGTTCGAGCACGAGGACGATCTCTCCATTCCCCCGTACCTCGGTCTCCGGAGCTTCGAGTCGAGGTGCCTCGGGACTGGACGTATTGGAAGGTAGCCAGACGTCGAATCGTGTTCCCTCCTTCGGAGCGCTTCGTACGTGTACGGTTCCGCCGTGCTCCAGGACGATCTCACGCACAGTGGCCAGCCCGAGCCCGTTTCCTTCCAGGCGCGTGGTGAAGAAGGGCTCGAAGATCCGCTCGAGAGTTGCTTCGTCCATGCCGCGGCCTGGATCGATTACCGAGATGACTGTGTAGCTTCCTGGCGGCAGGTCGCCGGGGTCGGCACGGACGGATCGCGCAACGGGCCGAACCGAGACTTCAATCTCGATGTTGCCCGGCTCATCCATGGCCTGTGCCGCGTTGTGGCAAAGGTTCAAGATCACCTGTTGCAACTGAGAGGACTCTCCGGACACCAGGATATTGGGTGAGGTCTCGTGAATGACCAGGTGCGCGTGCTTGGGAAGGGCCGCATCCAGCAGCGATTTCGCCTCACCGAGTAGGGCTCGTACGCTGATCTGCGCGCGCCTCGCCGCGCGTCGGCGCCCGAAGGTCAGAATCTGCTGTACGAGGTCCCTCGCGCGGTCGCCGGCGCGCCGAATCTCGGCCAGATTGTCCGCTGCCCGCGCCCCGGGGGGTAAGTACGTTTGCGCGGTCTCCGCATAGCCCAGAATGGCACCAATGATGTTGTTGAAGTTGTGCGCGATGCCACTCGTCAGGGCGCCGACGATCTCCATCCGGCGCGCCTGTTGCAAATTCGTCTGTAATCGTTCCCGCTCGTGCTCGAGGCAGGCGCCGTGCGCCGCGCTGGTGAAGGCGTCCACCACCATGCGCAACAGACCTAACGCGCTCCCGCCGCACATCACTCGGTCGCGCACGGTGTCGAAACCAATGATCGCCGCGGAGCTATTACCGCTGCTCACCGGGACGCATAGCCAGGATCGCACGCCAACCGCTTGCAGTGCCTGGCGGTCCGCGTCGACCTCGTGTTCTTCGACGCTGCGGATTTCGATCGTGCCACTGGCGGTGGCCCGCAAGCCGCGTGCAAGGGCCAGCGCGTTTTCCGGCCACCCGGCAGGTAATTCGAGCCCTTCCCGGCACCAGAAAAAAGTGTGGGCCGGGCGACCGGCGGTCTGCGGAGTCGCATGAAAATACGCCCGATCGGCGCGGACGTACTGGGCCAACTCCTGGAGGGCCTGCTCGGCAACGCCGCCAATCTCGTGGGGCCGCGCACTGATGAATCGGGTCGAAATTCCGGCGATCAGGTGCTCAACAGCGGCCCGCTGCCGCAGGGCGAGAGCGCGTGAGCGCAGTCCAGCTCCCACATTCAGCAGCACCAGGACCAATATCAACGAGATGCCCAGCAGTACATATCGCGAGCGCGTCGCCTGTATTTCGGCGGCGCTCTGACGCGCCAGGATGGTTTCGCGAATCCGCTGCTGTTGCACGTCGCTCGGGACCGCGAAGAGCGATTTCAGGGCGTTATCGGTTGCCGGCAGCAGCCGTAGCAGCATGCGGCCATGGGTGACGAGGCCGCGCACCAGGTCGGCATCGGTAGTCGAGAGCCTATCGGTGGGTATTCCGGCCAACCTGTTTGCCACGTCGGCCGTGACCGCGGGTGACGTGTCGAGCGTCAGATGCAACATTGCGCTGTCAAGAGCGCTCACCTTCGGCAGCAACATCCCCTCGCGTTGGGTCAGGCTGGCGCTGAACAGCTCGAAATAGGCGAGTGAGTTCTGCAGCAACGCGTTGTCGCTCTTGAACTGCTCTATCCAGTGCTCCTGGCGCTCCACCAAGGTGGCCAATCGGGCGCCGGCGGCTGCCATTTCGTCGTCCGCGGCCGTCCTCCGCAGGCGGTCGACTGCTGCTCGCAGATCGCGGTCCTCCCGTACCAACGGGTCGTAGTTATGCAACATGCCGGCACGCGCACTCAGCACATCCCGATGTAACTCACTTTCGGCAATCACCGACGCATCGAGCGCTCGCATCTCTTCCTCCAAAGAGTGTGTCGCGCCGCTCGCGCTACTTATGCCGCTAACCCAGACCCACGCCAACGATGCAAGCAGCACCGCCGCCGCGACAATGACTTGGGGCGGCTTCATTCCGCGCCCCCGACCGGCTTGCCACCGTAAACCCCTGTGAGTGTCCCCAGATAGGCGACGATCGCATCGATCTGCTCGTCGGTCAGAGTAGTGTTTAACTGTGCGAGACCCATCTTGCGCACGGCGACCTGGAGGGTTGGGGCGCTGCCGTCATGGAAGTAGGGGGCCGTCGTCGCTACATTCCGTAGGCTCGGTACTCGTAGGATGGAAGGTTGCGGTCTCGCGAGCGGGTGGAATATCCCCTGCTTCTCGAACAGATTTCCGCCTACATTCATGCCTTGGTGACAGGCGATGCAGCCGAGTGACTTGAACAGGCCGTAACCGCCGATCTCCTGTCTCGACAACGCAGTTGTATCTCCGGCGAGCCATCGGTCGAAGCGGCTGCCGGGCGTGGTCAGAGTACGCTGGTAGGTTGCGAGAGCATCCAGTACGTTCGCCGCGTCCGGTCCGCGACCGTAAGCCGCCTGGAAGTCGGCAGTCAGTGAGACATTCCTTTGCAACTTCTGCGCGATAGTCTCCGGAGCGCAGCCCATGATCTGCGGGTTGCGCAGCAAGGCATCGATCTGGGATTCCAACGTCCGATACTTCCCTTCCCAGCCGAGGCGGAAGCTCAGTGCGGCGTTGAACACCGTCGTGGTATTGAAGTTGAGCTCGGCACCCTCGGGCGTGGTATCGCGCTGACGATGCGTGGCGCCATTCGCATTCACGTCGTGGCAAGTCGCGCAACTGCGGTTGTCGTCACGCGACAGCTGTGTGTCCGAGAAAAGTCGCTCTCCCAGAGAAACTCGCAGCGGATCGGCTACAGGAGCGGGAGGCAACGGCGTGATGGGCTCTTCGGCCGTGTCGGCGCACACGGCGGTGCTTGCCGTCCACAGGAATGCGGCGACAATCGTAATCCAACATGCTGCCCTGGCTGGGCGGTCTGATCTGGGATGCACCGGGGAAGATTCTGACTAGAGGGGTTCGACGGGCAGCATGAACACATACCCTACGCCACGCTCGGTGCGAATGACACGCGGGGCGCCCGTGTGTGTCTCGAGTTTGCGACGCAGGCGCAGGACTTGCACATCGATGCTGCGGTCGAAGATGTCTTCGTTCACGCGAGTCGCCTGCAGTAGCTGCTCACGCGTGAGCGGCCGTTGTGGCGTTTCCAGAAAGGCAACGAGGAGGGCGTATTCGCCTTTAGTCAGCGCGACCGGCTCGCCGTCCGCGCTCAGCAGTCGTCTACTGCTTCGCTCGAGCCTCCATCCTCCAAACGCGAATCCTCCACGCTGCGGCTCGCGCGTTCGCGCCTGACGTCCGAGCTCTTGCCGACGCAATATCGCGCGCACCCGCGCAAGCAGCTCGCGAAGGCCGAAAGGTTTCGTTACGTAGTCGTCCGCGCCAAGCTCTAAGCCGACAACTCGATCGACCTCGTCGAGGCGGTGGCCCGTAGTGATGATGACGGGGACGTCCGAACTCGAGCGGATCGTTCGCAAAAGGTCCAGGCCGTCTTGCTCGCCGAGACGTAGGTCCAGGATGATGAGACTCGGCTCGCCCTGCGCGAGGTGACGACTCAACTCGCGGCCGTCGGCGGCCGAGCTTGCGGAAAGGGCATGTTCCTGCAAGTAACTCGTGACCATCCGTCGTGTTGCGGGGTCGTCATCGACGACCAGGATGTGTCCAGCTTTGCTGTCGCTGGGCTTGGGCGCGCCATCCATGTCAGGTCAATCGGGATCGGTTTCAATTGCAGCAGATTATAGGCTGCCCGGCGTCGCCGTGATACCCACTATCCCCAATGAGGGAGCTGTCAACAACGACAGGTGGACTTCGCGTTCCTGCCTCTTGCGATTATTCAGTCCGCGTGAACTGTGACTTCGGCGGCCGCTGCTGTGTTCCCTCGCGACCCGCGGCCATGCTTCGTCCCATCCGGCGCGTAGTGCACCGGAGTACTTCAGGACGACGAGTGGATCAGAAACCCATTGGTGTTGATTTTGTGGCGCAGCTCGCGAAGCTGGCGGAGCCGATCGCGGTCGATAACGCCTGTGGTAGCGCCCTGGACGATACGCAGGCGCTGGCCGCGCTCGAGGCTTATCGGGTATTCGGGCGAATCAAGGCCGCGGGCGATGAGCCAGACTGGCGGGCGATTCGCGCCGCAAGCCTCGACGCCCTCGCGGACAGCAAAGATTTGCGGGTTCTGGCGCATCTCGCGGCGGCTACGCTACGTAGTGACTCTCTTACCGATGCGCTGCGCGTAATCCTGTTGGCCGATACGTGGCTCGCCCAGTATTGGGCAGAGGTCTATCCGCGGCTCGACGACGATGCCATCGCACGCCGTAATGCTCTGATGTTCTTCGCGGATCGGCTCGGCATCGTCGACCCACTGCGTCGTACGGCGGTTGTGAAAGATGCGCGGCTCGGCTCGTTCAGCGTACGCGATTTCGAGATTGCCAACGGTTTGCTGGCGGCAACCGATCTGGTTGCCAAGCCGATTTCCAACGATTTGATCAAATCGGCGCTGTCGGCCGCGGACCCACGGGCGCTGACGGACCTCTCCCACCTGGCGCTCGCCGCGGCCAGTGCATTACAGCGGATCGAAGCAGTCATGCTCGAGCGGGGCGGCGGCTCGAACGCAGTGCCCAAGCTTGATGCCCTCCTTCAGGTGTTGCAGCGGATGCAACAGATGCTCGCGCCGTACGTGTTACAGCCTGCCGAGCCCGCGGCGAGCGACGTGGGTGAGTCGTCGTCTGTAGGGTCGGCTGGTACGGCCTCAAAAGCTCAGGAAGTTGGAACCATTGCATCCCGCCAGGACGTGCTCCGCGCGTTGGATGCGGTAATGAGTTACTACCGCAGCAATGAGCCGGGAAGTCTTGTCCCGATGGTTGCCGAGCGCGCCAAGCGCCTGGTATCGATGAGTTTCTTCGAAGCGCTCGCCGAGGTCGCGCCCGAGGTCGTCGACCCGGTGAAGAAGGCCGTCGGCGTGCGTGACCCCTCCGTGTGAGCCAGTCCGTATGAGCCAGTCCTCGTGAACAAATCAAGGTTGAAAGTCATGGCGAAGCAAAGCAGTCAAAAATTCATAGCGCGCAACCGCGCGCCGCGCGTACAGATCGAATACGAAGTCGAAGTCTATGGCTCCGAGAAGAAGATCGAGCTCCCATTCGTGATGGGGGTCATGAGCGACTTGAGTGGTGATTCGCGCGAGACGCTGCCGAGCGTGGACGAGCGCAAGTTCGTGGAGGTGGACGCCGACAACTTCGACGAGCGCATGCGCTCCATCCGGCCGACCGCCAATGTCACCGTTCCTAACTTGCTGACCGGCGAGGGGAACCTGGCCTTGAATCTCGCCTTCGAGAGCATGGACGACTTTTCCCCCGCCAGGCTCGCTTCCCAGGTGGATCCGCTCGCGAAGCTGCTCGAGGCGCGCCAGCAACTCGCCAACCTCGTGACCTACATGGATGGCAAGACGGGCGCCGAAGAGTTGGTCGCCAGGGCGTTGAGCGACCCCGCGCTGTTACAGGCGCTGGCCGCGGCTCCCAAGCCGCCGGAGCCGACCGAAGACGGTCAGTCATAACAGTTTCCCCAGGAGTTTAAAACATGGCCGAAGTCATGCCGGAAGCGCAGCCCGCGAGCGCAACCCCCGCCGCCACCAGCTTTAGCGAGCTGCTGCAGAAAGAATTCAAGCCGAAGACCGCTCTCGCCCGCTCCGAAGTACAGCGCGCGATGCAGACCCTCGCCGAGCAAGCGCTGCGCGAGACAACCGTCGTTTCCGATGACGTGGTCGCGACGATCAAGTCGATCATCGCCGAGATCGACAGCAAACTCTCGGCGCAGCTCAACGTCATCCTGCATCACCCGCGTGTCCAACAGGTCGAGAGCGCCTGGCGCGGTCTGGGCTACCTGGTGCAGAACACGGAGACCGACCAGCTCCTGAAGATCCGGGTGATGAACGTCTCGAAGACGGAGATCTTCAAGTCCCTGCGGAAATACAAGGGAGCCAGCTGGGACCAGAGCCCGCTCTTCAAGAAGGTCTACGAGCAGGAGTATGGACAGTTGGGCGGGGAGCCGTACGGCGCGCTCGTCGCGGACTACTACTTCGATCACACGCCTGGCGATGTGGAGTTGCTGGGTCAGATGGCCCAGATCGCCGCGGCCGCGCACGCTCCGTTTCTGGCGGCGGCCGGCTCGACACTCATGGGCATGGACTCCTGGCAGGAGCTCGCCAATCCGCGTGACCTCGCAAAGATCTACGCCCCGCCGGACTACGCGGCGTGGCGATCGCTGCGCGAGTCCGAAGACGCGAAGTATATAGGGCTGTGCATGCCGCGGTTCCTGGCGCGCCTGCCCTACGGAGCCAAGACCAACCCGGTCGAGCAGTTCGACTTCGAAGAGGAGACCGGGACCGGTGAGCACACGCGTTATACCTGGGCGAACTCGGCATACGCCATGGCTGCGAACATAACGCGTGCCTTCAAACAATACGGCTGGTGCACGGCCATCCGCGGCGTCGAGTCCGGCGGCCTCGTCGAGAGTTTGCCGGTTCACGCCTTCCCGAGCGACGATGGCGGTGTGGACATGAAGTGTCCGACCGAAATCGCCATCAGCGACCGCCGCGAGGCGGAACTCGCCAACGCCGGCCTGATGCCGCTCGTGCATCGCAAAGGCACGGACATGGCCGCTTTCATCGGCGCGCAATCGTTGCAGAAGCCCATGGAGTACATGGACCTCGACGCGACTGCGAACGCACGGCTGGCGGCACGACTTCCCTACATGTTTGCCACGTGCCGTTTCGCGCACTACTTGAAGTGCATGGTGCGCGACAAGATCGGTTCCTTCAAGGAGCGCGCCGAGATGGAGCGTTTCCTGGGAAATTGGATCATGCAATACACGCTGGGAAATCCTGGCGTGGCGGGTGAGGAGCAGAAGGCGCGCAGGCCGCTCGCAGGTGCGTCGGTGAAAGTGGAGGAGGTGGAAGGTAACCCGGGTTACTACACCGCGCAGTTCCTCCTGCGGCCGCATTACCAGCTCGAAGGCGTGAACGTCACTCTCAGCCTGGTATCACGGCTGCCTTCGGCCACGAATTCCTGAAGATTGTCAGACCATTTAAAAGGAGCCTAGATCATGGCAGGTAATATTTTCCTGAAACTTCCGGCCCTGCAGGGCGCGAGCGAGGTATTCCCCGGGCAACTGGAGCTCACCAGCTTCAGCTGGGGGCTGTCGAACGAGAAGAATGTGCACTCGGGCTCGACGACCAGCTCGAGCACCACACACATTTATAACATCTCGTGCACGAAAGTCGTGGACACCGCCTCACCGACGATCATGCAGGCGTGTGCCAACGGCGAGAAAATAGCGACCGGGACGCTCACTATTGCGGCTGCAGGTGCCGGCGCGGCGCCGCAAGGTAGTCTGATTTTCGACCTCACCGAGGTCTACATCTCTTCCTACACGACGAGCGCCTCCGGTACCGCTACCGACCTGCAGGAGAATTTCTCCGTGCATTTCGCCAAGGTCAACCTGACATTCCAGAAGATCGAGGGCGGCGCGATTCAGGGTGCTCCGGCCACGTTCGCGTGGAACGCGGCGTCGAACCAGAAGAGTTGAGGCTCGGGAGAGCGCCGCCGCCATGGCAGAGCTTAGTTTGCGGGAGCGCCTGCAGCCGGCGCTTCTCGACCGGCTGATCGATGAGGAGCGGCTGCTAACTCTCTACGTGCTGACTTTCGAGCGTGCCCGGCTGCTGCGGCTGGGCATTCTCGAGGGGGATCTGCGCGGTCTCCTCGTCGCGCAAGGGCTGTCCCTCGTACCGGGCGCCGGCGTGAACGCGAGCGGGGATCTGCTCGAGTTGCGCTTTTGTGCGCCGACCGGCCGTGTCGGGATTTCACAGTTGAAGGGTCTGCTGCTGAAGCCTCCAGGCGCCTCCGAGGGCGTGCTTCTGGAGAAACTCTGTGAGATCGAGGCGCGCAACGTGTTGAATGAATCTTCCGAGACTCCAGAGCAGCGCTTCGCGACCGGGCGTCGGTTGCGGGAGATTGTCAGTCGCGACCTGGCGTTGCTGCTGAATGCCTCGTCGCTGGAGGCGACGGATGACCTCGACGCTCTGCCTCACGTGCGCTCGTCGGTACTGAATTTTGGCATGCCCTCGCTGGCGGGGCGGGCCGCGAGCTCCGTGAGCGCTGCTCAGTTAGCTCGCAGGATCGAAGCCGTGATCCGTAACTTCGAGCCGCGACTGACGAAGGTTCGGGTCAGCCACGACCCGGAGGGTGAGCGGGCGCAGGAGCCGGAGATGTCCTTTCGCATCGACGCACAGTTGTGGAGCCAGCCGGCCCCCCACCAGGTCGTACTGCACACCCGTATCAATACCGAGTCGGGCGAGGTCCACGTCAACGACCCGAGTGGCAGATAGACATGGATCCCAGGCTGCTCGAATACTACAACCGGGAACTGCAGTTCGTGCGCGAGACGGGCGCGGAGTTCGCGCAGGCGTATCCGCGTATCGCGGCGCGCCTCGGAATCGAGGGGCTGCAGTGCGCGGATCCGTATGTCGAGCGCCTGTTGGAAAGCTTCGCGTTTCTCACCGCGCGCGTACAGTTGAAGCTGGATGCCCGTCATCCCGACTTCACGCAGCATCTGCTGGAACTCGTCTATCCGCACGTTTTGTGTCCCGTGCCCTCGTGCGCGATCGTGGAGTTCGTTCCGGATCTGAGTGGCGGGCTGCCGCCCACCGGGCAGGTGGTCCCTAAAGGGACGAGTTTGCGGACGCCGCTCAACAAGGGCGATCGCACGGTTTGTGAATTTCGTACCGCTCACGAGGTAACGCTTTGGCCCGTAGAGGTCACCGAAGCGCGTTACCTGGTGGGCTCGAGTGTGCTCTCCTCGCAAGGCCTGTCCCACAATGGACTGTCCCACAATGGACTGTCCCGCAGCGGGCCGATTCGCGGCGCCCTGCGCCTGCGGTTGAAGGCCGCCCCCGGAATTGAGTTGAAATCGTTGCGTCCGGAGCAGCTCACGTTCTTTATCAAGGCCACGTCTACCGTCGCGGCCCTGCTGTATGAACAGATCGCCGCGGATTGCACCGGCTTTCATGCCCGTTCTGTCCGCTCCGGAGCCGCCGTTCACGTACGCGACGCGAAGTGCGTACGGACGATCGGGCTCGACGACGACGAGGCTCTGCTGCCCGTGACGCGGTCAGGCTTCCAGGGATACCGGCTGCTGCAGGAATACTTCGCGCTCCCCGAGCGACTGTTGTTTTTTACCCTGCAGGATCTGGGCGGGATTTTTGCGCAGGCGGAAGGGGATGAGCTCGAGATCTACCTCGGTCTGGCGCGCACGCACTCCGCTTTGGAAAATGCCGTCGCGGCGGAACACCTGCGGCTCGGGTGCACACCGGCCATCAACCTGTTCTCACGAGCGGCCGATCGAATCCACATCAGTGTGGCGGATACCGAGATGCACCTGGTTCCGGATCGCAACCGGCCCCTGGACTTCGAAGTGTTCAGTATCGACCGGGTGCAGGCCATCGGCGCCAACAGCCAACGAATCGCCGATGTACAGCGCTTTTACTCGGGGCACCACCTGGTCGAGCCCGGAGCGGCGAAGATGTATTACACCATGCAGCGCCAACCCCGGAAGATCTCGTCCCGGCAGCGTGAGATCGGAACTCGCAGCGCCTATGTGGGCAGCGAGTGCTTTCTGTCCATCGTCGACTCGGCCCAACGGCATTTCAGCGGCGAGATCCAGCAGCTCGAGGTGCAGACCACGTGTACGAATCGCGATCTACCGATCCTGTTGGCGGCGGGGCAGGGACCGACTGACTTCCATGTGGAGGGGGGCGGTCCGATCGAGTCCGTCCGTTGTATTGTAGGTCCGACCTTTCCGCGTCCCGCCGCGGCGTTTGGCGATACCGCGTGGAAGCTCATCAGTCAGCTTTCCCTCAACTATCTGTCGCTGGTCGAGCACAGTCCGCAAGGCGGCCCGCAGATGTTGGGCGACCTGCTCGCGTTGTATACCGATCCGAACGACGCCGCGCACACGCGCCAGGTGGAGGGTGTCCGGGGGGTGAGCTACCGGCCGGTCGTGAGGCGAGTGCCCATGCCAGGGCCCACGTCATACGGGCGCGGACTCGAGATCAGTTTGACTCTCGATGATGCCGCTTTCGAGGGAATGGGGATCGTGCCGCTCGCCAGCGTGCTCGAGCAGTTTTTCGCGCGCTACGTTTCTCTGAACTCATTCACTCAAACGCGAGTGCGCTCAGCGTCTCGCGGGGAGATCAAGACATGGCCGGTGCGCCTGGGCCGTCGGTCACTCGTCTGACGCCGCTCGAGGAGCTGCGCCGCGCGCCTGAGCGGTTCAGTCTTTTCGCGGCTTTGCGTTTGCTCGAGCAGGCCTTTCCGCAACGGCCCCGCCTGGGCGAAGCCCGCAAGGCGGCCGACGACGCGGTACGGCTCGGCCAGAAGCCACACCTGGTGTTTGCGCCTTCGGACGTTGCTTCCTACGAGGAGGATGATGCCGGTCGGCGGCAGTTGGAACAGCATTCATTCGGCTTGTTCGGCCCCAATGGACCGTTGCCGGCCCACGTGACCGAGCTCGCCTATGAGCGCCGACGTCATGTCGATGACTCCACCGTCGTCGATTTTCTGAACGTGTTTCAGCACCGGCTGATCTCACTCTTCTATCGCGCGTGGGCGAACTCCGATCCCACCACGAGTTTCGACCGTCCGGAAAGTGACCGCTTCCTGATGTATGTAGGCGCCATGTTCGGGCTCGGGCCGGCGGCGGCCCGGGGGCGCGATTGCGTGTCGGACTACGCGAAGTTGAGTCGAGCGGCACTGTTTGGCCACCAAACACGCTCCGCCGCGGCGCTGCAGGCGATTCTCGCGGATTACTTCGGCGTGCCGGCGCGGATCAAAGAGTTTATTGGCGCACGGCTCACCGTTCCAGCGGAGTTGCGTTGCCGCCTCGGCCGGGAGCCCGCGGCCCTGGGGGACGGTGCGTTTTTGGGCAGCGCCGTCTGGCAAAGCCAACACAAGTTCGAGATCGTGTTGGGGCCGCTCACGTTGGTGAGGCTCGAGACATTCCTGCCGGGCCGGCAGGGTTTACGGGAGCTGTCGGCGCTAGTGCGCCTGTTCACGAACGACGAATGGACATGGCAACTGCGCCTGCTGCTACTGCAGGAGGAGATTCCGCGCACGCGTCCCGGGCGCGCGGGCAAGCTCGGCTGGACCTCGTGGCTGGGCACTCATCGTGGTGTCGCGGAGGACGTGTTGATACAGGAGAAAGGTAGATAATGGTCGATATCAGTCGAGTGGCGCTGTTCGGCAAGCTGAATGCGCCGGCCTACCAGGCGATCGAAAGTGCGACGGTGTTTTGCAAGTTGCGCGGTAACCCTTACGTCGAGCTCGCGCACTGGTTCCACCAGGTCCTGCAGCGCCCGGATGGATCGGATCTGCATGCCATTGCGCGCGGTTTCGAATTGAATCCGGCCAGGGTCGCCCAGGAACTGACGGAGGCTTTGGATCGCTTGCCACGCGGCGCCAGTTCCATTTCTGACTTGTCGGTGCATATCGAGAATGTGACGGAGCGCGCCTGGGTGTGGGCTTCGCTGAAGTTTGGCGCGACACGGATCCGGACGGGGCACCTGCTGGTGGCGCTGCTGAAGACACAGGGTCTGACGGGGCTGGTTCCGGCCCTGTCGCGGGAGTTTGCCAAGGTCAACGCCGACGCGTTGGTGGCGGAATTCGAGCGGTTTACGGCCGGGTCGCCCGAAGCCGCGCTCGAAGTCACCGATGCAACTGGATCGACGTCCGGCGCCGCCCCCGGTGAATTCAGCGGAGCGATGCCGCCAGCCCAGATGGGCAAGCAAGAGGCACTCCAGCGTTTCACTGTCGACCTGACGGAACAGGCGCGGCGTGGCGAGATCGATCCCGTCGTGGGCCGCGACGAGGAGATCCGACAGATCATGGATATCCTGATGCGTCGGCGGCAGAACAACCCCATCCTGACGGGCGAGGCGGGCGTGGGCAAAACGGCTGTCGCCGAAGGGTTCGCGCTGCGCATCGCTGCGGGTGATGTGCCGCCAGCGCTGGCGAACGTCGCTTTGCGCGCTCTCGATGTCGGATTGTTGCAGGCGGGCGCGAGTATGAAGGGAGAGTTCGAGCAGCGGCTGCGGCAGGTGATCGACGAAGTGCAGGCCTCGACGACTCCCATCGTGTTGTTCATCGACGAGGTCCACACCCTGGTGGGCGCCGGGGGGGCGGCCGGCACCGGTGATGCGGCGAACCTGTTGAAGCCTGCTCTGGCACGCGGAACCTTACGCACGATTGGGGCGACTACCTGGGCCGAGTACAAGAAGTACATCGAGAAGGACCCCGCGCTGACGCGGCGGTTTCAGGCTGTGAAGATCGAAGAGCCCTCGGAGGAAAAGGCGCTCCTCATGATGCGCGGAGTTGTCTCGGCCATGGAGAAGCACCACCGCGTGCTGGTGCTCGATGACGCTCTGCAATCGGCCGTCAAACTCGCTCATCGCTATATTCCAGAGCGTCAGTTGCCGGACAAATCGATCAGCCTGCTCGATACAGCGTGCTCGCGGGTGGCCGTCAGTCAACACGCGACACCCGCGGAAGTCGAGGATTGCCGCCGTGGCATGGACGCCCTGCGGACCGAGTTGCAGATCCTGAATCGTGAGGCCGGCGTGGGTATCGAGAACGCGGCGCGCCGCGCGAGTGTCGAGGCCGGCCTCGCGGAGCAGTCGGGCCGCCTCGAGAGGCTTGAAAAGGACTGGAAGGCTGAGAAGTCCCTCGTGGATGAGATTCTCGCTCTGCGTGCGCGGTTGCGCGAGATCACCTCACCGCCATCCGACCGGGAGCGGGAGGAGGCGCTCGTGCGCCTGCAGGCGCTGCAGGCGGAACTCGCTCTTGCGCAAGGCGAGAGGCCGCTCATTTTACCGAGTGTCGATGAGCAGGCGGTTGCGACTGTCGTGGCGGCCTGGACCGGTATTCCTGTCGGCCGCATGGTGAAGGATGACATCACGGCGGTGCTCGAGCTCGATAGGGCTCTTGCAGAGCGTGTGATCGGCCAGGATCACGCGCTGCAGATGATCGCCAAACGGGTGCAGACGGCTCGTGCCGGAATGGAAAATCCCGGTAAGCCCGTCGGCGTGGTGTTGCTTGCGGGCCCCTCGGGTGTGGGTAAGACGGAGACGGCGCTCGCCGTGGCGGAGGCGTTGTATGGGGGCGAGCAGAATGTCATCACCATCAACATGAGTGAGTTTCAGGAAGCGCACACCGTCTCCACTTTGAAAGGGGCTCCGCCGGGTTACGTGGGCTACGGCCAGGGTGGGATGTTGACAGAGGCCGTACGGCGCAAGCCTCACAGTGTGGTGTTGCTGGATGAATTCGAGAAAGCTCATCCCGATGTGCACGAGATCTTCTTCCAGGTCTTCGACAAAGGAGTCATGGAGGACGGTGAGGGCCAACTCATCGACTTTAGGAATACATTGATCATTCTCACGACGAACGTAGGGACCGATCTCATCGCTGCGATGTGCAAGGACCCGCAGGAGACGCCCGCGCCGGAGGCGATTGCCGCGGCTTTGCGAAAACCGCTGCTGAAGGCCTTCCCGGCAGCGCTCCTGGGCCGGCTGGTCGTCATACCGTACTACCCGCTCAACGATGCAATGCTCGGGAGCATCGTCCGGCTGCAACTCGACCGGGTCGTGGCGCGCACCAAGCGCAATCACTCCGTGGATTTGAACTATGACGACGCGGTGGTGAGCCTCATCGCCTCACGTTGTACCGAGCCTGAGAGCGGAGGCCGCATGATCGACGCTATTCTGACCAACACACTGTTACCGCAGGTCGGCCGCGAGCTGCTGAACAGGTTTCGTGATGGCACACGGACGCGGAGTGTGACGGTCGGGGTCGCGGGCGAAGCGTTCGACTGCCGGTTCGAGTGATCCAGGGACGTTATCCATGGCGCAATT
This sequence comes from Gammaproteobacteria bacterium, assembly GCA_028293725.1. The sequence continues at coordinate 70,458 of JAQGOE010000119.1, read as the reverse complement.
CTCCCAAACCCACCGCCTGTTTCAGGTGACGACGCCGTTCGGTGCTGACACGCTGTTGTTCGGCCGGATGCAAGCCACCGAACGGCTGAGCCAGCCATTCGAATTCATCGTGACCGCTTTCAGCGAGCGCGGTGACCTCGATGCCGACACGATCCTGGGCAAGCCGGTCACCGTGAAGATTGCCACGCAAGAGGCGCCGCCCCGGTATTTCCAGGGTCTCGCGGCCGACTTCACCCTGGTCGACTACTCAGAGCAGCTTTACGAGTACCGGGTCGCACTGCGCCCGTGGCTCTGGTTTCTGACTCAGACGGCGGACTGCCGCACGTTTCTCAACAAGTCCGTGCCCGACATCGTGCAGGAGGTGTGCAAACAGGCCGGCTTTACCGACCTGCGCCTGTCGCTGAGCGGGTCCTACGATCCTTGGGAATATTGCGTGCAGTTCCGCGAGACCGATTTCAACTTCGTGAGCCGACTGCTGGAGCAGGAGGGCATCTTTTATTTCTTCGAGCATTCCGCCAGCAAGCACGAGTTGGTGTTGTGCGATGACGCGGCCCAGCTCACCACGGCGCCCTCCTGCGAGACGGTCCCGTTTTTGCCCGACTCGGGAATGAACCGGTTGACGGCCGAGATCGATCACCTGAGCTCCTGGTCCCGCCGGAAATCGCTCCGACCGGGAACCTACGCTGCCCGGCAGTTCGAGTTCAAGACGCCTGCGCCGGTGCTTGCCGGGACCGCGACAATCTCGCGGGGTTACGATCTGTCGCGGTTCGAGACTTTCGATTTCCCAGCGTTGGCGGCTACGCCGTCTTCGGCAGCCGTGCAGAAGGTCGCGCAGCTACGGGTGCAGGAGTTGCAAACAGGGCAAACGAGTGCGCGCGGCGCGGGGAATGCCGCAGGACTCACGACCGGAACCGTTTTCACGCTCGAGCAGCATCCGAGCGCGGATCTCAATGTCCGCTGGCTCGTCAGCTCGACCACGATCGAGATGAGCAACAGCGGTTACCTGGCCACCGCGCAAAGCTCGGCCTCGGAATTCAAGATTGCCATCGAAGCCCTGCTTGCGAGCGAGCCGTACAGGCCGGCCCGCATCACGCCGAAGCCCCTGGTGCACGGCCTGCAGAGCGCGATCGTGGTGGGTCCGAAGGGCTCCGAAATCTGCACCGACGAGTTCGGGCGGATCAAGGTGCAGTTCCACTGGGACCGGCAAGGCAAGCTCGACGAGAACAGCTCGTGCTGGATTCGCGTCGCCCAGACCTGGGCCGGCAAGGGGTGGGGCGCCTTACGGCTGCCGCGTATCGGGCAGGAGGTGATGGTTGCCTTCATGGACGGGGATCCGGACCGTCCGGTCGTCGTCGGAAGTGTCTATAACGGGACCAACAAGCCGCCGTACAGTCTGCCGGGAAACGCGACTCAAAGCGGTGTGAAGTCGCGCAGCTCGACGCACGGCACGAGTGGTAATGAGATCCGGTTCGAGGACAGCAAGGGCTCGGAGCAACTCGTTTTCCAGGCGGAGAAGGACCACCAGGTCGTGGTCAAGCACGATGCGAGCAGCTCCGTCGGTAATGACATGAGCAGTTCCATCGGTAATGACATGACTGTCAGCGTAAAAGGCAGTCAGATCAGCGATACCGGCACCAGCCTCGTCGTCAAGGCCGGGACGTCCATCACGTTCTCGACGGGGCTGGCGAGTCTCACACTGAGCGCAGCGGGGATCGTGGAGATCAGCGGCATGATGGTCACGATCAACGGCGAAGCCGCGGTCAACATCGCCGCGGCCGCCGGGTTGATCAAGGGTCCGATCGTCATCCCGCCTTAGTTGCGGCGAACCGTCTGGCCAAACACCCGGGTGAAGATCATTCGGGTTCTCCTGCGGTAGGCCTCGCTACTGAAGAAGTAGTTCAGATCCAGGACCTCCCAGCCACCGGTACAGAGGCGCTCGAAGATGCACTGATTGTTGCTGCCGGCGGCCAGGCCGTTGCCGACGTAGATCATCACGTGCCGCAGGGAATCGTCATGATCCAGGAATCCGATGAAGGAGCCCAGTGGCATGCCCGCTATGGCGGGCGCTGAATTCACGCTGCCCGGCTGAGTGAACAGATTGGCGTAAGTGTTTCTGCCCACGATGTTGGATGCCGCCCCCCCTTGGTGATAGTGGGCGATGGTTTCGATCGTTGGGCGAATACTTGGAAGTCCCGCAGCCGGGGCCGGCGCTGGAGGTCCCAGAGGCGGCTGGAGCTCGATACCGCCCGCGAGCCAGGCACAGATCACCGCGCTCTGCCAGCAAATCATTGACCCCAGGTGGTTCTGGAGGTTTCCGGTCATCCCGGTAGTCCCATCGAGCCTCTCTCGCGCCGCGCGTAGCGCCAGCGCAGCGGTTCGCTCGCCGTACCCTTGTAGTGCCCAACCTTCCATCAATGCCATGCCAGGTCTCCGTGATTGCCTGGCGCAAGTGTAGTAATGCGAGCCGTGAAATGAGCCGCGCGCGGCGAAATCAGAATTCACCCGCTCCGAATTGTCCGCGGCCGTCCTCGTGGGAGGATTCCACCCCGGTCGAGGTGGAGGGCGTTATGGCGCTGAACTTGGTTCTCGAGGTGGCGGGTCCGAAAGGACACAGCCTCGGCGAGGCGCGCCGTAAGGTATTCGATGGCGCGGGCGGCCGCATCGGCCGCGCGCCGGATTGCGACTGGGTGTTGGCGAATCGTTACATATCGCGCCATCACGCGACGGTGTCGTTTGTCGACGGCGCGTTTTGTATTGCCAGCGTCGGTGAGAACGGTGTTGCCATCAACGACGTTTCGGTGAAGCTGCCGCGGCTCGAGCCGCGCGTCCTGGCTAGCGGTGATCGTTTATACCTCGACGAGTACGAAATCATCGTCTCGATCGCGGATGCGGCGCGGGAGGGCGATCTCAATTCCGAAACGGCGCAGTGGGAGTTGGCGACCGCGATTCACCCTTCCGCGGGTGCCCCCGTTTCTACCGAACCTGCGGCGGCGGAGCGGGCTCAAATTGCCACTGGAGTGTTCGACGTGCCGGCCTTCCTGCGTGCCGCCGGCCTGGATCCGCAGACCTTCCCGCCCGAGATGGCTCCCGTGCTGGGACAGATCGTGCGTCTGGTCGCGCAGGGGATGATCGACGTGCTGGGCGCACGGGCCCAGTTTCGGAGTCAATTCCACCTGCCGCTCACTCGGGTGCGGGCTTCGCAGAACAATCCGTTGAAGTTTGCGCCGACCGCCGAGGAGGCGCTGACCGCCATGTTTCATACACGGGCTCGCGGCTACGTGCAGCCGCTCGAAGCCTTCGAGGACGCTTTCGACGACATCCGCTTTCATCTGCTTGCCACGCTGGCGGGAATGCGCGCCGGGCTCGAAAGCATGCTGAAGCGTCTCGACCCGAAACGGCTGCAGCAGTTGTCGGATCGGCGCTATCCGGGCTTCCTGGCGCGGTTCGGAGCCAAGCGTCGTTATTGGGACCGCTATGTCGATCTCTTCGAGGAGATGACGGGCAAGGCCGACGCGGTGTTCCAACAGACGTACGGCGAGGAATTCTCCAGCGCCTACGAGCAACAGCTCGAGGAGCTGAAGCGCAATCGAGTCAAGGCCGCCCGCTGAGCGGCAGCTGTTACAGGACCTCATGGCTATGTTATTGAATCGACTGTCGATCGTGGCGTTGGCGCTCGCGGCCCTACTGTTGAGTTCTTGCGCGTCGCACGGGTCGAATGACCGGGTGGAGACGCGGACGCTCCTTTCCGCAAGCAACGATACCAACCCCGACATCAACGGCCGTCCTTCGCCGGTCGTTTTGCGCGTCTTTCAGCTACGTAACGATTCAGAGTTCGGGCGCGCGGATTTCTTTGCGCTCTCGCTGCATGAAAAGGACGTGTTGGGTGCAAGCCTCATCGGAGTCGAGGAATTCGAGTTGCGCCCGGGCGAACATCTCGAGACCCGGATCCCGCTTTCCCGTGATGCCCGCTACATAGGGGCAATCGCGGAGTTCCGGGACATCAACGGCGCACAGTGGCGCGCGTTGCGAGCACGGCCATCCCGCAGTCTCTTTGTCGGTGAGAGCGTGGTGGTCGATACCGAGCGCGGTGCGCTCAGTTTGTCCGTGAACCATTAGCAGCGGGCGATAGGGAGAGTTGCAGCTTTGAGTCAAGATCCTCCGGGGGCCGATGTGCCTCGCGACGTCACTATCATGCGCCCGCGGCCCGGCCGCCGCCCTTCTGCCGCGCCCGCGCAGGCACAGATACCCCTGCCCGGTGCTAGCTTCGTATCGTTTCTGGGGGGAGGGATCAATCCGCTGGTGCAGGCCGCGACGCCGCTTCTCATCCTGGCGGGCCGCTTGCGCGATCGGATCAGAAACGCGCAGGCCGAGAGTCTCTACAGCCAGAGTGTGCAGGAAATGCGCTCGTTCGAGGAGCGGGCCCGCCGGGCCGCGGTCCCTGAAGAAGATGTGCTCGCGGCGCGCTACGCCTTGTGCAGTGTCATAGATGAAGCCGTACTCAACACTCCCTGGGGCGTGGAAAGCGGTTGGGCGGCGCGCTCGCTACTGGTTACGTTCCATCGCGAGTCCTTCGGCGGGGAGAAGGTGTTTCAGCTCGTCGACCGCGTACTCAACGAGCCCCGTCGCTACCTGGCGCTGCTCGAGCTGTTGTACATCTGCCTGTCGCTCGGATTCGAGGGACGCTACCGGGTGGAGGAGGGCGGCGCCACGCGGTTGACTGACATCCGCTTCGACCTGTTCCGCAGTATTCAGACTTTGCGCGGGACCCCCGAGGCCGATCTTTCTCCGCAGTGGCAGGGTGTCGAGAACAAGCGCCGCGAGATGATGCGCATGGTGCCTCTGTGGGTCGTCGCCACGGCGTGCGCGGCAGTGTTGCTGGCGATGTTCATTATCTTGAGCGCGAAGCTGAGCAATCGCGCCGATCCATTGAACGCGATGCTTGCGGCCGTCGGTCGCCAACCGCTGTACTCCCGTGCGCACGCGCCTGTTGCGACTCCGACCGTTGGACTGCGGGAGTTGCTCGCTCCACAGATCGCGAAAGGGCTAGTTTCCGTGACGGACCAGCCCGATGGAAATTCTCTCGTCACCATCGCGGTCAACGATCTGTTTGCCTCCGGCAGCGAGGTCGTGAATCCCCAGTATGTCGGGCTCATCAACGAGATCGGGTCCGCCGCCGAAAAGGTTCCGGGCCGCTACATCGTGACGGGGCATACGGATGATCAGCCGCTGCGCTCCTTCCGGTTCCCGGACAACTTCGCACTCTCGCGGGAGCGCGCGCTGCAGGTGGCTAATGTGTTGAAAACCCGGATCCATGACCCTGGCCGCGTCGACTTCGTCGGCGTGGGCTCCTCCGAGCCGCGCTTCACCCCGGCCAGTCTTCCTGAGAATCGTGCCCGCAACCGGCGGGTCGAGATCACTCATCGCTCGAGGGGCTGAATTTGTGCTGCTGAAGAATCTACTCAGAAACCGCGCCGTGCTGGTCGCCCTCGGGCTGCTGCTCCTCGCGCTCATCATCTGGTTCGCCGGGCCGTATTTTGCCTTTGGCAACGCCAAGCCGTTCGAGACTGTCGTGGAACGCCTGATCGCGATTCTCGTTCTCGTGACGCTGTACGCGCTCTATGTCTTGCTCAGACAGGTGCGCAACGCTCAGCACAACCAGCGTTTCGCCGAGGAAGTCTCCAAACAGGCCGGTGCCACATCGGACGTGGAGGGCACCCGTGTCGCTTCCGGTGAGGCCGCGCAGCTCTCCAAGCGCTTCGACGAGGCTCTGCAGGCGCTCAAGACGAGGCGCAACGGTGCGGGCCTCTACGATCTGCCGTGGTACATGATCATCGGACCTCCCGGCGCGGGCAAGACCACCGTGCTGGTGAACTCGGGACTGAACTTTCCCCTCGCCCAGAAGTTTGGCAAGGAGGCGCTGCGTGGTGTTGGGGGCACGCGCAGCTGTGACTGGTGGTTCACCGATCAAGCCGTCCTTCTCGACACGGCGGGCCGCTATACGACGCAGGACTCGAATCAGGCCGCGGACGCCGCGGGCTGGACCGCGTTCTTGCAACTCTTGCGTAAGCACCGCCCAAGGCAACCGATCAACGGTGTGATTGTGGCAATGAGCGCTGCCGAGTTGCTGACACTCGATGAGCAGGGGCGGGAGCAACATAGCCGCGCCATCCGGGAGCGTCTCGATGAGCTCGGCCGTGATCTGCGAATCGAGTTTCCCGTCTACTTTCTGGTCACCAAGTGCGATCTCGTTGCGGGATTTACGCCGCTGTTCGACGAACTAGGCGAGGATGCCCGGTCCCAGGTCTGGGGAGCAACCTTTGCGCTGAATGTCACCGAGTCGGGGCAGGCGGCGGAGTCGTTTACCGGGGAGTTCGATCGACTGCTGGAGCGTTTACAACAGCGCGTAATGCCGCGTATGCAAGCGGAGCGCGATCCAGCTAGACGCCTGGCGGTACTGGCATTCCCACAGCAGATGGCGCTCCTGAAGCCAATACTGGGCGATCTGCTGAAACAGGTGTTCGGTGCCTCGCGGTTCGACCACAAGGTGTTGTTGAGAGGAGTGTACTTCACGAGCGGCACGCAGGAAGGCACGCCGATCGACCGGCTGCTCGGCTCGATCGCGCGCTCGTTCGGATTCGAGAGCGCCGTGGCACCGCCAGGCGCCAGTGCGGGCCGGGCCTATTTCATTGAGCGCCTGCTGAAGCGCGTGATCTTTCAGGAAGCCGGTCTTGCCGGCGTGAATCGAAAATTGCAACTGCGCAAGCTGGCGCTGCACTCCGCTGCCTACATCGGGTGCGGCATCGTGCTGTTGCTCGGCGTGCTCGGGCTGTTGGTGAGCTACAGCGCGAATGCCAGCTACATCGACGATGTGACCCGGGCCGCCGCGGATCTGAAGTCGACCGAGCTCGGCGCCGGTACTGCGGGCTTGCCGCTCGAGACATTCCTGCCGAGGCTCGATGTCCTGCGCACTGTGACGGACTCGGCCGAAAAGTACAAAGCAGACATTCCATGGCGCATCCGCATGGGACTCTATCGGGGCACGTTGGTGGGAGAGGCGGCGCGTGATGCGTACGTGCGGGAGAATAATGGAATTCTGCCTCCCTTCCTGTCTGACCGCTTCGAGCAGGAATTGCCGGGTAGCGTAGCCACGCCCGATCGCCTGTATGAGTTCCTGAAGGGCTACCTGATGCTGGCGGACTCCTCGCATCGGGACGCGGGAAACTTGCGGGTTCTTGCGAGCAACGAGTTGGGTCGGGTCTACCCAGGGGATGAAGCGACTGCGCGCCGCTTCACGGAGCATTTTCAGCAGCTCTTCGCGGACGGTGACCGGCTGACTTCGCAACCGGTCAACCAAGATGTGGTGGAGCAAGCGCGGGGAGCACTCCGTAACGCATCTCTCGCGTTACTCATGTATAGCCGCTTGAAGCTCGGCTACGGCGATGATGCCAAGCGTGCGATCCGGCTCGACATCGCGGCCGGTTCGGGCGCGCCGCTCGTTCTCGTGCGCCGTAGCGGCAAGCCGCTGTCCGACCCTGTGCCGGCGCTCTATACACGGCCGGTTTTCGACGAGATCAACGCCGTCGGCAAGTTCAGACTCGTCAAGCAGTTCGCCGACGATTCGTGGGTGTTCGGCAGTAGCGTGTTCGATATCAACCGCGGTCGCCAGCTCATCTACGACGTGCTGGATGTCTACGAGCAGGACTACATCGACTACTGGGACGGTGTTTTGCGGGACGTCATGCTGAAGCCGAGCACCAACGTGCGGGAACTGTCGGATGTACTCGCCATCGTTTCCAGCCCGGCATCCCCACTCAAGGGTCTGTTGACCATCGCGGACGCCAACACGTCGCTGCTTGCGTCAGGCTCGTCGGACACGTCGAAACTTTTGGCGGCGGCATCCGACCATGCGCAGTTGCTGGTCCTCTCCAAAGCGCTGGGGGACGACAAGAGCACGGCCCGCGTTCCCGGTGCGAAGGTGGCGGCCCATTTCGCCCCGATTCATACGTTGTTGTCCGGTACCGCCGGGCAGACGCCACTCGACCAAGTGTTGGTGATGTTGGTCCACACCCACGATCAGCTGCAATCGGTCGGCTCAGGCGTCGGCGAGACGAGTGCGCTGGATGCGCTGACGAAGTCAGGCCAGGTGGACGCGTTGCAGGGACTCGAGCTGGCGGCCAAGCAGTTGCCCCCTCCCGTGAACGACATGATAGGGCAGTTCGGTGTCCGGACTGTCGCAGTGGCCTCCATCCAAGCTCACGTCGATCTCGCGCGCCGCTACCAGGATGAGGTGTCGACCGAATGTCAAAAGCTCATCGCGGGACGCTATCCACTGAGCCGCGGCAGCACCAGCGACGTTCCTCTGGAGGACTTCGCGCAAATCTTCGGCCCCACGGGCGTGTTCGAGAAGTTCTTTCACGAGAACCTGGAGTCGCTGGTGGATACGTCGACTTCTCCATGGCGGTGGCGCCAGGGCGCCGGACCGATCGGCGGCTCCAACACGCTGCTGCGGCAATTCCAGCTGGTGAGAGACATCCGTGATGCATATTTCAAAGAGGGTGCGACGGCACCGCAGGCACGTTTCACCCTGTTGCCGGAGTCGCTGGATGCGGGGGCCGCACGATTCACACTCTCAGTGCAGGGGCAGACTCTGGAGTATCGCCACGGCCCTCTGCAGAGCCAGTCGTTCGCGTGGCCAGGAACCTCCACTGACGCGAGTTTCAACTTCGAAGCCGCGGGCAGCCCGGCAGCCGGCCCCGCGCTGCAGGGTCCTTGGGCTTGGTTCCGCTTGCTCGAGGGTGCCCAGGTCGAGCGGGTTTCCGATACCCACTATCGCATCACGTTCACCGCCGGCGGTCACTCGATGCGTGTCGTCCTGGAGGCGGCCTCCAGCCGCAACCCGTTCGGACAGAATCTGTTCGCCGGCTTTCGCTGCACGATGTGATCTCGTGAGCGGCACGCCGACGGTTGGATTTTACGGCAAGCTTCCCTGCAGGGGCGACTTCCTCCAGCGCCGCATTTCCGCGGAGTTTGTCGATTCCTGGGACGGGTGGCTGCAGGACTGTCTCACGGAAAGCCGCGTGCAGTTGCAGGAGTGTTGGCTGGAGACCTACCTCACCAGCCCGGTATGGCGCTTCGTGCTGGCTGGCGGAGTCTGCGGTGCGAATTCCTGCGCCGGAGTGCTGTTGCCCAGCGTGGACCGGGTGGGTCGCTACTTCCCCCTGACCGTCGTGGCGCACTGGGAAGTCGCCGTATTTCCTCTCACGACCGCGCGTAGCCGGGAGAGCTGGTTCGATTCCGCGGAAACGCTGGGGATCGAGGCGCTGGAGGCGGCGAATCTCGACCTCGATGAATTCGACCGGAGCGTCGCCGCGCTGGCTGCCCGGCTCGATCCGACCGAGGAGCCGTTCCTGTGGCTGCGCGAGCTCGAGCTTGCGACACGGCCCATGTCGATCTGGTGGACCTATGGTTCGAATGATAGCGATCCGGTCATGATGTGTGTGAACGGGCTGCCCGAACCCGCCACGTTCGCCGCGATGTTGTCGGGAAACCCGACGGCCGAAGGAGGGGTGGAGCGCCTGTGAGCGACGGCGCGCGAAATCATAATTCGGCCGCGCTGAATGGTCCGCGCCGCTCCTCGTGAGAGGATTTCTCCCATGAACCTCGTCCTGGAAATAGTCACGCGTGAGGGGCAGACCCCGGATGGCGAGCCGCGCAAGGTGTTTGGCATCGAGGGCGGTCGCATCGGGCGGGCATCCGACTGCGATTGGGTGCTGCCGAGTCCGTATATCTCGAGGTATCACGCGACGGTCTGTTGCATCGACGGCGCTTTCTGCATTGTGAGCACGGGGGAGAATGGGGTCGCGTTGAATGACGCGCACTCCGCGTTGCCACAACTCGAGCATAGGACGCTGAAGGATGGCGATCGTCTTTTTATTGACGAGTATGAGATCACTGTAGCAATCTCCGGCGCCGTTCCCGTCGCCGTGCGGATGGAGGAGCCCGCGCCTGAGCCGGGTGAGTTGGAAAGTACGGCATCGCTGCGGACCGCCTTTGGTCTCGATCCGCTGCGTAAGTCCACACCTGCGGTGCTGATGTCTGAACGAAGCGCGACCTTACCGGATGCGGCGTGGAATCATTCCTCGGGGCTCGCGGATCACTTCGCGCCGCCGCGGCTGACTTCTGAACCGGCAGCGCTCCCAGCTGATTGGGACCATACGGAACCGCCGGCGTCACAGCCGGAAACGCCTACGCCGGTGCAGCGGGCGCCTGCGGCGGCGGCGCTACCGGTGTTTGCCGCACCAGCGGGCTCCTCCGCGCCTTCGAGCGGTGCGTTTGACGCGTCAGCATTCCTGCGTGGCGCCGGGATTGATCCTGAGGGCATCTCGCCGGATATGGCGGGAACTCTGGGTCGCATGCTGCGCTCGGTCGTTCAGGGACTCGTCGAGGCACTCAATACACGCGCGGACTTTCGCAATCAATTCCGTTTGCCGGTGACGCGCGTGAAGATGTCGGAGAACAATCCGCTGAAGTTCGCGGTAGACGCGGACGACGCGTTGTCGGCGCTGTTGCGAAGGCGGGCTGATCGCTATCTGGGACCTATGGAGGCGGTTGAGGATGGATTCCATGACATCCGCACACACCATCTCGCGATGGTCGTCGGCATGCGCGCCGGCTTCGAGAGTGTGTTGAATCGTTTCGATCCCAAGATCCTGGCGAAGGAGTTCGACCGCCGCGCCCGGCGCAGCTCGTGGTGGCCGATGCCGGCGAGCATGCGCTACTGGCGGCAGTATGGCGATTTGTTCGAAACACTGACGGGCGAAGCGGAATCCGCCTTCCAGCGCCTGTTTGGAGAGGAATTTTCCCGGGCTTATGAGCGTTACCTGGAGACCGCCAGGAACGAGCGCGACCCACACCCGAGCGGGCATTCGTGATTTCCCTATGACCGAAAACAATCGCATCGTCTGGTCCGAAGGCCTGTTTCTGCGGCCGCAGCACTTCCAGCAGCAGGAGCGCTTCCTCGAGACCTACATCGAGGATCGGGCCGCACCCCTTCGGACCTACCCGTGGGGTTTCCGGGAGCTGGAGATCGAGCGCGACCTGCTCGCGGTGGGCAAGCTCGCGGTGCGACGGGCCAGCGGAATCTTTCCAGACGGCACTCCATTCTCGATACCGGACAACGACCCTCCGCCACCCCCGTTGGAGGTCGGCTCGGGACTGCGCGACCAGGTCGTCTTGCTTGCTCTGCCGTTGCGGAATTCGTCGGTGATGCTGAGCGGTCCGGAAGAGGGCGAAAGCGCCCTGGCGCGTTATCGGGCCCGGGACTACGAGGCACGCGATGTCCTGTCGAGCGCGACCGAGTCCGCCGACCTCCAGGTCGCCGGACTCAACATGCGGTTTTTGCCGGAGAGCGATCCGACCGCGGATTTCGCCTGCTTGCCGTTGGCTCACGTACTGGAATGCCGCGCGGACGGGAATGTTGTCCTGGATGACGCGTTCATTCCCACCGTGCTCAAGAGCGGTGTTGCCCCGCGCCTCACGACATTCCTGTCGGAGCTGCAGGGGATGTTACACCAAAGAGGTGAGGCCCTGGCGGCGAGAGCGGTGGCTAGCGGCCGGGGAGGGGCGGCGGAGATCGCGGATTTCCTGCTGTTGCAGGCCGTGAACCGCTACGAGCCCGTGATCGCGCACCTGGCCGCGCAACCACATTGTCACCCCGAGGAGCTCTATAGAATGTTGCTCGAAATCGCGGGCGATCTGTCGACACTGACGAGCCCCGCGCGCCGACCCCCACGATTTGTGGGTTATCGCCACGACGCCTTGCGGCCTACATTCGAGCCGGTGATCCTGGCTCTGCGCACCGCTTTGAGTGTCGTGTTGGAAAGCAACGCCATCTCGATTCCCATCACACAGAAGAAGTACGGTGTCAGCGTGGCGCTGGTGGCGGATCACTCGTTGTTCGACAACGCGATGTTCGTTCTGGCAGCGCGGGCCGACCTGGCGGCAGAGGATCTGCGCACGCGGCTGCTGCTGCAAATCAAGATCGGCTCGCCGGAAAAGCTGCGTGACCTGGTCAATCTGCAACTTCCGGGCGTCGCCCTGCGACCGATGGCGGTGGCTCCCCGGCAAATTCCTTATCACGCGGGCTCGGCGTATTTCGAGCTCGATCGCGCCAGCGAGTTGTGGCGTGGGATGCAGAGCGCGGGCGTCATCGCGCTTCACCAGGCCGGCGAGCTCGCCGGCCTCAACCTGGAGCTTTGGGCTATTCGCGGCTGATCATGGCAACGAAATCGTTATTCCGCTGGCACTCGGCCGCTGCTACCGCGGTGGGCAATGTCCGTACGCACAACGAGGATTCCGTTCTCGATCTGCCGTCGGTCGGCCTGTGGGCTGTGGCGGATGGTATGGGAGGACACAAGGCGGGCGAAACCGCGAGTCGCATGGTGGTGGAGGCGCTCGCGGCGGTGAGTAGACACCAGCGGCTGAGCGTCCTCGTGGATGAGGTGGAGGATCGGCTCCTGGAGGTGAACGGCTCCTTGCGTCGTTCCACGGGTGGCAGCGGGTTGAGTGGCACGACGGTGACCGTGTTGTTGGCGCTCGAGCGGCACGTCCTGAGCTTCTGGGCGGGTGACAGCCGCCTGTATCGAAGTCGCAAAGGACTGCTCGAGCAGCTCACACGCGATCACAGCGACACGCAGGAAATGCTCGACGACGGACTCATCTCCTCCGCTGAGCTCCTCGCGCGCGAGCCTTCGAATGTCATCACTCGTGCGGTCGGCGGTACGGAGGAGCTGTTCCTCGATGTTGAGCTGAGCGAGATCAGGGATTGCGACCGTTATCTGCTGTGTACCGATGGGTTGTACAAGGAGCTGGCCCCGGAAGATATGGGACGACACCTGGCCGCACGCAATCCTGCCAAAGCGTGCCGGGACCTCATGAGACAGGCTCTCGCCGGCGTCTGCAATGACAACATCTCCGCCGTAGTCGTGAAGTTTGGTGCAGTATGAGCGAATCGCCCGTAGCGCTGGATGACGGCTCGCCCGTGCCACCGGCGGGGCGGGCTCCTGGTGCGGCAGCGGCGCCAGATAATGATAAGACGCGGTTTCGCATACCGCCGCCCGCGATCGCGCCCCAGCTCGCGAGCGCGCCCGTGCCTGCGACCGCGCCGAATGCCAGCGCCTCCACCGGGTCGGGCTGGGGCGATCCGGCTCTCTGGGCCGATGCAGGCCCCGTACCCAGTGTGGGAAGTGTCATTAACAACCGGTTCGTCCTGGAGGAATCCATCGGTACCGGTGGTATGGGCACGGTCTTCAAAGCACGCGACCTGCGCAAAGTGGAGGCCCAGGATCGCAACCCGCACGTCGCCATCAAGATCCTCAACGAGGAGTTCCGCCGGCATCCGCAGTCGCTGCAGGCTCTGCAGCGGGAATCGCGTAAGACGCAGAAGCTCGCGCATCCCAACATCGTCACCGTCTACGACTTCGATCGCGACGGCGCGAATGTCTACATGGTCATGGAGCTCCTCGAAGGAGAGCCGCTCGACCGACTCATCAAGCGCAATGAAGGAATCGGTCTGGGTGTGAAGGAGGCCCTGCGCCTCACGCAAGGAATCTGCCGTGCGATGGCTTATGCGCATGAGCAGGGTATCGTGCACGCCGACTTCAAACCGGCCAATGCGTTCCTCACCCGCGACAACGTGATAAAGGTGCTCGACTTCGGCATCGCGCGTGCCGTCAAGCACAGTGAGCAGCTCTCGGGGGTCATGACCGTGTTTGACCCGGGGACGCTCGGCGCGCTTACTCCCGCGTACGCCGGATGCGAGGTCATAGAGGGCGAGGAATCCGATCCGCGGGACGATATCTATGCGATCGCATGCGTCGCTTATGAGTTTATCGCGGGCCGACACCCGTTCGATCGACTTTCGGCTGCGCAGGCGCGCGATGCCGGCGTGGTCCCCGCGCCGCCACCGGGCTTGTCGAAGCGGCAGTGGCGTACTTTGCGGCGCGGCCTGGCATTTCGTCGTGACCAGCGCCCTAAATCGGTGCCGGAGTTCTTTGATGGCCTGCGCCCACTGCGTCGTCTTCCGGCCGTCTACGCGGCAGGAGGAGGGGCGGCGATTGCTGCTGTGGTGGTCCTGGTCATGTTGGTATCGGGTCAGATACAGAAGTACCACGAGCGTACCGTGGCCAAGGCGCTGGCTTCCGCGGATGCGCACCGGATCGAGCCGATGCTGCCGGAGTTGCGGCAGCTCGAGCCGGATCGCCGCGCCTCGGTGTTTCTCGACGAACGGGCGCGTACGGGATTTATAAGATATTTCGAGAATCGAATGGATGCCCTGGTGGACGCCGGCACGGGACACTATGACTACGCGGGAGCCGCTGCGGTGCTTGCTGAGTTAGAGGAGTTCCTGCCTGACTCACAGGCTGTGCAGGATATTCGTGAGCGTCTGACTGCGCGCAAGAACGCGGAAATAAAACGTGAGAGCAACGCGTTTGATTTAGAACTGCAACGTGGCTGGTTGGTGCCACGGCAGAACCGGGAGAATGTACGGTCATTGTTGACTGTCGTGCGGCAGGTGGATCCGCTCAGCGCATTGTTGCACGATCCGCGTCTGGCTGGAGCGTTCGCGGAGCAAGCGGGGCAGGCGGCGCAGCGGGGTGAGACGGCGCTGGCGGGCGAGTTGGTGGCTACGGGCTTGGAGTTGGCGCCCGCGGATGCGGGGCTGTTGGCGGTTCGTGAGCGCTTGAGTGCGGCGTCGGTCGCGGCAAGCGGGGGCGTTCCGGCTGGCGGGGCCGTTGCGGCTGGCGGGGCCGCTGTTGCCAACGTTGCCACGGCTGGCGCTGGCGCGGGCGCTCAGTCTCCGCCGGTCCCCGTCGTGCCGGAAGCAACTCCCGCGCAACTGAGCAGTGACGAGTTGCGGGCGCAGATCCAGAAGGGCCTTGCACAGCCGACCCTCTCCTTGGCTGAGGCGCGCGTTTTGGCAGCGGCCGCCGAGGAAATGACTCGTCAGCGGGCGCCCGATGCAAAAGACATCGAGCTCCAACTTCGCACACGGCTGGCGCAGATCGCGGCCGGCGTAGAAGGTGCTCGAGGTCTGGACGCCGCACTGGAATTCACCGAAGGGGCCTACGCGTTGTATCCCGAGTCGCGAGCGTTGCGGAAAACCCTCATCGACCTGCGCATTTCCGCCACACAGCGAGCTTCCAAGCAACGTGATGTTCAAATCGCAGCCAGCCGGAAAAAGATCGAAGCCCTACTGGTCGCCACGCGTATCGATAGCCCCTGGGGTGTGGCATTCGACCGCGAGCTGCAACGTTTGGAAGCGTTGCTACCTGAGGCCGATCCGTACATCAACCAGGTGAAGGCCAGGGCGTCCCTGGTGTACGTGGAACAGGCCACAGCGCTGCGTGGACAACAGCGGTTCGCGGATGCGAGCCACATGTTGGACTTGTCGCGCAAGTATGAGCAGGACTCTGCGGGGCGCACCCAGGAGGAAAAGCTGCTCGCGGCAGCGGTCGCCAACCAGGCGGAGGAGGCCAGGCAACGCGAGCACGCGGCGCGGGTGAGCACACTCAAACAGCAATTGCTCGAGCAGGCGGAGGCTGATGATGTCGGCGCCGCGCAGGCCCGCCTAGGCGAGGTACGGGCCGATCTACCGGCGAACGACCCCTTCGTGACTCGGGACGGACCGGCTGCAATAGCGGCTGCCTACTTGCGTCTGGCATCCGTTGCGGCGAAAGAGGGCCGGTTCCCGCAGGCGTTGGATCTCGTTAGCCACGGGCGGGCAGTTGCGCCGTCTCTCGATCAGCTCGGCGCGGCTCGTAATCGTTATGGTCGTTACCAAACCCTGGATCAATACCTCACCAGTCGCGTACGGCTCGATGTGCGGGCAGTACGGAGCGAACTGGTGAGCTTGGCAAAGCAGGATCCGGCGGAGGCGGCAGCTGCGGCCCAGGGTCTGTTGCGTAATCTAGTTGCACGAATCAACTCGACTCACGACCCTGAGCTCGCGAGCCGGCTTTTGCAGTCGACTCGTGAGATCTTTGGGGAGCAGTCGGTAGCCAGTGTTTCCGTACACCCCGCCGAGCCGGTCTCCAAGTGAGGGCGATACATGTAGCCGGAGCGACGCGCGACTCGAGCGAACCCACAATGAGTGCCAACGTCGCGACGCGTCTGCGCGCGCTTGCCCGTGACCACCAGGAAGGACGGCTCAGTCGCGACGCCTATCGCAAGCTGCGCGCCCCTCTCATCGACGCCTTGGACAGTTCGGTGGATCTCCAATCGAGCACCATTCCTCACCTGGAGCCGCGCTTTCGAGAGGCGCGAGACACCCCCGTCCCGCCGCCCGAGCCCGAGGTCGAAGCCACCGCTGCGGACAGCGCACGCCGTAGTCGATTGGCCAGGGTGCTCGCCTGGGCTGCCGCGGTCTTGCGGCGCTGAAAGCCGACATCGAGGAACGGGCGTGCGGGCCATTCGCAATGAGAATTAACACCTGTTCTGGGGGCTCATCGTCGATCATTCCTCTCACGCGGGCCGCACCTGCCGAACGGGGATTACCAGAAGATGGATCGACTTCAGGCCATGCAGATCTTCACGCGCGTCGTGGAGGCCAACAGTTTCAACAAGGCTGCCGAGGCGCTCTCACTGTCGCCTTCGTCGGTGACGGGCAGCATCAAAAATCTCGAGGAGTTTCTCGGAGTGCGGCTGCTGCGGCGAACCACCCGCCGTTTGAATCTCACTCTCGAGGGCACCTCGTACTATGAGAGTTGCCGGAGCATTTTGGGGCAGATCGCACAGACCGAGGCGGGCTTTCACATGAATTCCGCGCACCCCAAAGGCGCTTTGCGGGTCCACATGCCCGCGGCGGTCGGACGTGTCATCGTTCTGCCGCAGATCAGCGATTTTCAGAGCCGTTTTCCTGACATCGATCTGACGATCAGCCTGGGCGACAGTCCGGTCGATCTCATCCAGGAGGGGCTGGATCTGGACATCCGGGCGGGTGAGTTGGCGAGCTCCAGCTTCGTCGCGCGCCGCCTCGGCGAATTCCGCTGGATATTATGTGCCGCGCCCGCTTACCTCACGCGTCACGGTGAGCCGAAGACCATTGAGGATCTCGCCGCGCACCGCGCGGTGGGCTACGCCCATTTCGGAGTGAGCCGCATGAAGGACTGGGACTTCGTGGTCGATGGCACGACGGTGACGACCCGGATGAGCAGCAGCCTGCAGGTCAACGATGCGGATGGCTACCTGACTTGTGGGCTGCAGGGACTGGGGCTCATCAGGCCGCCGTCCTATGTCGTGCGGCCTTATCTCGGCTCGGGACGCCTGCGCGAGATCCTGCCCGATTGCAAAGGACCGCCGGTGCCGTTGTCCGTGGTCTATGCCCACGGACGACTCCTATCTCCGGCGGCGCGCGCCTGCGTCGAGTGGCTGGCGCGGATTTTTACCGCGAATCCGCTGTTGGCGTAGGCGGCGGCGTTGGTGGTCCCTCAGGGAATTGGGGGATTGCGTCGGTGATTTCAAACCACGACGCCTTGTAGTTGGTGAATATCTGCCGTTGCGGCCGCATTGGCGGGTCCGTGTCGAGACTTCCCGCAGGAATCACCGCCACACCGCGTTCCACTGACACCTTCGGCAGGCCGCTCCCGCATTGGCTGCAAAACGCTGTCGTATAAAACCGTGCCTCGGGCAGCTTGTATTCGCCGATCAGGTCTTCGCCCCGAGTCCAGCGGAACTGAGTGGCCTTGAAGAAGATGTTGGTACCGTGAGCCGCACCTCGTGCACGCCGGCACCGCATGCAATGACAACTCTGCATGAACATCGGCTCGCCTGTTGCTTCGTAAGCGACCGCTCCGCAGAGGCAACTACCGGCGGTAATGCCGGGTTGCGCCTCGATCTTCGGTCGTTCCAGTCCCGCCGCACCGAACCCGGGCGGGTATTCTTCGTGTCGAGGCAGGTCGTCCGTGATCATGTGCCACGGAGCCTTCGAGCCCACGAAGATGTGCGCCTCGGGTTTGATACCGAGATCGCCTTCGAGCGGACCGGCTGGCAAGAGTGCCATCGAGTAAGCCGGCATCATCATTGGCACGGCGGACCCGCAGACGCCGCAACTGTAGCGCGTTCCCTGTTCCGAGGATTTGTACTCGAGAATGGCGTCCTCGCCCTGGACCCAGTGGAAATGGTCGATGGGCGCTGAGACGTAAGTGGCAAAGGCCGAGCCGTGGTGCTTGCGGCACATCGAGCAGTGACAGCTCATCATTGAGTTGAACGGCCCACTGACTTCGTAGCGCACCGTTCCACAGAAGCAGGATCCATTGATCATGGGCGTTCTCCGGGGGGGACAGACGTGAGCGTCGCTCTGAGAACATCATGTACAATGTTTTGCTCGAAGAGGCAACTGCACTCAAATGAATCGGACGAATCTTGTCGCAGCGATGTTGGCGACGGCGCTTTTGACGACGGGAGCACCCGTGGCGAGGTCCGCCGATGGGGCGCCGAAGGCTGTTACGCGTCTGATTACGCTCGGGACTCAAGGAGGCCCGCGTGGCAGCGCGGATCGGTCTCAGCCGTCCAATGTGCTCATTGTGAATGGCAAGCCGTACCTCATCGACGCAGGCAACGGTGTGGCGGGGCAACTGTTGCGCGCCGGCGTGCCGTTCACGAACATCCGGCAGATTTTCATCACTCATAACCACGACGATCACAATGCCGACTGGGGCACTCTAATGGGGCGCGCCTGGACGTCGGGGCAGTACGAGCCGATGACGGTCTATGGGCCCCGCGGTACCGAGTCGATGCGGAAGGGCTTCCTGCAGTACTTCGCGCCGAACGCGGCCGCTCACTACCTGGAAGGCGCGGTGAACGTCCCGCCCGCGAAGGTTATTCAGGCGCACGATATCCCCGGCCCCGGTCTGGTCTATCAGGACGGCAACATCCGGGTGACGGCCGTCGAGAACTGTCATTATCACTTCTCGAAAGTCTCCCCCGGTTACGGTTGGCAGCAGTCGTTTGCCTTCCGGTTCCAGACACCCGACCGGGTGATCGTTTTCAGTGGCGATACCGGGCCGTGCGGCGACGTGCTCGTGAAGTTCGCCGCGGGCGCCGACATCCTGGTGCATGAGGTCATCGATCTCGAGGCGATCGAGGCAGCCTTGGCAGCACGGGCTGCGGATGGAAGCAATTCACTTCCCGGCCAGCGCGAGGCTCTGATGAATCACATGCGGACGGAGCATACGACGGCGGAGGAAGTGGGTCGGGTGGCCGCCGCCGCGGGGGTCAGGATGTTGGTTCTGACACACATCGTTCCTGGGACGCTTCCTGAAGAAGAAAGTCGTTATACAGTGCCCATCAGGCGCTCTTACAACGGGCCCATGGTTGTCGCGCACGACCTCATGGAGTTTTGAAGGAAGGGGTCGGCGTATCAAACGCGCTCGAAGATCGCGGCGATCCCCTGTCCGCCTCCTATACACATAGTCGCCAGTGCAAAGCGGCCGCCTGTGCGATGTAACTCGTGAATCGCCTTTGTCGCAATCACGGCGCCAGTGGCACCGATAGGGTGTCCGAGTGAAATGCCCGAGCCATTGGGGTTCACCTTCGACGGGTCCAGGTCGAGCTCTCGCGCGACGGCACAAGCCTGGGCGGCGAAGGCTTCGTTGGACTCGATGATGTCGAGAGCTCCAACGGAGAGTCCGCTGCGCTCGAGAGCGAGACGAGTTGCTGGCACGGGACCGATGCCCATGTACGCCGGTTCGACGCCGGCATGTCCGTAGGCGACCAGCCGAGCCAGGGGCGTGAGATTGGCTGTTCTGACATGGGCGCCAGAAGCCAGGACGAGAGCCGCCGCGCCGTCATTGATCCCGGAAGCATTGCCAGCCGTCACCAGGCCGCCGGGCTTGAACGCGGGCTTCATCTTCGACAACTGATCGACGGTGACATCGCCTCGGACGCTTTCATCCGTGTCGAAGCGAACGGAGCTTTTTCCAACCGGAGCTTCAACAGCAACAATCTGACTTTTAAAGCGACCTTCCGCGATGGCGCGCGCCGCCCTCTGTTGGCTTACCACGGCCAGCTGGTCTTGCATCTCTCGAGTGATGCCGTAGCGGGCCGCCACGTTTTCAGCTGTCACGCCCATGTGAATAGCCTCAAACGGGTCGTGCAGCACAGCCACCATGTAGTCAACCAGCGCGCTGTCGCCCATACGAGCGCCCCACCTGGCGGCGGGCACCAGGTATGGACTGCGGCTCATTGACTCGGCACCGCCGCAGACGGCCACTTCGGCGTCGCCGAGCAAAATGGCCTGCGCCCCGGAAATGATGGCTTGCAGACCGGAGCCGCACAGACGATTCACGTTGAATGCGGGTGTGGTGTTTGGAATTCCGGACTCTATTGCCGCTACACGGCTGAGATAGGCATCGCGCGCCTCTGTCGGAATGACATTTCCCATTACGACGTGGCCTACCTGCAAGGGCGAAACCCCGGCATGTTCCAACGCTCCACGTACGGCAGCAGTAGCCAGGGAAGTGAGCGGAACCTCCTTCAGGGTTCCGCCGAAACGGCCAATCGCCGTGCGAATGGCCCCAACGACAAATACTTCGGTTCTGGTCATAGTCACTTCCGCGGGTTTTCTTTGGACGGCGTCGCTGCCGCCTGGGCCGACTTGGATTTCTCGAACTCCATCTGGCTCTGCAGGGCTCCCGTACCGGGTAACAGCTCGTCCGTCCGGTCACCGATGGCAGTCCAGTTATTCGCCACGTCTTCGGCAGCCTCATCATGAACGCCGACGTAGATGCCGCGTGTCAGCGTAATGTGGGCTTGTTCATAACTACCTCCGCCCGCGCACAGGATCGTCCGCGTCGGCGCATCCTCTCCCACAAGTGCTAGTACGCCGGGGCTGACGGCGGCGGGGTGAAGAGTCTTGAGCATGTCCTCAGACATCAGTCCATCGAGCATCCGCGTGCCGGCCGACGGTGCGATGCAGTTGACACGAATGTTGTGTCTGGCGCCTTCCAGCGCGAGCGTCTGCATGAGGCCGACCAGCGCAAGTTTGGCGGCTCCGTAATTCGCCTGTCCGAAGTTGCCATAGAGACCCGAGGAGGAGGTCGTCAGTACGATGCGGCCGTAACGCTGTTCCTTCATGTGATTCCAGACTGCCTTGGTGCAGTGAACCGAACCCATGAGATGGACGTCAATCACACTGCGAAAATCCTCGAGGCTCATTTTGGAGAATGACTTGTCGCGCAGGATGCCGGCATTGTTGACGAGAATATCAATCCTCCCCCAGAGGGAGCGCGTCTCTTCAACCATCTGCTCTATCGCCGCATGATCGGTGACGGATATGGCGCTTGGTATCGCTTCGCCGCCGGCGGCACGGATTTCCGCGACAACAGCCTCGGCGGCTCGAGTGGACGAGCCAGTTCCGGAGACCGAGACCCCCACGTCGTTCACCACGACCTTGGCTCCCCGACGTGCCAGAAGAAGCGCATGCTCACGGCCTAGTCCAACACCGGCGCCTGTTACGATTGCGACTCTTCCGGAAAGATCGATTGTCATCGACGCGGTTCCTGTGATTGGCGAATGTTCACTTCGGGGCGGTGCTGGCAGGAGGCACCGGTGGCGAGGCCAATCCGATGTTGGTAAACCAGTACTGTGTTCCGGCCACTCGGCGCCGATGAATCAGTTCTTCGGTCAGAGAATACATGCCCGGCAGGAGGTGTACCGACGCGACGGGCTTGTCGCGAAACGCCATGTAGGATTCACCGTCTGCGAAGGGCTTCCAGGTGGGGGCTCCGTCGCTCGATGGCACGCCTGCGTGCGCGAAAGTTGTCCAGTAATCCATGATTGCTTTGGAAAGACCCCGCTCCGCCGGGGTATCGGGCGGCTTCGGCCAGTTCGTTGGCAGGGCGGCATCAGACCCCACTAGCCCAAAGACGAATGGAATTTCGCTGGCGTGAAAGGCCTCGAGATCCAGAGGTCGCTCGCTCGGGTAGGAGTGTGCAAAGAAGTAGAGGTAGGACGGTTGTCCCACGGCGGTTTGCTTCAGTGCCAATCGTTGTGCGGTCCAGCCGTAGAGGCCGTCCCGGGTCGCGGCGAGGACGCTTCCCTGTACGTCTTCGCTTGGGTAGACTTTCAAGTAGGCGTCGCTCAAGTCCCGGAACCGAGTCTTTACTTCGCTCTCATAGTCCGCGGGCGTTTTGGGAATGGGTGGCAGCAAGGCCCGCAGCGAGCGAAGTTCGCCGGCATTGAAGCCAACGAGAAGAGGGACGTGCGTCTGCTCACCGCGATCGAATATCTCGACGAGTTGATCAGGCAAAAGCCAACCATCCACCGTGGGTAAGGGCACATAGCCCCCCGCGGCAGACTTTGTCACCAGCGTAAGTCCGTCGATGGCTCTAAGACCCTTGAGGTTGTCGGCCTTCAGGGCCTTCGCGGTCGCGACGCCGATGGCCTCGGCGGAGGGCAACCCGTAGCGGCTGTTGTGTAGCTGCGGAGTGGAAACCATGTAGGCGCTCTCAGCGATTGCTTTGGCAAAAAGTCCGCGGGCCTGCGGACTGGCCAACAGGTCCATCACGCTCAGTGCCCCCGCGGATTCGCCGAATAGGGTGACGTTGGATGGATCGCCGCCGAAGGCTTTGATGTTTGCTTTGACCCACCGCAAAGCTGCGATCTGGTCGAGCAGGCCGTAGTTGCCGGAAACGTGCTGCGGAGATTCTTCGCTGAGTTCCGGATGAGCCAGGAAACCGAGGATCCCGAGTCTGTAGTTGACGGAGACGACCACTACGCCCCGCTGCGCGAGGTGTTGCCCGTCAAAGAGTCGACTGGCCGAACTTCCCGTATTCAGCGCGCCGCCGTGAATCCAGACCATCACGGGCGCGGCGCTCGCTTCGGCGGGTTTCCAGACGTTCAGGTAAAGACAATCCTCACCCATGCGCACCGGATCGTCGGCGTAAATACTCGTGGGCAATGACTTCGGCTGAATGCAAGCAGGGCCGAACTCGCTGAGGCGGCGAATTCCGGACCAGTGCGCCGGCGGCGTTGGAGGGCTCCAACGCAGTGGCCCGATCGGAGGCGCCGCGTAGGGAATGCCTCTGAATACCCAAGCACCGTTGGCCAACGGGACGCCGGTGACGGGTCCTGATTCGGTGCTTATCGTGGGCGACGCAGGGCCGGTCGTGACAGTCTGGCTGGATATCAGGGGCGGGGCAGCCGCCAGCGAGAGAACGATGAGGATCCGGCGCACAGTCACACTGCGGGTAAACATCACTCCACTCCTTCGCGAGCGTCGCCTGGCGCCTCTATATATAGTGTCGCTCACCGTAGGCGCGCGTTGACGCGATATTCATTCTCGATAGAATGAATGTCAATGGCTGATGGGCTCATGGTACGCTATTGGGGATGACTAAGGTTCGCAAGGCCAAGCGCGAGACGCGTAGCAAGGCAGAACAGCGCGCAGAAACGCTCGATCAAATGCTGGACGCCGCCGAGGAGCTCTTCTCGAAGCACGGCCTTCATGGCGTTACCCTGCGCGACGTCGCTCAGAAGGTTCGCGTCCATACGACGCTGATGCATTATTACTTCAAGGACAAGGCGAGCCTGTTCGAGGCGGTGTTTGCACGCCGTGCCACTGTGACGAGCCAACGCCGGATGGAAGCGTTGAACCGCTATGAAGAGCAGGCCGCCGGAAACCCGACTGTCGAGGGAGCATTGCGGGCGTTTTTGGATACTGACTTCGATCTGTATATATCGGGCGGCGCGGGCTGGATGAACTATGCGGCCTTTGTCGCGCAGGTCAGCAATACGCCGGAGATCGGCGCCAAATTGATGGACCGCCACTTCGATCCGGTGGTGTTGCGGTTGGTGGACATTCTAACCCAGGCCCTCAAGCCTTGCCCCAGGGAGGATATCTTCTGGGGCTACGATTTTGTGACGGGCGCGTTGATGCACACGCTGGCCAGGACCGGTCGAATCGACAGGCTGTCGGGTGGGCTGTGCAAATCCGAGGATTTCGAGTCGGTCAAGGAGCGCTTGGCCAGCTTCATGGCGGCCGGGTTCGTCGCGCTCTGCAAAGGGCAGAAGCCAAAAGCGAAAAGATAGCAACACCGGCGCGAAACGCCGATGTTTTCTGCTACGAGCGGTTAGTGCGCCGGCGGCTGAATGATTTCAATCCGGTTGCCGGCGGGGTCGATCGCGAATCCCAACATCGACTTGTTGAACGCACGCGGCGCGCCGTCCATCTTGCCTCCGGCTGCCGTGACGGCGGCAATGGTGGCCGTGAGGTCCGTCACCGTGAATATCAGGTGCGGCACCGTATCCTTGATATCGTCGGACTCCCGGCGGATGACAATGACCGCCGGATTCTTGTTTTCCTTGGCCGCGCTGACTGAATCGCCGAAATTCAGCATGATCTCGAACAGGTTTGGCAACTCGAGGCGGTTGGTCTCCTGCAGGCCGAAGACCGACTGGTAAAACTTGGCGACCTTGGGCGCATCCGCGGCACCCACTCGCGCACCAAACAGGGCGGCCGCCTGGGCTCCCGAAGCCAGCAGCAGCGCTGCCGCGGTGGCCGTCAGAATCGATACGGTTCTTCGCATGGAACTCCCCCCTACAGTTGAGCGCTCTATCTTAGGAGGAAACGGGTCGACTCGCGGCTCTGCGTCGTCAAACCGTCCACTGGCCGGACGCGTATAGTGCGTCGATGGGGGCTACGTCATGCACAACGAAAACACCCTTCCTCTAGAGCTTCGCTCGGCGACGGAGCTGTTGCGACTGCTGCGTGAGCGCAGGCTCGGCTCGCTGGAGCTACTCGACCTGCAGCTTTCACGTATTGAGCGTGTCAATCCGACACTAAATGCGGTTGTGGCAATGGATGTCGAGGGTGCCAGTCAGGCCGCGCGCGCTGCGGACAATACGCCGGACGAGAGGCGAGGGCCTTTGCATGGCTTGCCGATTACCATCAAAGATGCGTATGAGACGGTGGGAATGACGGCTACATGCGGCTTTCCGGAGCTCGCCGGCCATCGTCCTCAACGCGATGCTGATGCCGTGGCACGCTTGCGAGCCGCTGGCGCGGTGCCATTCGGGAAAACGAATGTGCCCTTGGCGGCGGCGGACCATCAAAGTTATAACGCGCTCTACGGCACTACGAACAACCCCTGGAATCCCGAGCGCACACCGGGTGGCTCATCCGGTGGGGCCGCGGCTGCGGTGGCGGCAGGATTCTCGTCCCTCGAGTTGGGAAGCGATATCGGCGGATCGATCCGTTGCCCGGCGCACTTCTGCGGCGTCTACGGCCACAAGTCCAGTTACAACCTCGTGCCGATGCGCGGCCACATTCCGCCGCCGCCTGGCGCATTGTCATCGCCGCCGCTGGGCATCGGCGGGCCTATTGCCCGTAGCGCCACAGATCTGGAACTGGCACTCGACGTACTCGCCGCACCCACGACAGCAGATCTCGCGGCATGGTCGGTACGGGTTCCGCCGAGCCGTCACGAGCGGCTCGCCGATTTCCGAGTTGCGCTTTGGGCGGATCAGAAGGCTTATAGTGTTGATCGGCGCTGTGTGGATGCGATGCATTCGTATGCCGACGAACTACGGCGCCACGGTGTTCAGGTCGATCCGGACGCGCGGCCCAAGATCGATGTCGTAGCCAGCGATGATCTGTATGTCGCGATGTTATTCAGTACTGTATCTGCCGGGATGCCTGAAGACGTGTTAGTCGCTACGGAGCAGGTTGCGCAACAGTTAGATGCGGGTCCACACAGTTATCCAACACGGATCGCGCGTGCCGTTCGTCTCACACACCATGACTTTCTGGCCCTGCAGGAGCAACAGCAACGGTTGCGCGCCGCCTGGGAGCGATTCTTTCAGCGCTACGATGTGATCCTGTGTCCGATCTCGCCTGGGGTGGCGTTTCCGCATGATCACTCAGGTACGGGGCCCGGTCACATCGCACAGTATTCGCGGACGCTCGTTGTGGACGGCCAGTCGATTCCGTACCTGAATGGGCTCCAGTGGCCCGGCCTTGTCACCGTGGCGAATCTGCCGGCAACGGCAATCCCAACCGGTCGTCTGATTGATGGCCTGCCGATGGGCCTGCAGGTCGTGGGTCCCTATTTACAGGACCGCACTTCACTGCGATTCGCCCAACTCGCCGAGCAGGCGCTCGGCGGATACGTGCCCCCGCCAGTTTGTTAGCGTCTACGACGCGCCTAGGCAGCCGCCCCGAACAGCGCCCCCACGGCTGTGGTCAGTGCCATGGCGAATGCGCCCCAGAAGGTCACGCGGAGTGCGCCTTTTGTGGGACTTGCGCCGCCCGCGCGAGCGGCTAACCCGCCGAGAACCGCGAGGCAGGCCAGTGAGGTTCCCGAGACGATGACGATCAGTCCTGTCCCCGAAGTCATAGCGGTAACCAGGAGAGGCATGGCTGCACCAACCGCAAAGCTAGTTGCGGATGCCAGCGCGGCTTGAATGGGACGCGGGCGCAGAGCCTCGGAGATGCCGAGTTCGTCGCGCGCGTGCGCACCTAACGCGTCGTGGGCCATCAACTGCTCGGCGACCTGTTTCGCGAGCGACGGATCGAGCCCGCGCGCGACGTAGATCGCCGCCAGTTCCCGGTGCTCGCCCTTGTCATCTGCTTTGAGCTCTGCGCGCTCACGCTCGAGATCGGCATGTTCGGCGTCGGCCTGGGATTGCACCGATACGTATTCGCCAGCAGCCATCGACATGGCGCCGGCCACCAGTCCGGCGGCCCCGGAAACGAGCACGCTGCCGTGACTCGCATGCGAAGCTGCGACCCCCAGCATCAGGCTCGATGTGGACACGATGCCATCGTCTGCCCCCAACACGGCGGCGCGCAGCCAGCCTACGCGTCCTGTGCTATGTAGTTCGTCGTAGGTGGCGGGCATTGTCGAGGGCTCCTCAGTCTGCTTCGGTGCGCTATTCTACCCATCGGAGCAGGAGCACGTAATCCGCATTGCTGTCATGCAGCAAATAAGTGGGGGGCGTATGTCCGGCGAAGATCTCACTCGCGCGCAGCAGCTCGCAGAGGACGCTCTGCGCCGCCTGAATCGTGAGTTGGGAGCTATCAGCAGTTGTGTTCGGACACTGCTACGGGCGGAGAGCGAACCGAAACTGCTCAATGATATCTGCCGGATCGTGTGCGAAGAGGCCGGCTACCGCATGGCCTGGGTAGGGTATCGCGAAGACGATGAGGCCAAGACCATCCGCCCGGTCGCCTGGGGTGGCAAGGAAGAGGGTTATCTCGAACAAAGCGGGCTGACCTGGGCGGACACCGAGCGCGGACGCGGCCCGGCGGGAACGGCAATCCGCAGTGGGCGCAGCGCCTGCATCCAGGATTTTGCGGTCGACTCCGCGGCAGCCCCATGGCGCGCATTGGCTCTGCAGCGCGGTTATCGCTCTGGCGCTGTTCTGCCATTGCGTGATGAAAGCCAACACACGTTCGGGATCCTCGCCATCTATTCGACGCTGCCCCATGCCTTCACGGCGGACGAGATGCGTTTGTTGGAGGATCTGGCGGGGAATCTGGCGTTTGGCATAACGGGCCTGCGTACTCGGGTCGCGCACAAGCGCCTCGAACAGGAGCGCCAGAGCGCGCTGCGCTACTTTACGAGCATGGACTGGATCAACCTGGCGATTCAGGAGAACGAGGACTTCGAGCGGTTGCTCGGCGATGTTCTGGACGTGGCGCTGTCGATCTTCGGTTGCGACCGGGCCTTCCTGATGTATCCCTGCGATCTCGAGGCGCCGACGTGGCGTATCCCCATGGAGCGTACCCGGCCTGAATACCCCGGAGCCCATGCGTTGGGTCTCGAGCTTCCCATGGATCCGGAAGTGTTAGGTGTGACCCGCAGTGTGTTGAGCGCCGAGGGCCCCTTGGCCTTCGGTCCGGGCACCGACCGGTCGATTCCGCGCGCCGGCCGGGATTACGGAGCCCAGTCCATGCTCGTCATGGCGATCTATCCGAAAAGGGATAAGCCCTACATGTTCGGCCTGCACCAGTGCAGCTTCCCCCGGCTCTGGAGCGCGGAGGACGAGAAGCTTTTTCAGGAAATCGGTCGGCGGCTCGCTGACGGCCTTTCGAGCCTGCTGGCGTACCGCGATCTGCGGCAGAACGAAGAGCGACTGCGCACGGTCATGCAGACGATTCCGGATCTCGTCTGGATGAAAGATCTAGGCGGCGTTTATCTGGCCTGCAATCGGCAGGTCGAGCGGCTGATGGGCGCGTCCGAAGCTGAGATTGTAGGTAAGACAGACTATGACTTCTTTGCCACCGACCTGGCGGACTTTTTCCGCGACCACGACCGCAAGACATTGGCGGCCGGCAAACCTTGTCTCAACGAGGAATGGCTCACTTTTGCGGACGGTGGCTACCACGGTTTGTTTGAAACCGTCAAAATCACCATGCGGGATCACACCGGGGCGCCGAGCGGGGTGGTCGGTGTTGCACGCGACATCACCGAGCGACACAAAGTCGCGGCCGCCGAGCGCGAGATCGAGCAACTCGCCTACTACGATCCTCTGACGCGGTTGCCCAATCGGCGCCTACTCATGGAGCGCTTGGGCCAGGCGCTGGCCAACATCGCGCAGAGTCGGCTCGATGGCGCCCTGCTGTTCATCGATCTCGACCAATTCAAGATCCTCAACGATACCAGCGGCCACGAAGTGGGCGATCGATTGTTGTGTAGCGTCGCCGGGCGCTTGACCGCCACCGTTCGTGAAGGTGACACCGTCGCACGTCTCGGCGGTGATGAGTTCGTCGTGGTGCTGGAGAATCTCGGTGTCTCTCCGGAGGAGGCCGCGACACAGGCCAAGGGAGTCGCGGAACAGATTCTGGAGGTCCTCAATCGACCTCATGTGATCGGCAAACGGGTCCTCCACAGCACGCCGAGCATCGGCATTACGCTTTTCGGCGCTCTCAACACGTCCGTGGAGGAGCTCGTAAAGCAAGCCGACATCGCGATGTACCAGGCCAAATCGGCGGGTCGCAATACGCTGCGATTCTTCGATCCCCACATGCAAGCGGCGCTCGCCGCCCGGGTCAGCCTCGAGGCCGAGCTGCGCTTCGCGATCTATCGCCGCGAGTTCGTTCTGTACTATCAGCCGCAGGTGCACAGCCTGCGCGGCATTATTGGCGCTGAAGCGCTGGTGCGCTGGCAACACCCGGAGCGTGGCTTGATTTTCCCCGACCAGTTCATTCCGCTGGCCGAGGAAACCGGGTTGATCCTGGAAGTCGGACAGTGGGTGTTGGAAACGGCTTGCCGACAACTCAAGGACTGGAGCGGCAGCGGGCGCTCGCAGGATCTCTATCTTGCCATCAATGTGAGCGCGCGCCAGTTCCGGCAGCCCGACTTCGTCGACCAGGTGGGCCGGGCACTGCAGGACGCCGGCGCGCCCGCCGAGCGCTTGAAGATCGAGCTCACAGAGTCCCTGATCCTGGACGACATCGAAGACACGATCCGCAAAATGCACGCGCTCAAGCGACTCGGCGTCGGATTCTGCATGGATGATTTTGGGACGGGCTATTCCTCGCTGTCTTATCTGACACGGCTGCCGCTCGATCAGATCAAGATCGACCGCTCCTTCGTTCACAACCTGCCGCACAGTGCGAACGATGCCATCGTCGTCCAGACCATCATCACCATGGCCCGAAGCTTGCGACTCACCACCATTGCCGAAGGCGTCGAGACCGCGGCCCAGCG
This sequence comes from Gammaproteobacteria bacterium, assembly GCA_028293725.1. Next base: position 40,747 of record JAQGOE010000119.1, on the reverse strand, counting down.
GGAGTTTCTCGAGCGTAATGGCTGCCTGGCCTGTCAGGGTTACCTGTTCAGCCATCCGGTGCCGCTGGCGGCGTTTGAGAAATTGTTGGTGCCGCAGTGAGGCTGGGCTTCACAATCTGTGGCAGCGGTCAGTCGATATTCTTCAGCGCCTCTCGATAACTCAACGCACTCAGTCGGGTACGGTTCAGCCGTACATATTTCTTTATTTCGGTGCAGTCTATCCAGGCGTACTGACGTAGCGCCCAGCCCATCGCCTTCTGGAGGAAGAATTCCCGCGATCCAAGCGAGGGCTCAATGCAGGCATACAACAGTTTCAGATCGGTCTCTGCCTTAAATCCGAGTTGGCATATGATGGCGGTGCGCCGCTTCCACAGATTGCCGGACTTGCTCCAGGCCAGCATCTTGCGCCGCATTGGCGCGGGATAGTCTCGCAAAATCGGTCCGACGCGATGCGAAGCAATATCGTCCACGTATTCCCACCACGCGCCGGTGACGATCAGCTCTTCATACACCTTCATTGCGGATGGTGTCTGAAACGGCCTTCCGCGTCTATCACCGGCCAGATACAAGGCTGCGTAGCGCTCCTCGCGGAAGCGAGCGTTGCGCCATAAGTCCAGCACCTGCGACTGCCAATGTGACGCAGTTGAAAACTCCACATCTGCAAAGGTCGCCTTACAGACTTGGCGCAGCAAAGGCGTTGGCACACCGTGATACGGCATCGCGGACTTCATGTATGCCTGCATTACCGGCGCCCTGACCGGATCACCAACCTGCTGGAATGCTTTACGCAATTTTGGCAATAAAATGGGTGATTCCATCGCGTGCGAGCGCTCTCTTGCCTTCCGGTTTGCGGTCAGTATTCCCAACAACCAACGCCGCGCCTTCACGGTGGCCATCTAACTCGCATTCGTTGGCATGTGCCAGGAAGCCAGGGTAGCCTGCCGGGGAACCATGTTATTGGGCGTTCCTTTTCTCCCGTGCATTTTGCAGCGGGCGACGTTCCAAGGCTAGTGGCCGTTCTCATATTTGTGAATAGCGCCTCCAGGGACCCTTGATTGGCCGCAACGGGTCGGTCGATACCGATCGGTCACGCCATCCGCCGGTCGACCGGCTCGAATTGGCTCCGTCCCCCCAGGGGTGTTGCAAGAAGCTGCCGACCGGCAGCATGCTCACTTGCCGGACCTGGCGGTGGCCCGCCGAAGGAGACCCTGTTTGTCATTCCTGAACGTTTATAACGATGCACGGCGTGCCGATGCGTACGCGACGCTCGAGTTCCCAGGAACCTACTGGCTCGCTTTCCGCGATCTGCCGGAAATCATCGCGCGGCACGTGACCGGGCCGGTCGCGCTCGACTTCGGCTGCGGAGCGGGACGCTCCACACGTTTTCTCAAGCGGCTCGGGTTTGACGCCACCGGCGTCGATGTCTCGGCGAGCATGATCGAACATGCCCGGAACGCGGACCCCGCCGGATCCTATCGTCTGATCGAGGATGGTGATTTCAGCGGCTTCGAGGCTGGGAGCCTCGATTTGGTCTTATCAGCATTCGCGTTCGACAACATCGCCGACGCGGCGCGGCGGGCGCAGCTCCTGAGTGGCCTGCGGAGGCTGCTGAAGCGTGATGGGCGAGTCATCCTGCTCAATTCGGCCGCGGAGATCTATGCGCACGAGTGGGTGTCATTCTCCACCAGCGCCTTCCCGGAGAACTGCGCGGCTGGGAGTGGCGACACGGTACGCATCGTGATGACGGATGTCGTCGATCAGCGTCCCGTAGTGGACTACATCTGGTTTCACGAGGACTACTTGCGGCTGTTCAATGCGGCCGAATTGCGCCTGATCGCGCAGCACCGCCCGCTAGGAACGGAGGGTGAGCCTTGGCCCTGGAAGTCGGAGCTCTCGGTTGCCCCCTGGGTAATTTATGTCCTGGCTTCGGACGAGGTCGACGGTATTCACGTCGACCGACATCACGGAGGTCGCTAGCCCGACAGTACGGTCTCTAGGGCCGGCTCAAAACGGCCACGACCGCTCATTCACCGCTGGTGCGAGGCCCGATAATGGTCCACCCGATACCGAAACAATGGCTCAATACGGTGATCCAGCTACGGCTTATCATGCACGCACCAACGCTTTGGCATGGATCGCGAGGAATCAAATGAGTGAAGCGGCACGCGGGAACAAAGCGAGCATCGAGGCCATATCTATCCGTCCGGGTGAAGCACGCCGGCAGACCGCAATTGCGGCTTCGACAGTTGCAATCGCGGGAGTGGTGGCTGGCGCGATTGATCTCGGCTTCAACACGGTTAAAGCTCTCAACGCTGGAACGTCCGTCCTGAGACCATGGAAAGGTGTTGCCGCTGCATTGCTCGGCAAAGATGCAGTCATTCAGGGTGGTGACGCAATGGCGATTGTCGGAGTTGGACTACACTTCCTGATTACAATCGGTGCCGCTGCTATCTACTATCTGGTGGCGCAACGCCAGGGATGGCTGGTGAGGCATGCATTCCTTTCGGGTCTCGTCTTCGGAACAATATTCTTCCTGGCAATAAACTACGTGATCTTGCCCCTTTCAGTCATTGGGCACCCACTGTACGTAGGCGCGGAGACGATCGCGATCGCGCTGCCGGGTCATATCATCATGATCGGCCTCCCGATCTCAATAATTATCGGCTGGCGACTGAGGAGAACCTGAGAGGGGATGCGAGGGTCCGCTCGATGCATAGCAAGCGGCTTGAACTCCACGAGCTCAACAAGATCGCTGCTGAGACGCTCTCGTACTATGAGCAGCGCGCTGAGGACTTTCGCGCTGGCACGCGTGATCACGATGTCAGCCAGAACATCGGCGCGCTATTACGGCATATTGAAGGCGAGTCCCCTCTGGTGATTCTCGATTTTGGCTGTGGGCCGGGGCGCGACCTTAAAACTTTTGCGGGATTAGGGCACACGGCTATAGGTCTGGAGGGCGCGGCCAGTTTTGCCGCCATGGCGCGTGCCGACACTGGGTGTGAGGTATGGCACCAGGATTTCCACAGGCTTAACCTGCCGGGCGAGCACTTTGATGGCATCTTCGCGAACGCTTCGCTCTTTCATGTACCGTCCCAGGAATTGCCGCGCGTGTTGCAACAATTGCACGCCGCACTGAAGCCGGCGGGGGTGCTGTTCAGTTCCAATCCGCACGGCCAGAACGAGGAAGGTTGGAATCACCGGCGCTACGGCGCTTACCACGACCTTGAGGCGTGGCGTCGCTACATGTCGGGTGCAGGCTTCATGGAGATCGAGCATTACTATCGGCCGACAGGGCTACCCCGTGAACAGCAGCCGTGGCTGGCGAGTGTATGGCGCAGGCCGCCTCCACGTAACATCGGTAGCGGCTGAATTCCGTGGACTTGGCAGTGTCCAGAGCGTATCAACGAGTTGATTCCACGCCCGCATTCTCGAGCTCACCTTTCCAGACGCCTACCGCGAAAGCGGCCTTTTCAATGATTTTTCCATCCTCGAGTCGCTCGAACTTGACACTTTGATCTGCGTAGTCTCGCCATCCGATGGTTCGATCGGCGATCCTCGCGACGTACACCTCGCCCTGTCGGACAAAAGGCACAAAAACTACGTGCTCGGAGGCGCTAGCGTCGGACTGGCCCTCCGCCGCGCTCTTTTCGGCCTGATAGCGCTCGCGTTGCTGCGCCGTCAGGCCGCGTAAGAGCGATTCCGCCGAGACAGTCCCGGCGGCCTTTGCTTTCGCCAGCTCGAATGCCGCTTTGCGCATGTCTTCACAGTCAGCACCGTCGCAGCCGTCGTCGGATGTATTCAAGGTCTTGGCGCTCACCCGAGGCAGATACGACAGAGAGACCGTGCACGCCGCCTCAAAGTGATCCGATTGCCAAGTGGCCACTTCCAAGGAGGCCTGCATTCCGGGCTGATAGTCATAATTCTCGCGCACGTAGAGCGGCACTGAATCCAGTGATGCGAATACGCCGCCATTCGGGCAGTTGTCCTCGGCATCGTCGAACGGTCGTCTTGATGGCAACGCAATACCGTCCTTTACAAAAAAGAACACGCTGCTGTCGCAGGCGGCCGACCCCTCCAAGCGACTCAACATGAAGAAGGGCACTCCCGGTGCTTTCTGCAGCATTCCCCCGTTGCCGTCCGAAGCGAACGATTCAGACAGTTGAGCCGAAATCGATACCGGGGGTTGCTGTCCCTTGGCCCACGACACCAGATCCGAGGCGGGATGGAGTATGGTATCGCCGCGCCCTGTTAACTCGAAACCTGCCGCCCCAGCCTGCGCGAGCACCGCCAATGGGCGCTTCCCCGAATGAGTGTTGGCCAGAGGACGGTAGCGGTCCAGGAGACCCTTGCAGGCCGCAACGCGCGAGCCGGTGGATGACCCCGCAGGGAGGGCTGAATCCCTCCGCCGCACCATGTCCAATTGCTCCCGATAGGCTTCCTCGAGGCAGTCATGCATTTTTGAGACGTCATCTCCCAAAGGACTGCAACTCGCATCTCGCGTAGCAATCCAGTGTCGCTCATCGGTCAACATGGAGTCACGCTCGTTCGGATGAGTCTCGAGTACTCGGTGAAGCGCTTGCGTCAATTCTCTATCGAGCGCATCTACCTCTGTGTCGCGACAGATCGCGTGTTCCACATTCGTCGAGGCCTTTCGGCAATCGATGGCCTGAACGGGCTTTGGTGCCGTTACCAGGAGAATTCCAAGTCCGCATACAGCGCCGACAACCCAGCGTTGTGAGGTGCCACACAGACCAGCCGTAGTCGATCGCGACAGTCGTCCATGGAAGCACATAGAACCTCGCTCGTAATGTGAGTACAGCGACCCCGCCTTTTAGGGCCCAGCTTTGGAAATGTCGGTCCGGCGTCGCATTCCAAGGGAGGAAGATGACGCGGCGGTGTGGCGAATCGATGTGCCAATCATGACGAATTGTGGCGCGGCGGATTCCGGGCCAAGAGATGAAAGCCCGGCAAGAGACGTCGAGGTGCGTAAGGAATCCCCTTGAAGTCGAGCGCCCAACGCGCCTTCTCGGAATAGTGCGAGGACCTGAAGTCGTACAGCTTGAACATGGCTGCTCTCCATTTACGCATGCGTCGCACCCTCGCCAATGTAGCCCGGCAGGAATGAAGGGTAGAATGCATCCCTGCAGGCACGCCAGTAAGTCGCAAGGGTTGCCGGCCAAGCCAACGAGGAAGGCGCGCTGCCCTTGCCTGACGCAGAGGAGGCCTCGTATGAAAGCGAGCAGCTACGCGCCCATAGAAGACTACGGCATCATCGGTGACCTTCACACGGTGGCGCTCGTGGGAAAAAATGGGGCAATCGACTTCCTTTGCCTCCCTTCGTTCGACTCGCCCTCGGTGTTCGCTGCTCTTCTCGACGCCGAGCGCGGCGGTCGCTTTCAGATCACGCCCCAGCTCGATGATGCGGTACATAGGCAGCTGTACCTGCCCGATACCAACGTACTGCTCAGCCGGTTCCTGTCCGACAGCGGTGTGGCCGAGGTGTCGGATTTCATGCCGGTGGAGGACGCCGGCGTCGCACATAACCTCGTACGGCGTGCGAAGGTAGTCCGTGGCGAGATACGTTTTGACATGCGCTGCGATCCCCGCTTCGATTATGCCCGCGCGCGGCACACGGCTGAGCAGCGTGGCGACAGGGAAGTCCTGTTCGTCGGCCGCTCTGGCGATCGCGAGTTGGCGTTGCTATTGCGCTCCTCGATCCCGATGTACCTCGCGGACGGAGCTGCCATGGCGCAGTTCACACTTGGTGCTGAGGACTCGGCGTGGTTCGTCCTCGAGGTGGTGAGGGGGGAGGGGCCGTCGCCCTGCGCGCGCGCCGATTACGCAAGCGACGCGTTCATACAAACCGTGAACTTCTGGCGTGGTTGGATCGGCCGCAGCACCTACAAGAACCGCTGGCGCGAGATGGTGAACCGATCCGCGCTCGTGCTAAAGCTGCTCACTTCGAGACAGCACGGCTCGATCGTGGCTGCACCCACTTTCGGGTTGCCTGAACATATCGGCGGCGTGCGTAACTGGGACTATCGCTACTGTTGGATCCGCGACTCGTCTTTCACCCTCTACGGACTCATGCGGCTTGGCTACACAGGAGAGGCCGCTGCATTCATGCGCTGGATGATGGCGCGCGTTCAGGAGCTGGAGCCGGACTGCTCGCTCCAGATCATGTACGCCCTGGACGGACGGCACGCGACCGGCGAGGAAATGCTGGACCAACTCGAGGGCTACATGGGCTCGCGTCCGGTCCGCATCGGCAACGCCGCGTCCTCGCATCTTCAGCTCGACATCTACGGGGAGTTGATGGACTCGGTTTACCTGTACGACAAATACGGCTCTCCGATAGGGCACGACGCATGGATGAGCGTCGTCCGGGTGATAGAGTGGTTGTGCGAGCATTGGCGCGAGAAGGACGAGAGCATCTGGGAGGTGCGAGGCGGACGCCGGGAGTTCCTCTACTCACGGGTGATGTGCTGGGTCGCGATCGACCGGGCGATCCGGCTGGCGAATAGACGGTCGTTTCCAGCGCCCCTTGCTCGCTGGTACGAAATACGGGACACGATCTATCGGGATATTTTCGAGCGCTTCTGGAACCCGGCACGCTGCGGCTTCGTCCAACATCCAGGCGCGGAGACGTTCGATGCCGCCGCCCTACTCATGCCCTTGGTGCGCTTCATATCGCCAACGGATCCGCGATGGGTCGCCACGCTGGCCGGCATCAAGCGGGACCTGGTGAGCGACTCACTGGTGTATCGCTATCATCTCGGCGAGAGTTTCTCGGACGGCCTCACCGGGCAGGAGGGGACGTTCTCGATGTGCTCCTTCTGGTACGTCGAATGCCTCTCCCGCATGGGCGATCTTCAGAAGGCGAGGCTCTACTTCGAGAAGATGCTTGGCTACGCGAATCACGTGGGACTCTACGGAGAGGAACTGGGCCCGCGTGCGCAGCATCTCGGCAACTTCCCACAGGCCTTCACGCACCTGGCACTGATCAGCGCCGCCTACGATCTCGACCGGCGCCTCTCGATCGCCGGCTACGCCGGCTGATCAGTGGGGCCCTCTAGCGCCAATGCGGAGAAATGCATGAAGAGTCACATGATTACCGGCGGGGGCGGCATTCAGCTCCACGTCGTCGAAACGGGCAAGGCAAGTGGACAGTCAATTATGTTTATCCAATATGCGAGGTCATGGACTGTCGGAAAAGCCTCGAGAGGGCTACGCAGATTCACGGCTGTGGGCAGATGACGTCCGGGCGGTCATAAAGACTCTCAATGGCATCCTGAGTTTCGCCGTCCGCCCAGCTGAACGGTGCATGGGGAGCGCAAAAGGAAGTATGGGAGTAGCCGTCCGTGCCAAGTTGAGACTCAGCCGTCGAAAGCAGATCGTCCGCCTTCTGAATGCAACTGAACGCTGGTAGGCCGGACAGAGTTAGACGACTGCTGGTCTCCTTGAGAAGCGCCATTCCACCGGTGCAATACTTGGCGGTAGTTACCTCGTAGGAGATCGCGGGTGTTACATCGCCGTCAAACGGCGGATTGATCGTGAAAGCCGGGTACCTTACGTGAGGATGACCGACGGGAAGTGTCTTGTACCAGAACACCGGAGAGCATCGATGAGCACGGCGGCTCCGACTCGGGGTGGTATACCCCTCAACGCGATTCAAGTTTTTCGGTAGGGGACATTCGACATCGAAGTCAGCTGCGTATCGGAGGGGCAGGAGGAGGGGCACCTGGAGTAGCGCTTGTTTTTACTTGGTTGTGATATTGGCGCGCCTGCTCCAGCATCCGCGCCGCCGCTTTAGAACAAGCTACCACCTCCAGAACGGTAGGATGATCGGCCTCACCGCATGCGAGAAGTGCCATCGCTGACTCCATTGCAAGGTCGAGGCCGCCGCTTTCCAGGCTGACAGCTAGTTGGCTGATCGAGTCCTGCCCCAAGCTGCCAAGCGAACGAAGTGCCATGGCAGCTGTATAATTTCCGCGTCGCAGTTGTTCTCGCAGGTGCGGCTCCAACGGCTTGGCAATCGGCCCGAGGCGCCTCGCCACCTCCAGAGCGCATTGAAGTGGTAAGCCCAGCTGGACGTAGGGAACCCCGAAGCGGTTTTTCGCCTCACCCTTGAGAAGGGATTCCAGTGCTGGCAGTGAGTCCGCGCCACCACTAAGCAATTGAAGTTCCCCTTCAAGCATCGTCGCTTGATTTAGAAGCAGCTCAAATATCGAGTCAGTCACATGTCACCTGGACTTTACGCTGAGCCGCCATAGTAGTCTGCCAGATATCTTCGTTCTACCAACATTCCATTCGATCGCCCTCCGGTAGATACGCCTGATAAATGGGATGCTGAGGATGCAACCCCATGGCTACTAACTATACGACCCGACCTCCAACGTCCGCTCTAGCCATTCTGACCGATCGCGGTCGTTAGGGGCGCTCGCCGTGGCCACTATCCGGTGGCTAGCGCGTCAGTTACAGATGCAACGCGTGTGATTGTCTACAAGAGAATCGCCGCTAGGACGAGAAGGAACGAGACTCCGGACGTGACCGCTCGAAGGATATGCGAGTGCTCCCAACGCGCGCGCAGTCTGTGCCAATCCGCATCGGTGTTCGCTTGCGGATCGCGCCTGAAATCGCGCCTGAAGAAGCGTTCAGCGGCGGGCGATAGTTCCTCATGTCGAAGCCAGACCTTGTTTACCGGTGCCGTGCGCCACCAATACAGGACATGTGTGAGTGCCGCGGCAACGAGCGCGCCAGCGATCAGCCAGAACCGCCCGGAGCCGGCAGGGATCGTCAGAAGCAAGACCACCAGCACAATCACGGCAACGGGTTCCGCAAAACCGGCGTAGGTGAAACCCGGGTAGTAAATAGTTTGCACGGCGACATAATGTTCGCGATCCAGGCGTAGCTTGCCCGGATACTCCAGCGCGTGTGCTAGCGACAACGACATCGCTACAGTCAGAAGCAACAACGCGGCTATTTGCAAACCAATGATCACGTTGCTCTCGCCCCAATTTAGCGAACCAGGGGTAAGCACCTGCCGAGCCCCACGAGAACGCCGGGGCCTACTGGGGGCATTCGAACTTGGAAGCTGACATCTTTCGGATACCAGCGGACCGGGCAGCAATTCGCGAGCCCGCCGCGGGACTTGTTTGGCGACGCATACCGATGAGCAAGGGGCGCTGGCGACCATAGCGTTGGCCTGGCCTTATGCTCGCCATTCATGGAGGGATCAGAGCGGAGCGAGCGTCTCTGAAGGGTCGCCTGCCGCGCAACGCCTTAAAACCACAGGTCTCGTACGCAGCGGCCGTCCCTTGGTAGATCGTCGAACGTATCCAGCCCATCGAAATGGTCGATCGGAAGGTCCGCAACAGCTTCAGGAGGTGCAAGTCGAAGATTTACAGCCATGCGCCGGCGTCCATCTTTCTCGAGGCGTAGTCCTCGCCAGCAAAGCACGCAAGCGCATGTTGGACAGAAGTGAATTTCCAGCGCGGGATCCGCTTTGCCTGGGCGTATATAGGCGGAGCTCGGTCCCCAAATTCGAATTCTCCCACCTTCATAGTCATAGGCCCACAGCGCGCCGTATCGGCGACAGAGCGTGCAGTTGCAGGCGGTTATCGAACCCGGATCGCCGTCCAAGCTCCAATTCAATGCGCCGCAATGGCATGTTCCATTCAGCATAGCTTTGCCTCCCGTGTCGCACCGTTTGAAACGCGGACCGCTCGCTTGGCGTGCTGGAGCAAGACCTCGATCGCAAGCCCGTTCCGTGCCGGCGTTTCCGCGGAAACGTCCCGTACCGGCGGAACACTCACGGCTGCATCGTTCACCGCCGCATCAGACGCCCTGGACAAGCCGTATCTCGAAGTCAGCCATTCTTTTCCAAGCGTGAACGGATCTCGGCGGCCGAGAGATCGTGTTTGTGGGTGGCAATCTGCCAAATGTTTCCCCACGCGTCTCTCACCATCGCACGTCGGTCGCCGTACGGCATATCGGCCGGCTCTTCCAGTGAGGCTGCATCGGCAGCGACTGCACGCTTGTAGGTGGAATCGGTGTCGTCGACATAAACATAGAGAAATGCGGGCATCGGATCACGGAGGCCATCGCCGCCGCTAACCATTACTATGGAGTCCCCAATTCTGATTTCGGCAGGCAAGCCGCTTCGGAATTCGCCCTGGGCGTGGAAAACGGCCTTTAGAAACCTGATCAGGTTTTCTGGATCCCGGACAACGATCCGTGGCGTGACAGTATGCCAGCCGTCCGGCTGGAACTTGATCATGTTGATCATCTCCCAACGGGTGTTTATCCCATTCTGCTACCGGTACCGGAGGTCCGCAATGGGTCGAAAGCACCGCAGACAGCCCCAAGGGGAGACCTTCGCGGACGGCGGCTAGGGACGAATACAGCCCCGATGGGGACGAGATGGATCTGAACCGTAACAAACCACCTTGCTGGAGAGATACGCTGTCCACCGCACCGGCCCATAAAGGAGCTCTGGGTGAAACTATCGAAATCTGTGATCGCACTCGCTGCCCTCGGTCTGCTCATAGCGTTGCCAGGCGTCAGGGCGGCAGGTGCTTCCAAACAAGATCCGGCTCCCCAACTGATGCGTGCGGCCGCGCTCGATCGAGCCGGCGAGGCCGATGTGTTGACGCTGCATACTCTGCCGGTACCTCCCCCCGCGGATGGCGAGATACTCATAAAGATCGACACCGCCGGTGTGGCGATCTGGGACGTGAGTATCCGGCGTCATCCGGAGAGCATCCAAAACTCGCGCCTGCCGTTAGTTCTTGGGACAGACGCGGCAGGGGTGGTAGCCGCCATCGGCAGTAAGGTCCGCGGAGTTGCAGTTGGGGATCGGGTGTATAGCTACAGCTGGGATAATCTCAGAGGCGGCTTCTACGCCGAATACGCGGCCGTACCGGCCGAGCGGGTCGGCCGTGTGCCCAAGGGACTCACACTGCGCGAGGCGGGGGCGATCGGTACGACCGGGCTAACGGCTATCCAGGGTATCGACGACGCGCTTCATATTCGCGCTGGCGAGACACTCATCATCCATGGCGCGGCCGGGGGTGTTGGGACACTCGCCGTTCAGTTCGCGAAATGGCGCGGGGCGCGCATCCTGGCGACGATTTCGGCCGATGACGAGGCGGCCGACGTACGACGCCTTGGCGCCGATGTCATCGTCAACGGGCGCAAGGATGACATCGCCGCGGCGGCGCGCGCATTCGCTCCATCCGGCGTTGATGCAGTTCTCGCGCTCGCCGGCGGCGACACCCTGGAGCGATCTATTGATGCCCTTCGCAACGGTGGCCGCGTGGCATACCCGAATGGCGTGAACCCGCCGAAGCCGCGCAATGGCCTCAACATCTCTCACTACGATGCGATCGCCGGCGCGAAAGAATTCGAGCGCTTGAACGCTGCGATCGAGGGCTCACATCTACAGGTCCCCATCGCGGCCGTCTATCCGCTCGAAGCGGCTGCGCAGGCACAACAGCGTGTCGAGGCAGGACACGTTCTGGGGAAGGTCGTCTTGCAGGTTTCGCCAGCGCCGCTGTGATGCATAACGGCGCCCGTCAGTGGATCGCACTGGGCGCGGTCGCCGCGCGCCGCTTCGGAATCAGGCTCATCAATACCAACAGTCCGATCACGGCGCCCAGCGCCGTGGCGGCACGCTCGGATACTTGTGCTCCGAGCTCACTCACCGGGTCGGAAAAAACCAGGTCGATGGGTTGCGCCTGGAGAGTCCTGGCCGGGCAGTTCGCTACCAGGTTGTCCTGATCCCCACGCGTCAGGGTGCAACTCGGCGACCTCCATCCGGTGTGATACGCCTGATTCAACACGATGTGGAGCATGCCGCTGGCGCCGGCCGTGGCGGCGGCGGGCGGTGTCAGAATGCGGATCCGGTTCCAGGTCATGAATCCGGCCTCGAGCGGCGGGTTTGTCGGCCTGGCGGAAGCGTCGGTTTGCAAGGTCTTGATGAGATCCGCCCCCGGGCGTACCTGGGCGCGCGTGAAATTGTCCATGTCGTAACAGTTGACGACCGCCTGGAGCGGTGAAATGAACTCTCCCTGTTGGTGCGGATCGCGGTCCGTGCTGGGATTTTCGAGGGCTACGACCCTCTCGAGCTTACCGTTGAACATGCCCTCGAGACGCACATCCCGGTACGGGCGCGACGGCCACCAGGCCGCGAGCATGGACTCGCTCTGAAATCCCATCTGGATCAGGAAGGCAGCGACGATCATGAGCGACCAACGACGCGTGGGTTGCTCCCAGCTCGCAAAACGCCACAAGGCCGCAGCCGCCAACAGGCTCAACGGCAACGCGAGAAAGCCCCAGAAACGCCCCGTCACTCCTATCGATCGAAATCCCGGCAATGGCCGCAGCCAATCAAACGGGCTCAGCCAGACCGGCACGTGAGCGAGACGCAGGCTCCCCATACCGAGCCAGATGGAGATCACGCTCACGACGAGCAGCGGCAGTGCCATGTCCCGTGGCAGTTCCGCTCGCAGCGCGCGTCGGTAGCGCCAGATGAGATAGAACAACACCGGGCCGATGAACACACTCAGCTCGATTCCGGTGCCGTTGGCCGGCAGTACTTTGCCCCGCATGGGAAGCAACATGAACCAGGGCAGGGACCAGGGTCCTGTGAACGTGTCGGCGGTCCGCCGCGGAAAATCCGCCTGCGCGTCGATCATCGGCCACAGGTAGCCGGCGTCGAGCACACAGGTGATAGCGCACGCGGTGACAAAGGCGGCCGCCGGCCACACGGAACGACGTACATAACTCAGGACGGCGCTGTAGGTGCCGATCCAGAACAGCCAGTGGATGATTGCCACGGGTGAGCCATCGACCACGACTGTGAACAGGCACCCGAGCAACAGCACGGCCCAGACCGGTCGGGCGACGACGACGGGCTCGGGATCGCGCTGTTCCGTGGCGCGGTGGAGGATCCAAAGCGCCAGCGGCAGGGCGAGAAAGGGCACGAAGTCCAGGTGGCCGTGAGCCAGCCGGCAAATGAAGAAGCCGTTGCCGATGAATAGTGAGGCCGCCAACGCGCGGCGTTGCTGTTGCGGAAACCAAAGTCCGGAGTAGAGATAGGCGCCGGCCCATCCCAAGGCGAGATAGAGCGCGTTACCGACGACGATTCCCGCCAGGGGACCGAGCGCATAGCCTAATAACATCGTCAAGGATGCGAACGGGACCTGGGGCTCACCGGCGAGCGACAGACCCGAGCACATGACGGGACTCCACTGTTTGGCCAGGCCAAACAGCGTTGCATTCCAGTACTGCAGCTCGTGAAAGACGAGGAACTGATCGTAGTCAGCGGTTCCCGACACCCGATGTGCGAAGATCGTAAGAGCCAGGCCGTAGACGGCAGGTATGCCGATGATGAAGGCACGGGACCAATGTCTGTATACGAACCCCGGGATTGCTGACATCTAGGTAACAGGTCGGCGCGCCGTCTTCCGCGACGGCTCTCTTTAGATGCCCGGTGCTGGAAAACCAATCGCACGCTCCTTACCATGCGGCGTTCGATACGCCTCGTCAGCGGAGGAGGGGGTTCTGCGAGTTTCTTCGATTGATTGTGTCTGCCGATGACGTCTAATACAGACAGGTGCCCCGTGAGCGGTGCCCGGCTCGCAGCGTGAACGAGGACGACCGTAGGCTGGTCGCGCGCATGCGCGCTGGCGAACAGTCGGCATTCGACGCGTTCTTTGCGGCATACGCGCAACGGCTTGCCGCATTCGTGGGGCGGCGGTCCCGACTCGATCCTGCTGGCGTCGAAGATATGGTGCAGAACAGCTTGATTAAAGCGATACGCCACCTCGAGGGCTTTCGAGGTGAGGCGGCCCTGTTTACCTGGTTGTGTGAGATCTGCCGGCACGAGCTGGCCAGCCTGCATCGTAAGGAAGCCCGGCAGCCTATTTACGAAAGCGCGGATGTAGCCGGCCTCGCGCGCGATGCGCTCCTTGGATTGCGCGCCCCCGCGGATATCGAGCCCCCTAACGAGCTGGAACTCGCGGGGCATCGTGACGCGGTGGCTAAGACGCTCAATATGCTTCCGGAGCGGTACGCACGCGTGCTGGAGTGGAAGTATGGCGACGGCTTCTCCGTGGAGGAGATCGCTGGAATGCTCGGGCTCACAACCATCGCCGCACAATCGCTGCTCGCTCGCGCCCGCAAGGAATTCAAACAGCACTGGCTTCGGGGGGAGTCGCCGTGACTACGGCCGAGCCGGGTCCTCCGGACGACGATGGTCCGATCGAGCGCGCGCTCGAGGCCGGGTTGCGTCAACAGCCGCTTGATGCTGAAGCGTATGCGCGTGTACACGCGGCGGTGACCACCGAGTGGAGGGCGACGATCCGCCCGAAGTCTTGGGGGACCGGCCGATGGGGCGGTATTGCGGCCGCTCTCGCCGCAGCCGTTCTAATTATAGTGATCGGGCTCCGGTTCTTTGCCGCCACAGCCGTCCTAGGGGTCGCTGCGCGAGTTGAAGGCAACGGACTGGTCTCCCGGAGCCCATGGTTACCTGAACGACACATTGGCGTGGGTGGAGCGCTCCGCGTCGGTGATATGTTGATGGCCCGTGGGTCGATCCTGGTGGAGTTGAAAGGCGGCGGCACCCTGCGCATCGCAAACGGCACGCGGTTCGAGGCGATCTCTGCGGACGGCGTAGCGTTACATGAAGGGGAGATTTATGTGGACCTGCCTCCCGCTCTTCCTCGTACATCGATATTCATCGTGCGCACGGCACTCGGACTCGTCGAGCACGTAGGTACACAATTCGACGTGGCCACCGTCGACCAGGACGTTCGAATCCGGGTACGCGAGGGAATTGTACGTCTGCGTCGCGGCTCGGAGACAGAAACGGCTGCGTCCGGAACAGAGTTGCTCGTCCCCAAAGCCGGCCCCACGAGTCAACGCACGATTTCCACTCACGGCCCGCAGTGGTCGTGGATCGAAGCGTTGGAGCCGGACTACGAGATCGAAGATCGCAAACTCATGGACTTCCTGCTCTGGACGGCCCGCGAAACAGGTCGGCGACTGAGCTTCGGCGACGATCGCGCACGTGATGTCGCCGAGCGAACACACCTACACGGCTCCATACACGGTATGCCTCCGGCGACGGCGTTGGAGATGGTGCTGACGACAACTTCGTTACGATACGAGTTCGAAGAGGATCTGATCCGAGTAAGCTCCGGGGGTTGAACCGCGCATATGCGCTCGAGACTTCCGTCGGCCCGTGGCGACTCGCTCACTCATCGTCAATCTTGTCAGCAGCGCTCTCTTTTTGATGGCAGCGAGCGCGGCTGCCACACAATCTGAGGCCGAGTCACTCGTTGATGTACTCGCCACGCTACGCGGTAGTGGTGTTGACGTTCTGTACAGCACTGATCTGATTACGCCGGCAATGGCGATTGCTGCTCCCTTGCATGCCACTGGCGCGCTCGAGCGCACGCGCGAAGCGCTGGCCCCCTACGGCCTCATTCTAAAAAATGTAGGTGAGAATCGTTATCTCGTCACGCGTGCGCCCTCCGAAGTTGCTCCGTCGCCGGCTGAGACGCCATCCATTGCGACGGTCTCTTCCGATCACGCTCCTGCGCTCGAGGAGATTTCGGTTTACGCGAGTCAGTACACTCTCGGTGGAGACTCCACCGGAGAACCGAGGAGCTTCTCCAGCATCGACCTCGATCGGATCCCCGGGGACCACGACAATGCTCTACGCGCCACACGCCTCTTGCCAGGTGTTGCGACCAGCGGGTCCTCCAGCGCCTACATCAGGGGCTCATTGCTCGAGGATGTGTTAGTCGTATTCGACGGCGTGACGCTTACGGATCCCTTTCATATGAAGGATTTCCAGAGCCTGCTCAGTGCTTTCGATACCGCAGCCATCGGGCGAATGGACATCTACAGCGGCGGCTTTCCGGTGCAGTATGGTACGCGATCGGGCGCGGTCATCGATGTCACGCCCCGCTCGCTGAGCTCCGGTTATGAGTTTGCGGCTGGCGCCAGCCTGTTGGCGTATAACATGAGCAGTCTGGGACATGCTGAGCAGTGGCCGGTGGACTGGCTGGCGACCGTGCGCATCAGTGCGCCGGATGTCGCCGAGCGGCCGGGCAATGGTCGAACTCTCGGTGCCCCTCAGTTCACGGAGTCCGTGGGCCGCGTACGGTGGCATCCTGACGCCGACTCCTTCTGGACGTTGGGGTGGTTACTGCTCGACGACCGGACTTCACTCAAGACGAGCCCTGCCGAAGAAACGTCGACGGCGCGCTACCGCGATGAATACATATGGACCGCCTACGATGCGAGCGTCGGACAGCAGTTACATTCGCGCACTACGCTGGCGCTGAGCGATGCAGGGCGCACGCGCGACGGCGCTCTCTTCATCAGGGAGGTTGCCAACGGCTCTGTCTTTGATACTCGGAAATTCTCGCGAGCCGAATTCCGGAGCGATTGGAGCTTTGCACCGCTGCCACGACTCGCTATCGAGTACAGCGCAGAAGCGACCGATTCCAGGGCGGACTTGCGGTACAACCGCGCCGAACGTTTCCAGGAATTCATCGCAGCCGGCTTCGATCGCCCCGCCGACAACTCTCTGCTCGCTCACGCCGCACCGGAAGAGTGGACCTACGCATTCTCGGGTGCCGCCCGGAGGCGTTGGGCTTCATTCGAGGCGGAGCTCGGGGTGCGCGTCGATGGTCAGCGGTACGAGGGGTTCGCGTCTCGCCAACAGTGGAGTCCGCGGCTCAATCTGCGGTATGACATGGCGGAACGATGGCATCTCTACGGCTCGTGGGGACACTTCACCCAGGCACAGCGGCCCGAAGAGTGGCGGGTCGAGGGAACACAGTCCGTACCCGACCTGCCCGAGTTGGCGATCCATAGCACGCTCGGAATCGCCTATGAGCGCTCCGCCCAGACCCGCTTCGGCCTGGAGGCCTATCGTAAGCGTTGGACACATGTCAGTCCTTACTATGACAACACCCTCGAGAGCCTGACTCTCGTGCCTGACCTGACCCCGGACAGGATGCTCCTCGCGCCAACACACTCGGAATCGGCCGGCATCGAGCTGAGTGCGCATCGAGCATTTTCGCCCGCTCTGGAGGGATGGGCCAACTACGCGTGGTCGCATGTGGTCGATGACTTCGCCCACACGAGCATACTGCGCAGCTGGGATCAGTCACATGCGCTGACCTCAGGATTGACCTGGACTGAGGGAATGCTGAGCGCTGAGACTGTCGTGGGATGGCATCGCGGTTGGCCCCGTACGCCATTCGAGTTCGCTCCGGCCACGGTCCTCGCGCCGCCATCCGTCACTCTCGACGGTCGCAACTCGAGCCGGTGGGGAAACTATTTCACCCTCGACTTGCGCACATCCGTGTCGGTGCCGCTGAAGCGCAGCGATTTCTCCATGTGGGCCGAGCTAACCAACAGCACCGGCCGGCGCAATCCCTGTTGTGATCGCTTCCTGCCGCCGCAGGCCGCCATTGCCTCGGAAATCGCTCAGCCGAATTCCTGGTTTCCACGGGCGTTTGACATCGGGGTCACCTGGCGCTTCAGCGCGCATCATTGAGCAGTTCAGTCGACGGGCGAGTGTCCGATACGCGCCTCATCCCGCGCGAGAAGCGCAATGCCTGAAAGGCGGCGCATCTCCTCTCGGAAGGCGGTCGGCGACAGCCACAGCACGACACGGCTGAGCAGCGATGTCCTGGGCCCACGCCTGAGTCGTTTGTCTTCCTCTTGCGAGGAGCGAAATAACACCTCGCGCCAGTTCAGACGTTGGAAGAAGTCGGCGCTGTCGGCGGGTGCAAACTGAAATTTCGCGCCCGGGAATCTCGGGCCCCACACCCGCCGCAACATTTCCAGTGCCCTGGGGCCTGTCAGATCCGTAAGCCACCACATCATCGAGGGCTGCGCGTGGAGGTCGTGCGCGAGCGTTGCGACCTGAGTCGGCGATAGATAGACCATAAATCCTTCGGTGACAATGAGGGCGCGGTGAGCTCCGGAGCAGTGCTGAAGAACTTCCGCGCGCGCGTCCGTATCTATGATGTCCGCTGGCAACGATTCGTATTTGCAGGTTGCCGGCTCTCGGCCAATGACACCCGCCTTGAACTCGAGTACGTGGGGAAGATCGACGTCCACCCACCGCAGTCCGGGCGGCAGTGCCAGGCGCCACGGGCGCGTATCGAGGCCGGCCGCGAGATTCAAAACCAGGTCGACCTCGTTACGTTTCACCGTTTCCAGGATCAATTCATCCATGACTGCGGTACGGACCGCGATGCTCTGGGCGATGAACTCCACATCGCCGATCTCGCGTGCAATTGCCTCGCCAGCCTCTCCGGCCAAACGACTGGCAAACGCGTCGCGGAAGAGGGCGTCGGGGCGCTTCGATTCGAGCGCGCGCACGTACGCCATCCAGCGGGACGTGTCGGAGATGTGATGAATGGACATTGGTCGCCTTTCCCCCCTCGAAACAGCTTTGCATCGTAAAGTAACTGTGCAGTGCAGCGCCAGCCGGAACGCGCATCTTGACATGCAGGTAATTGACTGCGTATCATTTATGCAGGTAAATGACTGCATGAATCAACCGGATCTGCTTTTCAAGGCGTTGGCCGATTCCAGCCGCCGCAAGTTGCTGGATCTGCTGTACGCCAACGACGGGCAAACGCTCGGCCAGCTATGCGAGCACCTCAATATGACGCGCCAATCGGTCACTCAGCATCTGGACGTGCTCGAGGCGGCGAACCTGGTGGCGACGCGCCGGCGCGGGCGCGAGAAGCTGCATTTCCTCAACCCGGTGCCCTTGCAGGACATTTACGAGCGTTGGATAGCCAAGTTCGAGAGGCCGCGCCTGAAGGCGCTCCACGATCTTAAACGGCACCTGGAGGGCGAAGAGCCATGAGACAGTCGACTTTCGTTTACGTCACCTTCATCCGCACTACACCGGAGCGCTTATGGTCCGCGCTGACGACGCCGGAGTTCATGCGGGACTACTGGTTCGGCATGCATTGCGAGAGCGATTGGAAAGTCGGCTCGCCGTGGAAGCTCGTTTTCCCGGACGGCCGGGTCGCCGACTCGGGCGAGATTGTCGCAGCCGATCCCCCGCGGCGCCTCGTCATCAAGTGGCGCAACCAGTGGAAGCCGGAGCTGAATGCCGAGGGCGACTCGCTCTGCACTTTCGAAATCGAAACAGTAGCCGACGTCACGCCTCAGGCTGTGAAGCTGAGCATCCTCCACGCCATGGAGCGTCCGGAATCAAAGCTCATCGAGGCGGTTTCTGGCGGCTGGCCGCGCATTCTCTCCAATCTCAAGTCGCTGCTGGAAACCGGCGAGCTCGTTCTGGGAAGCGTCAAGAGCAGTAAATGGTGAGGCGCCGTGTGGTGCGCTGGGGCGCTCGACAGGATCGGTCCAGGACTGAGTTTCGCGGGAAAACTCAGGTGCCACCGCCCGAATAGCCGCGACTCCGTCTCGTTTAACGGCCGCTACCGGGCCGGTCGATCAGTTCAAGCCGAGCTTCCCCCGCACATCGTTCTGCGGAGGCTCGAACTGGCGTCGCCTCGTGGGCCCGTAGAAATGAGGTGAATCGCTGCATCCTAATCATTGATTCATAATGCTTTTCTGCCCCTCTTCGGGACCACATCGGCTTCCGGGTCCCAGCTTCCGACCCGTTGGGTCCCGCATTGGGGTCCCCGACTGTTCACGATCTGTGCAGCCCGGGTCTCCAGTGATATCACCATGCGTTGACGACACGGCTATATTTGTCCGGGTTGATCACCCTACATTTGAGCCACAGGGAGCAATTATGGATAACGTTGCTGGCGACGAACCGGAGGGCACTCTGAATGCGCAGGAGCCTTGGGACGGCCTTCTCGTCGGCGCGGGACCGCGCGATCACATCGTGCAGCTTTACCAGGATCAGCAGTTTCTCAATCGCGCGGTTTGTCGCTTCGCCGCTGGCGCGATTGCCAACGGAGAGGGTGTCATCCTCGTGCCCACGGCCGCCCACTGGGAGGCATTCCGTCCCCGCTTGGAGGCCGAGGGAGTGGACGTAAAGGCCGCGCAAGGGCGTGGACAGCTTACGGTTGTCGACGCGGACGAGCTTCTGCCTCGTTTCATGAAAGACGCTATGCCTGATGCGCCGGTGTTTCTCGGCCTGGCTGCGGACGTCATTGCCAACGCGCGCGGGGAAGACCGGTATCCGAAGGTCCGCTGGTGGGGTGAGATGGTCAACGTGCTCTGGGAGCAGGGAAACGTAGCGGCCAGCATGAGTCTCGAGGATCAGTTCGACCGCCTCGCCAAGCATCACGAGATTGCGATCTTCTGTTCATTCGTAATGGACAATTTCCATAGCGAGGTGCACTCCCGACTGTTGCCGCGGCTGGGGACAAATCATTCCCACCTGATTCCCGTGGAGGACTACGCCCGGCTCGAACGTGCCGTGGGCGACGCGCTGCGACAAACCGTCGGTGCGGACGACGCTCGGGTTCTCGAGCAGCAGCTTCTGTCGAACTATTCGCCGGTGTTTAAAATGCCGCGCTCTCAGGCGTTGCTCCTGGCATTGCGTGAAAGTCTTCCGGATGTCGCGGAGTCCGTGTTGACCCGCAGCCGCGCGCTTTATCATGGTTCGCGCGAGTCTGCCTAGTGACCGAACTTGGCAAAGCCGAGGTCAATATTCGCGAGGCCCATGGGATGCAAGAAGCGAGTGCGACGGCGGCCTCGATAAGTGCTGACGTGGTGGGCATCCTGGACACGATCGATGTGCCTATCGTCGTTGTCGGGCGTGACTGCGCGGTGACTCGTTTCAATCGAGTTGCGACGGAAGCTCTCGGCGTCAGCACATCGGACCTCGGCCGGCAGACTTGTAGCATAGAAGCGCTGCTGGGTTTCCCGGATATCAACCCAATGTGCATGCAAGTGATGGCCGATGGAGTGCCATCCCGCCGTGAGATGCGCTACGGCGACCGATGGTTTCTCGTTCGCATCGCTCCCTACACGGGAGCCGATCGACAGGTGCGCGGCGCGGTGCTCACGTTCACGAATTTCACTGCTTTCCGCGCAAGTCTCGGGCAGGCTATTTACGAGCGGGAATACACGAAAACGATCCTGAATGCGGTGATTGACCCGCTGGTGGTGCTCGACGACAGGCTGCAGGTACAGACGGCCAATCGCGCCTTTTACGACTGGTTTGGAGTTTCGCGCGAGCAAACGCAAAGTGTTCCCCTCAGAAATCTGGGAGACGGCGAGTGGCAAGCATCCGGCTTGTGGTCTTCGCTGCAAGCGACTCTCTCGAACAACAGTGAATTCCAGACCATCGAGATCGAGTGCGATTTCCAAAACATCGGGCGCCGTACCGTTCTGCTCGATGCTCGCCGCATAGTTCGTGACGGAAATGCCCTGGTCCTACTGTCGTTTAGAGACATAACCGAGCGCAAACACACCGTGCTGGCGTTACGCGAAAGCGAAACCCGATTCCGCACGCTGTTCGAGTCGATGGACGAGGGTTACTGCGTCGTCGAAGTGATTTTCGATGAAAAGCACAACCCAACCGACTACCGTTTCCTTGAAGTCAACCCGGTATTCGAAAAACAGACTGGTATTAAGAATGCCAAAGGTCGACTCATGCGGGAGATCGCGCCGGAGCACGAGCAACACTGGTTCGACATGTATGGCCGCATCGCTCTTAGCGGCGAAACGCTCCGCTTCGAGAGGCCGGCGGCGGCCCTGCAGCGCTATTATGAGGTGTGCGCCTTCCGCGTCGGGGCTCCGGAACTACGCCGTGTCGGCATCGTTTTCAACGACATCACGGGGCGCAAGAGCCTGGAGCGCCAGCGCGAGTTGCTCCTGGCGCAGGAGGAAGCGTTGCGCAAGGATGCGGAAGCCGCCGTGCGCGCCAAGGACCACTTTCTTGCCGCATTGAGCCACGAGCTGCGCACTCCGCTTTCCCCGGTGGTGTTGACGGTCGCGGCCATGGAGAGCGATCCGGGTCTTCCGGAGAGATTTCGCAAACATGTGGCAATGATACGGCGCAACGTCGAGCTGGAAACGCGTCTCATCGACGACCTGTTGGACCTGAATCGGGTGACCAGCGGCAAGATGCACCTGCATGTGCAGCCGACCCACCTGCATGCGGTGTTAGCACAAGCTATTCAGACCTGCGCCAGCGAGACGTCGACCAAGAAGTTGAATGTTCAACTCGACCTGCAAGCCGACAACGATCTGGTGAACGCCGACCCAGCGCGGTTGCAGCAGATCTTCTGGAACCTCCTGCGGAATGCGACCAAATTCACCCCCGAGGGCGGGAGCATCTTCGTCCGCACCGAAAACAGTGCCGACAGGGTGCGCCTCGAAGTGCGCGACACCGGTGTGGGCATCGAGCCCGAATTCCTGCCCAAGGTGTTCGATGCCTTTGAACAGGGAGATGTCAAGATTACCCGGCAGTTTGGTGGGCTGGGCCTGGGGCTGGCGATTTGCAAAGCAATTATGGATATACACGGGGGTGCCATCCGTGCTCAAAGCGACGGCCCCGGCACGGGCGCGACGTTCACAGTCGAGCTACCCGTAGCTTCCGCCACTGAGCAAGAAGTCGCTGCGGCGCAGCCGCTGCAGGGGCTTTACAACGCCACCGAACGTCTGCGCGTGTTGCTGGTGGAGGATCATCCCGACACCTGCGAAGTACTGTCCAGGCTGCTCAACGCCGCGAATTACGCGGTCAAGGCGGCCAGCAGCGTGGAAGCCGCGCTGCACCTCGCGGCCTCCGAGGGGTTTGATGTCGTCATTAGCGATCTGGGCCTGCCCGACGGGACCGGCTACGATTTGATGAGACAGCTTCGCGACCGTCACGGAATCAAAGGCATCGCTCTGAGCGGCTACGGCATGGAGCAGGACCAACGGCGTAGCCGCGAGGTGGGTTTCCTCGATCATGTCGTCAAGCCGGTGGACGTCAGTCAACTGCTGGCGGTGATCCAGCGCATAGTCAACAGCCACACCAGTGGTTCAAGGGCGACTGTCGAGACTATGGTTTGGCGACCGCCGCCGTAAACGCCAGTGCATTTCCCAACGCATGCCCTAGCGCTGTATTGTCGAAAATGATCCAAACTTCGGATGCGCGTCCCCATTTGATGGAGACCTGCTTGCGCAAGGATGCGAGACGCTCCTCGTTGTAATCGGAATAGTACATACGCGGCTGCCCGTGCAAACGGAAATAGGCCAGCCTCCGCCACCCGCCCGGCTCACCCGCGCCAGGCCACGGGGCGGGATCGGCAGCGACGCGGGAAACTCGCCATTTGGCAAGCAAGCGATCGGCGCGCGCGGAACCCCAACTAGGATGTCGGGGCTCGCACGCCACCGGGACATCGGCACGCTTGCGAAGCGCCTGGAAAAAATCGTGGGACATCCGCTCTTCAAACATTAACTTCGGCGGGAATTGCACCAGGATTACCCCGAGTTTGGCACCCAGCCCTTGAATTTCATCGATAAAGCGATCCAGGACGCGCGCGTCCGGTGACAGCTCGCCTGAGTGAGTCAGCGCGCGCGGTACTTTCACCGAAAAGCGAAAGTTCGCAGGCACACTGGCTGACCAACGCCGGTAGGTCTGAGGCTGATGATGACGATGGAACGAGCTGTTGATTTCTACGGCGGCCAGTCGCTGCGCGTATCGCTCGAGGTGCGAGAGGGTTCCCGGTGACACGACTTTATATTGCGCGGGAATAGCCCAGCCCGCAGTACCAACGTATGTTACCCCGCGCTCTGGAGCCGGGTCACCAACTATAATCAATCGACAAGGCCAGCACGCGTTGCGTCCGCCTCTCCACCAAGGGGCTATGCGCGGGGCTCCCCCTGATCTGGTTGAGAGCGGCATCAACGTTGAGCAGCAAGTGCTCGGTGACGAACTTGGTTGCACTGAAACCCACGCCGGCGGCGCTCGTGCCGGCGTGAGGAATGTCGTAGATGCGATGTCCTGAAGCAGCCGACTGCGCCGGAGTCACGCCATACATCGTTTGCAAGTAATGGTTGTCAGCCAGGGTGATCGAGGGGCCCGCAAACATGACGAAAGTCTTCGAACTCCCCGGCAGCGGAAGATAAACGCCCGCATCTCCCACCGCGCCTTCGGCGCCCCCGATGAATTGCCGGGCGTCGACCCGCAAGATCATGGGGAATTTTCTCGAAAGGACCCACGTGGCATATACCTTGGCGACGGGCGCTGCAGAGATATTGCCCATGCCGCGAAGGTTCGCATAGTCCTCCTTCTCCTGACGTCCGAGGTCGTAGGCCACGGCGACTCCGACTTGATAGTGATCGCCGTGGAGAACGTTGAATCCAAGGCCTTCCCCGGTAGAGAAGAAGGCAATGTCGCGGTAGCGGACATTGATCACCGGTCCGCCTTGCACCCGGTAGGCCCGCGAGCCGTCGTAGGCCGGTTGTACCTGCGCCGCGGCGCCGAGAATGACGCGCCACTCAGGCAGATTTGGCTCGAACAGACGCGCGAGGATAATCCCGCCGGAGTACTGCCATTCCTGCAGCGGCGAGGGCGTTTGCGCCTGGGCGGGACGAACGCAGCCGAGAAGGACGAGAGTCATCAGCCCAAGGAGAGGCAGAGTGCGCACTGTTAGGAACCAGTGGTTCGCTCGTGCAAGCTTTCGGTCGGGTTGGGGGGCCCGCGCGGGCAAGGTCATGTAGAGGCTCTGCGGGAGCAGTCGCCCATTGGGGGCGCACCGTGCAGGATAAGCTCGATCACTGTCGTCTGAGCACCACGCCCCCTCGCTCATGCTTTTCTCTTCCGACTGAAACGCTGGCTATTTGCCGCCCCTTGAGGCCAACCGGCGGCAGAGGGCATTTCCGGCTGCATACCAGCGGATCAGGGCTCTCCCGCCTATCCAGCAACCGCTGTGCCTGCTGGCTGCCGCCGTGCTCGGCTTGAGCCACATCATGGCTGAATGGTTGGTGGCACCGGTGGTCGGGATTCTCGTGAGCGTTGTCGGAATCGCGGCGCTGGTAGCGGGTACTCGCGCCCTGCCCGAAACGTTGCAGCTCAAACGCTCCGCGCGCTCGTTATCGAAAGACAAAGATGTTCTGACGAGGAAGCCATGATGAGCACTACCGAGCAAAGCTCCACCAATCCTGCGGATCTTGAACGGCAGGCGCCAGATGTCACCGCAGGACGCAAATTACGATGGGGTGTCGAGAGCTGGGGTGGAAGATGACCGTGCGGCGTTTCGAGCTGTTGAAGCGCCATATGGGTGAAGCTGCGACGACCACTGTTATGACGTTTCCTGTACTGACCGGCGCGGCAGTCGCGGGGCTGTGTATGGCAGCCTGGCTTCTGTTCAGGGGGACAACGAGGCGCGCGTGAGCTGCTCGCCGAGCGGAAGCGTCTATCGTGAAGACTTTTCAGGGATTGGCGTGAAGCCGCCGGTCGAGCCGATGCTCGCCATGCTGGTGGACGAGCTGCCGACGGGTGACTATCTGTATGAGCCCAAGTGGGACGGGTTCCGGGCAATCGTATTCCGCGGCGAGGACGCTGTGTTTGTCCAGAGTCGGGATTCGCGGCCGCTCGATCGGTACTTTCCGGAGCTGCACCAGGCGCTCCGTCGCTTCGCGGGCGTCGAATTTAGTCCGATGCTCACGGAAGCCCGCGTAATTTTACCTGGCGTGCAGGCGCTGTTAGGGTTTCTCAGTTCGTGGCTGCCGCGCTGAGCGTCGATCGCCAACTCTCGAGCCGTAACGGGACGCAGTCGATCAGAGTTCCTTCGACGTCGAAAATGCCTGCCAACGGCGCAGAGGAGCGCATAACCATGTCCGCAGATGAATAAATGGCCTCTCCGACCCGATCGAGCATCCCCCTCTGACTCTGTCACCGACCAAACAGCCCCAAACGCACCGATCTCAATTAGCCTGACGTAATCGACCTGCAAGCGGTTTATCCGCCGAGTGTCAACACAACCGAAACGCCGCATACGCCAGGGTTTTGCGCGCAGATAACAGCGGCCGGACGGTCGAATCAGATGCAGGGAAGTTGGACCGTGAAGGTGCTGCCACAGCCAACTCCGGGGCTGGTGGCTTTCAGGACGCCTCCATGCGCTTCGACCAGCCTCCTCGCCAGGTGTAAGCCAATTCCCAACCCACCTTGTGAGCGCGGGCTGCCAGCCTGGCCGCCTTGAGCGAAGAGGTCGAATACGAAGTCGATCTTATCTGTCGATACACCGATTCCGTCGTCCGTGATGGCGACCACTGCGTTGTTGCCCTCGCGAGATAGCCGGATGGACACATGTCCATTTGCGTCGCTGTATTTCGCTGCATTGTTGAGAAGATTGCCGAGAATCTGGGTGAGGCGCAGGGGATCGCCATCTACGTAAATGGCCTCGCCGGTCAAATGCATCTCAACCTCGTGAGAGCGTGAATGAGCGGACAACCGACTGCTGTCCAACGCGGCGCGCAATACGTCGACGAGTCTTACCTTCGAGCGATGCAGGTCGAGAATCCCGAGTCTGATTCTCGAGACGTCCAGAAGGTCGTCGATGAGCCGCGCTATGGCTGACGACTGACGCTCGATGACCTCGGCCGCACGCGCGACCACCGTTGGGTCGGAAGATGCGCGGACCAGAAGCGCAGAGGTGTTGCGGATAGATCCTAGGGGATTGCGCAGTTCGTGCGCGATGATTGCGATGAATTCGTCCTTCGACTTATCTGCATCCGACAGCGTTCTGACTTCACGGGCACGTGCGTTGCCGTAGGCTTCGAGCGCTTCAGTCGCTTGCACCGATTGATAGCCTGCTGATGCGAACTTCGCAAGGTTACCCAGTATGCGCGCGTCCTCTGCGTCGAAATGCCTGCTCTCGTCGTGCATCACGGCCCAAAGGGTTCCGATAGGAACTCCGCCCACGGAGAAGGGCACCAGTAGTACCTCCCGGCAGGGAGGGTCCATCGCGCTCACGTAGTCGTAGTACTTCGCGGGATCCGTCATGAGTTGTACGCTGTTGCGACTTAACACGACCCCACAAGGGCTGTGGTCACGCGGCAACAGGCTGCCGAGATACTTGTCGGTCCAGGCGCCCGCCAATGCGTGCCAGCGAAATTGATCGGGGTCGCCGCCAGTTTCACTGTCAAGGATACTGATGCCGGTCGATCCCGCCCGGCACAAGTCAAGCGCTGACTGGACCAGCCGATCCAGGATCTGGCGGGGATTTGAGGCGAGTGCCTGCGCCAACTCTACTAGGGCACGGCTTTCACTCTCGAAATCGGGCTCCCGCGTGAAGCGGGTGCGTAATTCCTCTGTTCGGATCACCTGCGCGAATGCACTGGATGAGGCGACCACGGCCATGATGCATGGGACTCCAGGCGCGAATAGGCCCTTTGCGGAATTGCGTCTTCTCTCGTGATCAAGCCCGAGCTTCCTCGACTTTCCCTTCGAAAGTGTGTTGCCGACCTAACCTACTCCTTTCTAGCGGCTGCGGCGTGGGCGATCGAAGGAGCCTTCACATCTGCCACTTGCGGCGACAGGTGTGAAGGCCCATATATCAACTGTGGACTTCGATCCGGCGCGGACGCAGCTCCGCGCGTTTTGGGATGCGAACGGTGAGCTGCCCGTCCTTCAGATTGGCTTCGATCTTTCCCGTTTCGAGTTCGTTACTCAGTACGAAATTCCTCCGATAGAGGTTCGAACGGACCTCGGCGTATAGCGCCGTCATCTGCTCCTGAGGCGCGATGCCGATCGTGCCTTCTACCAGAAGACAGTTGCCTTCGACGCGCAGGTTGAGTTGCTCCTTGGAAACCCCGGGCATGTCGGCTTGCAGGGTAATGCCCTCGCTGGTTTCGTAGATGTCGACCGGTGGCCGTAGTATCGACTCGGCTACCGCGTTGCGCCGTTGAGTGTCTGGCGTTACGCTCCCCCTGCCCGTGAGTTCAGAGACTTCGGTTTTGTTCGACATGATGTTGTACCCCTTAAAACATCAGTGAATCTCGATCTGGCGCGGTTTGGTCGATTCACGACGCCGCACGGTGATCTGGACGATGCCGTCGCGGTATTTCGCCTCCACCTGGTCCGGGTCAACGTCCTCCGGGAGACCGATCGTGCGGCGAAAGGCTCCGCTGAACCATTCTTGGCGGTAGTACGTGGCACTCGGATCCAGGGGGACGTCGCGCTGGCCGCTGATGGAGAGCATGTTCTGCTGCAGAGAAACGTCGAGACTCTTCGGATCGAGTCCCGGCGCGAATAGGTAGACGGTGACACTGTCGCCCGTGCTGCCAACATTGACCGCGGGAAAGGTCCCCGCGGGAAGCGAGCGGATGCCGCCCGCCCAGGGGGTCGAGTCCCCGAAGATCTGGTCGAGCTCTTGTTCCAAGCGCCGAAAATCCGCAAACGGGTTCTCGGAGTACGTCAGTCTGCCAAACATGTCGCACCTCCTGGGTTTGGGCCATTGGGCGAGCAAATCGCTGGGGTCGCTCCGGAAATTATTCAAGGGCGCCATTTATCGTAATTGCTGTGCTTGCGGCTGAGGTACTTGGAGCATGTGCTGCCGTCATGGTCGGACGCCCGCGGTGTTGAAATTTCCGAGGGATGCGCTAAATAGACGCCGCGCGCCGGCCTCCCAACCTAGCCGCTGTAAGCCATCGGTACAGGAGAGTGCAGAGCATTTGCCGTTAAGCAGCAGGGCGGAGGTATCTGTTATGTCGATCGCTGACACGATGATGCACATGCTTTCCGAACCTTGGCGGAGCAGTGAATTCCATGCCGCCCCGACACCACTCCCCGGACTTCGCCCGACAGTCATCGAAGCGTTGTCCTCGGCGTCGCCTGACCTTCTGAATGCCGACGTGTGTCAACTTCTGCGCAAGAGCTGTGGCATCGCGGGAACCGCCCTCGGTGACATTGATTTCACGGGGCAGTGGTATCCGGAGGAGCCTCTTGTTGTCTTGCGGCCCTCTCTTACGCTCGCCGTAGATGATCGCGGGCGGCGTTGGCTTGCGGAAGCCAGGAGTGATGCGGGGTTGCCGGGGCCGGTGTGGTGTTTGCTTCCGGATCCGCCGGTGACGGTCTATGTCAGTCGTGATCTCAAGGAGTTTCTCACCCTGCTGCACAATCGTACGCGGCAGGATCGTATGGCGGAGTGGTTGCGAGGTCTCAGGGCCGCGTCGCGTGTTGTTTGGGCTCGGAGGGAGCTCGCGGCTACCAGCTCGTACAATGCTTGTCGGACCGATGGGTGGATCAGAGGTTGGTTATCGGAGTTGCCGTTCGATGTCCACGTCTATGACTTACGCGCGCCGTCTGTGGCACGCGGGTGGCCCCATGGTCTCGCGGGTCCCGGTGGCCGCCTTTATCGGTGCGGTCGGTTGCCGGTCTTTGCGGTAGCGGGCTCATATTCGTCGGGCGAGGCGAGGGCCGTCCGGGAGGACCTGCGTCGCGAGAGTGCTTTTCCCGGCGCAGCCCCGTGAATTCCGGACGCCAGCAAGACTGGTGGCTACAGCATCGGGCGGCCGCCCGTGACCGGCAGTATTGCCCCGCTGATGTAACTCGCCGCGTCCGAAGCGAGGAAAACGTACGCGGGAGCAAGCTCTGCCGGCTGCGCGGGCCTGCCTAACGGGGTGTTGGCGCCGAACTGAGAGACCTTTTCTACCGTCATGGTTGAAGGAATCAGCGGTGTCCACACCGGGCCGGGCGCTACTGCGTTCACACGGATCCCTTTCTCACCCAATGACTGTGCGAGCCCGACCGTAAAATTGGCGATAGACTGTACGGCGATGCTACGGGATGTACGGAATCATTCCCTCGTGCTAACAGCTCATAATGATGTAGGAGAAGCGCTCAAGCAGCCGTCAAGCTGTTCGCTGAGGTGCGGGACCGAGTCGCGGGCCCAGGGCTGCTGCGGGACGATAGAGCCACCGCTCGCATGGGCTCAGCGATGGGCAGCCACGAAGTGGCGCGGGATTCCAACTACGCAGACTATTAGCCGATCACCTATGTTAGTGCGCTCGGCCGCGGCGCCTGTTAGTGTCGTCGACCGGGTGCACGTCATCCGGACTTCAAATAACTCGCTAGCGGCACTTCTGGGGCGCGCCGGTCGGTAGCGACCCACCTTTAAAGGAAAGACTATGGCAACGAAGCGTAAATCGAGTGGACAGTCGGGCAAGGAATCTCCGGATGCAACGGAACTCCTGGTACTGGAACTGCAGGAAATTCACAGCGCGGAAAGTCAGCTGTCCCGCGTACTGCCACAACTGGCAAAGGCTCTCGAGTCTGAAGAGTTGGGCACGTTGATGGACGAGCGACTTGCCGAAGGCGAGCGCATCATCAAGGAGATCGAGGCGGTTTTCGGGGAAATGGATGAGAGTCCCGGCCGCAAGAAAAATGTGGCCGCCGAAGGGCTGATCAATGATGCACGCGAGCACGTGCAGGAGATCGAGGCGGGCCCGGCTCTGGATGCAGTGTTGATCGGCGCCATGCAGAAAACCGAGCACTACTGCATCGCCGCCTGGGGCACGGCAAGGGCGTTGGCCGAGGCCGTTGGACAAAAAACGGCTACCCGCGCCATGGAGCGCGCCTTGAAGGAAGGCGGCCCATTCGACGAGCGGCTCACTAAGCTCGCCGCGGAGGAAATTACGCCCGCGCTCTTGGCTGCACAGTCGGAGGACGGCGAGGCCGGTGCCAACGGCGGCAAAGGCTCCGGCAGGAAGCGCGGATCGCAGGGTCAGACGTCAGCATCGTGATTTGCTCAACGGAGTGCATGTGCAGTTCTGCACGATAGCGTAACGATGGATGATTCGGGCGAGCGCGCCTGACACAGCGCTATAAGTGAGGAATTTGAATGATGCAGAGCGCGAGGGCGCCCTCTGCAAGGATGCGGAGAATGGTTGCAGCCGCATCCGAAGTAGCTCGAGCCCGTCAGTTGCTTGTCATGGAACCGGAGATTCCACACTACAACATTAAGGCCAGATGTTTCCCTTGAACTGCCTGGTATTCCGTAATCATTTTTCGAGGAAATCAGTATGTCTACCATCGTTAGCGATCCGCGCATTCCCATGACCTCGGCCGTCGGCAGCGAGAGCGGCCTGTTGGAAAGTCCGCACATCCATCGGCGCATTTCCTGGCCCGCCATTTTTGGCGCAGTCATTCTCGTGATCGCCATACAGGTGCTGCTCAGCCTTCTGGGCGTCGGTGTCGGGCTTGGAACCGTGAATACCAATGCAGGCAACACGCCTGGCGCGTCGGTTCTGGGTATCGGGGCCGGTGTCTGGTGGATTATCAGCAGCTTCATCGCTCTGCTGGTGGGCGGCTACGTCGCGGGGTGGCTGGCGGGAATCCAGACGCGTCGAGATGGAGCTTTGCACGGCTTGGTCGCATGGGGAATCGCGACCCTGTTGAGTTTTTGGCTGCTGACTTCGGCGATCGGCGGGATTGTGGGCGGCGGGTTCTCGATGCTTCGCAACGTCTCCTCCGCCACCGGAAAGGGCATCAGTGATGCGATGACGCCGTTGGCGCAAGGGGCCGGCTTGAGCCCCGACTCACTGCAGCAAACGACGCAGGCCTATCTGCAGCCCACGAACGCCGATCCCACAACAATGAGCCCTCAGGATGCGCAGAAGGCGGTTGCGACGAATCTCGCCACCTATGCCAGGGGAGGTGCGGACGCCGGGCCAGCAAAGGAGCGGATCATCGACATCATGGCGGCGCAAATGAAGATCAGCCGGGACGAGGCGTCGGCACGCTTCGAGCGTGCACAAGCTAAATTCGAGCAGGCTCGTGAGCAGGCGGTCCAGGCCGCTAAGAATGCAGCGGATGCCAGTGCATCTGTTGCCTCAAAGACCTCGTTCGCGGTGTTTGGTGTAATGCTGTTAGGGGCGGTTGCGGCGGCTCTGGGAGGCTCCATGGCCAACCAAGGGCAGCTGTTCGTGCGGAGTGCACGAACAACACCTCGGCCTACATAAGCGCCGTTAGCCTTGTAGAGACGGGCTAGCGGCAGTCACACCTGACAGGGGATGACCTAATGCGGGGTTGCCGCCATAGAGGGCTCGGACTGAGGAGGCTGCTCCGGCCCTAGGGCCTCGGGGTTCACCATCGCCTTCGCCAGCGCGGTGAGTTCGTTGTCGACCTCTTTATCACGCTCGACATACCCGTGAAGGAGCTGCGCATCGCCGGGTCGCGGGAGCATTGTCGCGTAGGTGGCTGCTGTGCCGTAGCCTGCGATTTTGAAGTGAATGAGACGTTGTAATGAGGCCACCAGCGCCGCACCCCGTACGTGAGTCGAGCGTACCCGGGTCATGCGGCGCGTTTCGCCAATCAGCGCACGCATCGCCCGGTCGGTATGCCCGCGAGGGCTGCCGCCAAGGCTTGCAATAATCGCGTCCAAACCCGAAGTTCGGGCTTCGATGTCCGTCGCGTAGCCACGCAGCACCTGATCGAGTGCGCTACTCTGAAAACTCCCGGTCAGGGACCGAAGTAGGGACTGTAGCTGTGCTTCAGCGCTGCGGAGTTCCTGCAGCTCGCTGACATACAAGGTGTGGAGGCTGTCGATGTCAGCGGTTCCCTCGGTGTCTCCCGTCATCGCGGCTTTCACAGCGCAGTAACCGGTTGCGCTTCGGGTGAGCA
Organism: Gammaproteobacteria bacterium; assembly: GCA_028293725.1. The sequence goes on along the minus strand of JAQGOE010000119.1, from coordinate 8,160 downwards.
ACGATGCTCCGGCCGCCGCGGCGGCAAGGCGTCGCAGGGGGCCGCCGCCACCGATCGCGGCAAGAGTAAACCCGGCTCCCAAGAGCGCTGAGATCCACCGCTCTGTGGTCCCCAAGTTTCCGTTGAGTTGTGACATCGGCCGTCTCCGGTGCGCTGTTTGTGGAGTGTGGGTGGCGCACTTATGGAAGCAATATGCGTTCCGCGTTGGTGCGGAACTACAGGTTGCGCGCCGCGTTGAAATGCGACTCGCTACTGCGGCGCGCGTCAAGGCGTGCAAGCTTGGCTTGCGCGCGTCTAACGCTCTTCACGAGGTTCAAGGGGCGTATGGTGGGGTTTCCGGCATGAATCGTCGGCGTGCACACGATCGGAGTCTGGATGTTCGTTACGGGTCTCGGCACGGCTAATCCACCACAACGCTACAGCAAAGCCGAATGCTGGGAAGCTTTCAAGACTTCCGCGTGGTTCACCAAACTGGATCGTCGTGCGCACATCATTGCCGAGACGGTCCTGACCAAAGACAATGGAATCGCGTACAGATCGCTGTCCGTAGAGTCCCTGAGTGAGGTCTTTCAGGTTGACCCCGATACCCTGCACGCCCGGTTTTTGGCCAATGCCCCGGTCCTGGCCGCCGCCGCCGGCAAATCCGCGCTGCAGGAAGCGACGCTTACGGCATCGGAAATTGACGGAGTTGTGGTCAGTACCTGCACGGGCTACCTCTGCCCCGGGTTGACCAGTTACGTGGTCGAGCGCTTGGGGCTGCGCGCGGACGTTCTGGCTTTCGATCTGGTCGGACAAGGCTGTGCGGCGGCGCTGCCTAATTGGCGGCTGGCCGACGCATTGATGACGGCCGGATGCCGGCACGTGTTGTCTATCTGCGTCGAAATCAGCAGTGCCGCAATGTATCTCGACAATGACCCAGGCGTCTTGATCAGCGCGTGCTTGTTTGGCGACGGGGCGGGAGCCGCCGTTTTGTCCCGAAATGCATCTCCGCGGCGTCGTAGCATCGAATGGAAATCATTCGCCTCACTGGTCGATCCGGCCAAGCGCAATGCGCTGATGTTTGAAACCCGTAAGGGGATGCTGCGCAATATCCTGACCCGTCCGGTTCCCGGCCTTGCTGCCGAGTACGCGGAGCAGGTGCTGCATACGGTGCTCGATACCGCTGGCTTGACGCCGGCGGACATTGGAACCTGGATCATGCACGCCGGCGGCCGCGACGTGCTGGACGCACTTCAACGTCGGCTAAAACTCGACGCGAACGACCTTCGCTACAGCGCCGACATGCTGCGTCAGTACGGCAACATGAGCAGCGCCTTTGTCTACTTCGTGCTGCAGGCAGCGCTGAAAGATGACGCCAAGCCCGGATGGTGGTGGATGTCTGCGTTTGGTGCAGGGTTCAGTTGCCATGGAGCATTGCTGGAGGCGGCGTGAACCGAATGCGGCGAGACAGGTCATGACCCTAAGCCTGCCACGGCGCGTGGAGCGCGAAATGCTTGACAGTCTCGCCGCCGAAGATCCGCGCTCGCAACGCTCGAGGCAGGACTTGCGGCGCATCCAGCGGGCGATGGCGACACTGCCGATCGTGCAACATGCCTTGGATCGCGGCACGTCGGATTTCGTTCCGCGCACGCTGCTCGAACTCGGCGCCGGCGACGGCTCACTAATGTTGCGACTGGCACGACGGAGGGCGGCGCGTTGGCCTGACGTCAACGTCATGCTTCTCGATCGGGTGAGCCTGGTTGCCCCTCAGACCCTCGATGGTATGCGCGAAGTCGGCTGGACACCGCGCGTCCTCGTGACGGATGTGTTCGAGTGGTTGGCGAAGCGCGACGACGCGCGGTGGGATGTCGTCTTCGCCAATCTGTTCGTGCATCACTTTTCGTCAGGGGCGCTGGAGAAACTGCTTGCGGGAATCGCCGCGCGCACTAACGTGTTTCTTTGCTGTGAGCCGCGACGTTCCGTCCTAGCGCTTACGGGGAGCCACCTGATCGGATTGTTGGGAGCGGGTCCGGTGACACGACATGACGCGGTATCGAGCGTGCACGCAGGGTTCCGTGCGCAAGAGTTGTCGAGTCTCTGGCCCGATCACCGGAATTGGGCGATCCACGAGTATTCCGCGGGGCTGTTCAGTCACATTTTCCTTGCCGTGCGGAGGGCGCGCTAGGTGCAAGAAAAGTACGACGCGATCGTTGTAGGCGGCGGTCCATCCGGGGCTGCGGCCGCCGCGCTCTTGGCGCAGGCCGGCTGGCGGGTGGGCGTCGTGGAGAAAGCGCTATTCCCGCGACGCAAAGTGTGTGGAGAGTTCATTTCGGCAACGACCTGGCCGCTGCTGGGGAAGTTAGGCGTGTCCGGTCAGTTGCTGAAGATTGCCGGACCTCCGGTGCGCCGCGTCGGCGTCTACGCGGGCAATGTGATGGTGACGGCCGAGTTAGCATCAACGGCGGCCTTGGATCAGAGCGCCGGGGGGAGGGCGGTGGGGCGCGAGCACCTCGATACTCTGCTGCTTCAGCGCGCTGCGATCGCTGGGGCAACGATATGGCAGCCGTGCGCGCTCGCACAATTCGTCGAGCACGATGGAGGCTACGATTGCCTCATCGTAAACAAGGCCACACGAGAGGCCCGCGTATTGCAATCGCGGCTGATTATTGCCGCGCATGGTTCGTGGGAGTCTGGCCCGCTGCCGACGCAGGACTTGCGCCGGCCGTCGAGCCCTACGGATCTGTTCGGTTTTAAGGCCCATTTCGCGGGCAGCACACTGCCCCAGGACCTGATGCCATTGCTTGCTTTCCCGGGAGGCTATGGCGGTATGGTGCACACTGACGCAGGTCGTATCAGCCTGTCTTGCTGCGTTCGTCGCGACCGGCTCGAACGCTGCCGGCGACGAGCACCTGATGTCCGAGCCGGTGAAGCGGTTCTGTCGCATATCGCGTCGTCATGTAAGGGAGTTTCGCTGGCGTTGGCCGGGACGACGTTAGATGGCGCCTGGCTGTCGTCCGGACCGATGCGGACCGGCATTCGTACTTTCGGTCGCAACGGTATTTTCGCGGTCGGTAACGCGGCCGCCGAAACGCATCCGATCGTCGCCGAAGGGATTAGCATTGCCATTCAATCGGCGGCCTTGTTGTGCGAGCAACTGATTGCACGACCCGAGCTGATGCGCAACGGCGCCGGTGCCATCAGTGCGCTCAAGGCTGCCCGGGCGCACTACGCGGCTGCGTGGCGCGACAACTTTTCACCGCGCCTCTTCGTAGCTGCCGTATTCGCAAGCGTATTCACGCGGCCTATTACCACGCAGATCGCAACCACATTGCTGGAGCGCTTCCCGCAACTCCTTGCCGAGGGCGCTCGCTGGAGCGGCAAAGTACAGCCGTTGCGCGGCATGAGCGCCTCCGGTGGGGTGCCGTCGTAACCAACACTACGGGGATCACCTCGACCGTTTCTGTGCCCGAATGATTGCCCGACCTTTCGTGGAGAATGCGCGATGACGACGTATCAATCGATGCAAGCCATACTGCAAGCCAAATTCGATTTAGCCCCCGACGCTCTGCAACCGGACACGGTTTTGAAAGAGCTCGACGTTGATTCATTGTCCATGGTCGAAATCCTGTTCGATGTCGAGGATGAACTCAAGGTCGAGATCCCGTCCGAGCCCGCCGAGTGGCAAAGCCAGATGAGGACCTTCGGCGACCTCGTCGAATATGTCGACAAGCTCGTTGCCGCACAGCGGCCGGTGATTGCCAGCGCGGAAATGCCGGCTTGAGACGGGTGGCGGTCACCGGAATAGGCGTGGTTTCGCCGCTGGGTAACAGCTCGGAATCATTCTTCGACAATCTCGCGCGTGGTCGCTCGGGAATCGTCGCACTGCCTGCGCCGACAACCGCGCCGCCTGGCCGGCCCGTCCTTCGAGAGCCGCGGAATCACATCGGAGGCGCGGTCGCGTTTGACGGCGCGAGCTACTTTCCCGCGCCGAAGCTCCGCATGCTGGATCGGGTCAGCCAGTTCGCACTGGTAGCCGCCGACCAAGCGGTGCGCGATGCGGGTCTGGTGTTCGATGATCGTGGGCGCGAACGCGCGGGTGTCTTTGTCGGCACCGGCATGGGTGGAGCGCAATCGACAGACGCTGGCTACTTCACCCTTTACGCGGAAGGCTCGGATCGAGTCAAGCCCTACAGCGTGTTGATGGCAATGACCAATGCGGCCGCATCCTGGATCGGTATCGAATACGGGTTGCGGGGGCCGAATCTGACCTATTCCACCGCGTGCTCCTCCTCCGCAGTGGCGATCGGTGAAGCCGCGCGGCGGATAGCCACCGGCGAGGTAGACCTGATGCTCGCCGGAGGGAGCGAGGCGCCGCTAAATTATGGGACGTTGGTCGCATGGGATGCACTTAAGACCCTCGCCATCGCAGACCCCGACGATGTTGGTTCCGCATGCAAGCCGTTCGCCAAGGACCGAACGGGTCTGGTGCTCGGTGAGGGCGCGGCCATCGTCGTGTTGGAAGACTGGGAGCGTGCACAGACGCGCGGTGCGCGCGTTCATGCCGAATTCGTCGGCTACGGCCTTTGCACCGATTCAGCGCACATCACGCGGCCCTCGGTCGAAGGGCAGGCGGCCGCGATGCGCCGGGCACTCGAATCCGCGGCGATCCGACCCGAGGAAATCGACTACATCAACGCCCACGGCACGGCGACTCTCGCCAACGACGCCGTCGAAACCGCGGCGATCAGACAAGTGTTTGGCGCGCAGGCCGTTCGCGTTCCAGTGAGCTCCACAAAGTCCATGCACGGGCATCTGCTCGGCGCTGCGGGGGCTCTCGAGTTCGTGGCCGCGGTACTCGCGCTCGAGCAACAAACGATTCCGCCTACCATCAATCTGCGTGTGCCGGACCCCGAATGTGACCTCGACTACGTGCCCGGAACGGCCCGAACGGGTGTCGAGTTGGCTGCGGTCATGTCGAACTCATTTGCGTTTGGCGGCACTAACGCGGTGCTTATCTGCCGCTCGGTTGCGGGCTAACTCGGACGCGCCAGACGGAGCCGCGGATCAACGGCGGCTCAGGGCCACTCTCATGAATACTTCGTGGCGGACGTCAGGTGCCGGGAAATAACGTGCAGCTTTAGTTCGTGTTCCCGGGGTCCTGTTCGGACATTGCCGCGATGCCGGAAGTCATTCGCGCAAGACTGAGACAACGGCCACATCGCCATTGTGGAGAGCGTCGTTTAGGAACGGAATTTGCTCAGACGCTTAACAGGTCAGAGCACCGGCAGAGTGCACCTAGGGGAATCAGGGACACCGGATTGGCAAGGTACACCGGGTGCGCGTTTCAGCTGAAACCTTCTGACAACGCGCGCGACGCCGCTTCGCATCGATTGGAAGGGGTCGAATGAAGCTCGATGATGCCCTTAAAGTCTCGCTCGATGAGCTGCGCATGCAGATGCTCGGCGCTCAGGTGTTGCTGGGCTTCGAGTTCCAAGGGCTGTTTCAAGATGGCTTTGCCGCAATTCCACTTGTTTGCCGCAGCGTCGCTGTGGTTGGCCTCGGATTGATGATCAGCGCTATCGGCCTCATGATCGCGGTGCCGTGTCAGCATCGGATCGTGGAGGGAGGCGAAGCCAGCGTCCGTATTTATCTGACATCCAAGCAGTATGCGAAGATGGCACTGTTGCCGTTGGCCGGCGGCATCGGGTGCAATATCTTTGTCGCGGCGGAGCAGCCCTTCGGGACCATGCTGAGCGCGGTCGTGGCTATTGGCGCGTTCAGCGCCGCGCTCCTCGCATGGTATTTTCTCGGTATCGGTCTGCGCCGGCTCTGGGCTGTTCGTGCGCAGGAGACCCCAATGAAAGAGCAAGATACGCCTTTGCACACCAAGATCGAGCAGATGCTCACGGAAGCACGTGTGATTTTGCCGGGAGTGCAGGCGCTGTTGGGGTTTCAGTTTGTGGTGATGTTGACGAAGGCCTTCGAGCAGTTGCCGTCCGCCGTGCGGGTAGCGCATCTCGTCGGTCTCCTGTGTCTGGTGTTGGCAATCGTCCTGCTGATCGCGCCCGCCGCCATCCATCGCATCACCTTCAGTGGGAATGATGACCCCCGTCTGCATGCGACGGGATCGGTGCTGATCGCCTGGGCGCTGCTGCCGCTGGCGCTCGGACTGTCCTGCGATCTGTGGGTATCCTTGATGAAGCTGTTTGGGAGCAGCGGGATGGCGGTTGCGGGTGCGGTGGCCGGGTTCGCTCTGCTGGTAAGTTTCTGGTATCTCGTGCCGCTGGTCATTCGACGCAGAAATCGTGGACAGGATGCACGTTATGCCCTCTCCTGAAAACGAGTTGGGTTGCTGCATCGAACGCGAGCTCGTTGGCGGAGCTCAACCTGTTATCGACGCATTGCGTGCCGCAGGTCTCTCGGTTGCCACCGCGGAATCCTGCACCGGTGGCCTGATCGCGGCGATTCTGTCGCACGCACAAAATGCCAGTGAGTGTCTCCATGGGGGCTTCGTGGTTTACACAAAAGCCAATAAGACGAAGGTGCTGGGCGTGGATCGGGATCTCCTGGAGACGCAGGGGGCGGTCAATGTCGAGGTGGCGCGCCAAATGGCGCAGGGTGCCCTCGAACGGTCGCCAGCCAGCGTCGCCGTGTCGGTGACCGGCGTGTTAGGACCAGACGCTGATGAGGATGGGAATCCGGCCGGGCTCGTGTGCTTCGCGGTCTGCCGGGAGGGAGCGACCACGGTGGTGTCGAGACGTGAATTCAGCCAAATGCAGCCGGACGGTGTCAGGCGGGCCGCGGTGTTGCATGCCCTGGAACTGTTGTACGGCAGTGCCCAGTGACATCGGCAATATTCTAAAAAACGGGAGGGGCTCTGATGGCCGGTATGACCTGGAAAAACGCCGAGCTTACTTGCAGCTCGCGTTTGCAGTACTTCACATAGCTGTTACACATAGCCTTTAGGGGTAGGCATATGGCTCAGACAGTTGAGAAGATACCTGTGGCAAAGTTGGGCGCCCTGTTGCAGGAGCATCAGGAGGCGGTAATCCTGGGGCGGGAACTGATCCGGCTTTCGATGTGCGCGCGGGTCGCCAATCGGATCAGGGACGCTCTTGTGGCCGAGCAAGCCGCAGAGGACTGCATCGCGAAGGCGGTTCTACTTGAAGAGCAATTGAAGACGCAGCTCTAGGGTCGCAACAGGCCTTAGGCGGACGGTTGGCCTCGATCCGCAACAAGCGGCGGTTGCGTTCTCGTGCATCAGGAAGTGGATACCTTCAGCAGACGGGGGACCCCCTATCGCATCGTCTCGGCAGGTTTATAGGCGGACCGAGCCAGACTTGATCCTGAAGTCCGGCCAGGGCGACCGCCTGCCGAAACAGCTTCTCGATGCCGGTTTCCTTGGCACTGCTGCTGGCCAACAGCAGTTGCATCAGTTCCTCGAACCGAAGGATGTCGTCTACCTTCAACCTGGGCGCTCGCGATTAGGAGGATCGCAGGATCGCTCCGAAGCGGGGACTTTGTCGAAACCTTTGCTCAGCGGATGAGAACTGCGTCGCACCCCGGTGTACGGCGAGACACAGTTCTGCGACCAGGCTCGAGGAATCGCGCGCCTCGCCGTGCGTCTGTCGGCAGCGCGGCGAAGGGAGAAGTCTTGGCGGCACGCGCTTTGAGTTTCTTCAAGAGGGCCCGGCTTTCGCGATGCCTTCCATGGTGCGACGGCTCACGACGCTTTTCTGAAACTTCTCGAGCGCTACGTCGCCATTGGCGTCCGCGTATTGATCCTTGCCCTTGATGAGCAGCCAGTTCTCGCGCTTGGCGTCTCCACGACGATTGCCACGCATCCGGACCAGGTGCCAACGACCTTTCAGGCGCTTGCCCTGTAGCGTGAATGTCAGATTGCCGCGAGCGATATCGCGCTCCGGGTTGCCGAGGGGCGTCCAAGAGCCTTTATCCCAGAGCATGACGGTGCCGCCACCATACTGACCTTGCGGAATCGTTCCCTCGAACGAACCGTAGTCGAGAGGATGATCCTCCACGTGCACCGCGAGCCGCTTCGGGATTGAGGCTTGGGCCGCGCGTGACCGCCCAGCTCTTCAACACTCCGCCAAGCTCCAGGCGAAAGTCATAATGGAGACGGCTCGCCGCGTGTTTTTGGATCAAGTAGCTGTGCCCGGCCGC
>JAQGOE010000104.1 GCA_028293725.1 Gammaproteobacteria bacterium | reverse complement strand
GCCTCCGTTGCGCGGGCGAGGATGTTGTCCCGCAACGGTTGACAAGCGGCGAGCTGGCCTACCAAGCTCACCAGAAGGCGAAGACCCAACGTCACAGTTAACCTTCTTAGGAGCGAGACATGCCCTTGATGCGACCGGCTGTCGTGGGTCCGCTCTCGGAGCTGAGCTCCTCTATACGGGTAACAGGGCAGCTCGTCGGCGCCACAGTCACCGTAGAAACCGGAGCACGCACGGTCGCCAAGGGGATTGCGACATCGGGCGATCAGCGCTTCCCGTTGTTGGGCGGGGTCAAGCTGTCTCGGCATGAAAGCCTCTTCGCGCTACAGAGCTTGGGAACCGATCAAAGCGACACTCCCTCAGCCAGCCAGCGGATGCCGGTCGCTCCCGCACCCTCGACGAGCGCGGACTTTGGCCCGGTGCAGGTGGTAACGCACCTCTACGCGTGTGGCAAGTTCGTCTGGGTGGACGGCGCGATTCCTGGGGCCATCGTCACCCTTCTTGCTGATGGCGCGCCGATTGGAACCGGCGTGGCTGACGAAGGGACGGCACGCTTCGGCCTCGCCGCCGCGATTCCCTTCGCCAGCCTGTTGCTGGCGCATCAGTCGTCGGCGGGATTGGCGCCGGGACCTGATGTGAGCTACGTGGCCGATGAGATACCCGGCGCTCGAGGCCGGCCGCTGCCGCCGCCGACCATCGAGCTGCCAGTGCGCGGCTGCGATGCCTCCATCCGAGTGAAAGGCGTGTTTGACGGTGCGCTCGTGACGCTCGAGCGGCGCTCCGGCGTCAGCGAATCTGCTGGCTTCGATCGAGGCGCCGAGCAGCTGATCCTGACAAAGCATCTCGACGAAGACGACCAGCTTACCATTCGCCAGGAAGTCGACATCCATTGCGAACGCCCAACAACAAAATCGTTACCCTTGACTGTCGGCAAGCTCGCGCCCGTCGACCCACCACAGGTTGTCACACCGTTGTGCGCCGGCACAACGGTCGTACGGGTGACGGGACTGCGGCCCGGGGCCACGGTGCACCTCGCTGCGAACAAGACGGTATATGACGGCACCGCACCACCGGACCAATCATGGCTCGACTGTCACATCCCGCCTCTGACCACCGACCCTGTGAGTGCGACGCAGGAACTGTGCGGTGTCACGAGTGTTCCGGCGGCGCCGGTGACGGTCGACCCCCATGAGGCCGACGTCCTCCCTCCACAGGTGCTGCGTCCTCTGTTTTCCTGCACCGGGTTTGTCAGCGTGACGAATGCGCACCGGGGCGCAATGCTTCAGGTTTTTGCCCGCACTCCACTCGGCAATATCGCGATCAGCAACCAGGTGATGACGTTGAATACGAACATCATCATCCCAGTCTCTCCGCTGCTGGTTGCAGACACTGAGGTCTTCGTACGGCAGTGGGCGTGCAGCGATATGAGCGCGGACTCGAAACCCGAAGGTGTCGTCGTACACCCTCAACCGGGCCCGACCGAAACACTGGGCCCGATCTTCCAAGGCGATCGCATCGTCGGCGTACGCGGCGCGGTCCCAGGTGCCGTTGTCGAGGTCTATGCCACCGGAAGCAGCGGAGCGGGTGCGGAGTACTTGGGAAATGCCGCGGCGGACGCGTTGCACGCCGTCACCTCAGTCGGTCTATTCCGCGCCGTGGAGATCGGGGAAGTGCTCTTCGCCCGCCAGCGTTTGTGTGGGCAGTTGTCGGACCCGCGCAATCGGATCGTCGTTGTTGCCCAAGTCTCCTTTGGGCCGCGGCCGTTCTACGTAGTCGGCCACAACCCGAACACTCTCAAGGATGCTACCAATGCGCTCAATGCCGGGGCCAACGGCTTGGAGCCGGACGTGCAGGTCTACGAGGATCACACCGATCAGCTGTGCATCAGCCACGGCACAGGGGAGCCGTCGGCGCCGTCGCTCGTCGCCTACCTGCAGGGGCTGCACCAACTGGCCCACGATCATCCCGGGCTGTCACTCGTGGTGTTCGATTGCAAGCCAACGGTGACTTCTCCCAACCACGGTTTTGAGCTGCTGATGGCCATCCGCTCGCATCTGACTTTCGACAATGATCTGAACGTGATCATCTCGATCGGCAATCGTGACGACAACCAGGGCGGGTTTTTCGATCGTATCGTAGACATCCTCGGGCCGCGCGAAGGGCTGATGATTGATGCCGAGAACGACCCGGGCGCGGTGTCGAACTACTTCACTTCGCGGGGCGTGACGCACCAGGGTTATGGAAATGGCATCAGCTTCGTGAACGTCATCCTCGGGCCGTACTACCGCTACACCTTGGAGGGGGCATGCGGCATTCGCGCTCAAGCCGGCCGACCGCGGTTCATCTACGTCTGGACGGTGAACGCACACGACGAGTTGCGGGAGTACATCCGAATCGGCGTCGACGGGGCGATCACCGATGACCCGAAAGATCTGCGCGACATCGTGGCAGAGCCGCAGTTCGCGCCTCAGATCCGGCCGGCCAATCGCGCGGACAACCCGTTTCAGCCGGCTAACTTTGGCTACGGTCTGCACATCAAGACTGCTGACAAGTGGCAGGCCGGAACCGACGCAAACCTGACTTTCACTCTGCACGGATCAACAGGCTCATGCTCCAAGTCCGTCAATGCGAAGCTGATCAAGCGGATGGAAAGCGACGAGTGGAACTGGGTCACGATCTCCAGCGACGACATTGGCGTGCTGCAATCGATTACGGTGCAGCGCGACAACCACGGCAACGCACCGGACTGGTACCTGGATCGGATTGAGGTGCGCAGTGCCCGTTTCGGCACCTCCGGCACCGCTGTGTTTGATCGCTGGATAGACAGTACGTCGCCGTTCGTGGCGGCCCTCGTCTAGAGGCGTGCGGGATTTCCGGACTACGGCAGCAGACGGACGCGCCGTAGCAAATCCTGGAAGCGCTGATCCGGGCGAAAGCCATCAAACACAGGATCGACGGCGAGATATGACATCCACACGGCACGATCATCATAGGCAGTTTGAAGCCATTTGAAGGTCTGTTCTTTGTCGTTCAGAGCGGCGTAGATCTGCGCGATCCCGTACGGTGACACATACCGATTACTGGAAAGCGCCTGCAGCTGAGCAACAATGCGAAGGGCCTCAGTCTTCCTCCCCGCCGAAGCTTGAGCGACCGCGACCTGGGCCAAATAGAGGGGGCTGTTTCCGGAGAGGCTGGCGGCTCTCTGCAGCTCAGCGAGACCCTTCTCGTGCAGCCCTTTTTGTACGTAGGCCTCACCGAGGAGGAGATGAGCGGCTGCGAAATTGGGATCCAGTTCCACCGTATTCCGGCCTTGTTCAATGGCAGGGTCATATTGGCGAGCGAGGTAATAACGGAGTCCCACCCAGGAGCCGATCATGAGGTTGAGCGGATCGAGGTCCAACGCCTGCTTCGCTTCGAGGAGTGCCTGCTCATGCCGCCCCCTTACCGACAAATAGTCTCCGTACCAGTGGTGTGCATTCGCATAGTGGGGGTCCAACTGCAGCGCACGTTTGAACTCAGCCTCCGCTCCAGCCCAATCCCACCTGTGGTGAAGAACCAGAGCCAACGAAGCATGCGCTTCCGCGGACTGCGGCTCGATTTCAATGGCCTTGAGCGCTGCCGCATTGGCCCTGGCAAGAGTCTCCGCCGGAGACGTGAAGCCATGCCACGTGAGTCCGCTGTTGGAATCGGCCAATCCTGAGTAGGCGGCACCATAGGCCGGGTCCTTGTCGATTGCCTGCTGGAAGTAGATGACGGCTTTCTGCATTCCGTCGGCGGTCCTTTTGTTCCAGTAGTAGCGACCCTTTAGATAAGCGTCATAGGCCTCAGGATCCACCTTATGCGGGCTTGGCAGCCGCGCTTGCTGTCCGGGTGTCAATGTAATGTGAATTTGGTTGGCGATCGTGCGCGCTACGGAATCCTGCAGCACCAGGATGTCCTCCAATTGGCGGTCATAGCTCTCAGCCCACAGATCGGTTTGGTCTCGGACCTGGATCAACTGGACGGTGATTCGGACGCGATCGGATGCGCGTCGAACGCTACCCTGGATCAGGTAGTCGGCGTGCAGCTCGCCGCCAATCTGGTTTGCAGCCAGGCTGCTACCTTTGTACTTTGCAACTGAGCCACGGGCTATGACTGTAAGCCGCTCCGGATTCAGCTTACCCAGCTGAGCGATCATCTCCTCAGTCAATCCATCGCTGAAGAACTCCTGGTCCGGATCACGACTCAGGTTGTCAAATGGCAGAACCGCCAAGATCACCTTTTCAGAAGCGGGTCTGGCTCCCATGACCGAGCCGTGCCACGCCCAATAGGCCAGAGCTGCGAGCAGAGCCGCGGTAGTCAAGCCGATCAAAGCAGTATTCCGCGGGGTGCGTAAACCGAAATGGAACCGAGGTTCGGAAGGGCACTCCAGCACTGCGTTTACGGGAGCAACAAAGCGATAACCGTGCCTCGCGAGCGTCTCGATAAATCGAGGACTGTCTGCTGAGTCTCCCAGGGCATCGCGCACTTTTTTGATGGCGTTGTTCAGACCCTGATCAAAAGCGACATAAACGTCGGTCGGCCAGACCTTCTGCCGTAACTCCTCCCTCGTGACCACCTGACCAGCGCGCTCAACCAGCAGTGCAAGCACTCGAAACGGCTGCTCCTGCAACTTGACCTTTACCCCTGCCTTATGCAGCTCGTGCGCTTTCAGGTCGAGCTGAAATACGCCGAAGTGAACCCTATCGCCGGGCGGACTCAGCAAAGACACGCTCCTCCAAGAACTGCGCAGGCAGGTTAGCCGATACCGCCATGCCGTTAAAGAATCAACGACTTAGCCGGATATAAGAAAATTATCATCAAAGTATTCGCGGAAGATTGACCGGCGGCGCCGATACGCCAAGGTGCGACGCCCTCGAGCGGCATTCGCATCGAGAGAAGGGAGCACCATCATGAACAAGATCGTACGATTTGGACTCGCTTTAACGGTTTCAGCAACCGTTCTAACCACGACTGCCAGGGCGGAAGACCCCATCGCGGCTTGGAACGAGATCAGCGAGACCGCAGTGAAAACCGCCGCCCACCCGCCGCCGGTTGCAGCTCTGGATTTCGCTATCGTGCACTTGGCAATCTACGACGCTGTTAATTCTATCGAGCGCCGCTACGAGCCGTATTACACCCTCGTGCCCGGTGCGACCGGCTCGCCGAGCGCTGCGGCGGCCAAGGCAGGCCATGACATCCTGCTCGGCCTATTCCCGGGGCAGATCACACCGCTGGATGCGGCCTATGCAAACTTCCTGGCAGCGAATGGCCTTGATCCCCTTGATCCGGGGACGGCGGTAGGGGCCCAGGTCGCGGCTAACATGCTGACCCTACGCTCAAACGACGGCCGCTTCCCTCCTAACCCGCAACCCTTCCTTGGCCGCAACGCAATCGGTCAGTGGAGGCCGACGCCCTCCCTGCTGCCGGGGCCGCCGCCAACTATGGCCTCGGGACTGACTCCCTGGGTGGCCACAGTCAGGCCATTCACGATGAATAGCAACTCACAATTCCGCGTGGACCCGCCACCTGAACTCGGCAGCAGAGAATGGGCGAGAGACTATAACGAAGTAAAAATAGTTGGCTCACTCGGCAGCGCCGCACGTACCGCTGAGCAAACTGAGATGGGCTATTTCTGGGCCGATAGCGGTCCGGTGTTGTGGCAGAACGCCCTGCGATACATCTCGGGCAAGTACTTGAAAGCCATTGGCGACACGGCTCGCATGTACGCGCTGGCTGAGGTCGCCATGGCCGATGCTCAGATCGCCTGCTGGGACAGCAAGTACTTTTACAACTTTTGGCGTCCGATCACGGCCATCCGGCTGGGAGCCCAGAATGGCAATCCACTCGCGCGAGTCGATCCTGATTGGCAGCCACTCATCAACACACCCAATTTTCCCGAGTACCCTTCAGGTCACGCCGACATCAGTGGCGCGGTTTCTCATGTGCTGCGGCTTTTCTTCCATCGTGACGACCTGAGTTTTCAAATGACCACCACCAACGCGCTGGCCCTGCAGAAGACCCGCGCCTTCACCGGCTTCTCGCAGGCGGAGCAGGAGGTCATCGACGCGCGTGTGTACGTCGGAATCCACTACCGCAACTCGGATACTACCGCCAGAGCGCAGGGCCGCCGCGTTGCGAATTGGGTCTTTAAGCACTCTCTGCGTCCAGTCGACGAGCCCCAGGACGACTCGGAGGAATAGTCTGAACAAGCTCTGCGCGGCCGTTGCCAAGCCTCTCCTAATGTTTGATCCCAACGGCTGTGACGAGCCGCGCTGCGCTTTCACTCTCGCTCTGCACGAAGCGCGCGAACTCGGGCTGCGTCATGCTCATTGGCTCGCCCCCGTGCTTCGCAAGCCAATCGCGGAGGTCCGGCCCGGCGAGCACACGCGCGATATCGTTCGAAAGTTTGTTAACGACGCCGGTCGGAGTGCCCGCCGGCGCCCATATCCCATACCAAATGGGGAAGTCGAATCCTGCGACGCCCGCTTCAGCAATCGTCGGAACCTCCGGAAGCAGAGCCGAGCGGCGCGCCGTGGTTACACCTAGTGGGATCAATCTGCCGTCGCGGATTGGGATTAGGGTGATGGAGATGGGCGCAATCATGTACGTAGTACGCCCTTCGATCGTGGCGGCGAGAACGTCTGCGATTGCATCCGTCGGCTGGGGAGGCACGTCCACTACCTTTATGCCAGCTTCGAAGTTGAATTTCACGATGCCCAAGTGTGTGCCGGTGCCCGGGCCGGTGGAGCCAAACTTGAGTCCACCTGGCTTCAATTTCGCCGCGGCAATGAGTTCGCGAACAGTGGTGATGCCAGCCGGCTTGCCTGCGACGAGTACATAGGGCTGGTTGGTGAGCGAAGCGACCGGGATGAAATCCTTCAACGGGTCATAGGAAAGGTTCTTCGAGAGCGCTGCGCTGTATGCTTGAGCGCTGGTGTTTATCAGCAGTGTGTAGCCGTCGGCCGGCGACTTCGCGACCAATGCGGGTCCCATCGTGGCGCCCGCGCCGGGGTGGTTTTCCACTTTCACGGGTTGGCCCCACAGCTCAGAAAGCTTCGTGGCCAGTGCACGGGCCAACAAGTCGGGCCCGCCGCCCGCCCCGAACGGGTCGATTATTCGCACCGGCTTGGCCGGATAGGCTTGTATGGACGCGGCCACGTTTGATGCGCTTTTCACGGTGGCCGCATGTGTTTCAACATACGCAACGAGGAGAAGCAAGAGCAACGTGAGTGATCGAAGCCTCAGTCTCATGGAATCCCCTCCTCACTCTGGGCAGAATGCGCCTCGGTGGTCATATTGTCTGTCACGAGCGCGCGATCGCCACTACGGCCGGCCACACGCGTGCTGCCCTAAGAACTCGCCGAGGCTCACGCCTCAGCTGGAGGCTTCATCCACCGGGCGGCCATTTGGTAAAGTCCGGGATTCAGCCAATGCAGCTTGAGGCTAAGGGGTGCACCATGATTGATCCAACTCAATCTCCCGGACCGGAAAGGATGGTCACCGGACTATTCACAAACCAGGAAAGTGCCGAGCGTGCATATCAATCTGCAATTCGCCTCGGCTACGAGAGCTCTGACATCGACGTGCTCATGACCGAGGAGACGCGCAACCGGTACTTCTCGCCCGGGCACGACACCAAAACGGATCTCAGCAGCAATGCGACAAAGGATACTGCAGAAGACGGAAAATTTGCCG
Organism: Gammaproteobacteria bacterium; assembly: GCA_028293725.1. Next base: position 2,644 of record JAQGOE010000104.1, on the reverse strand, counting down.
ATGACCTGGGTGGCCCCACCGGTGGAACGATCGGCACGATTGCCCCAGCGCTTGCCGGAGTCGGTACTCTCTTGCTCGTTCCCGTATTGGGCGTTGTTGCTGCTGGACCCCTTGCGGTGGCCCTGACCGCTGCCGGGGCTGTTGCACTTGCGGGTGCATTGATAGGGGTGCTTACGAAATGGGGCATTCCCCAACCGCGCATCAAAGAATACGAACAGGGTATTCGCGCCGGCGGCATTCTGATGGGCGTGAAGCCGCGCTGCCCTGAGGATGCGAGCGAGTTGGTGCGGGATTGGCAAGCGAGTGGCGGAAAGCTCGTGCATTCATAAGCCAAAGATCCACAGCAGGGGCAGTGTTGGACTGTTACGGAAACACCCCGCATTAGCACCTGGGTAACGCCGAGTGCGGCCGTTCAGACGGCGGCGGCTCGGGCGCTGAGCATCTCGCCTACGTCCAGGGATTCAACAGCGACTTCAATGAAGCCTTGAAGTCCGATACGTTGCGCGCGACGTTGCCCGTCTCGAGGTGCCGCCAGCCACCTTGCGATTGCTCTCACAGATCTTGGCGCTCATGGCCCGCCAGCAGACGTTTGTTCTCTATCCCGAATCCTCTGTATTGACTACGAAACAAGCGGCTGAACTGCTCCAGGCGCCTGTCATGAGTGCCGAGATCCTCGGTTGCGTAGGGGGACCTGCTCTGGCCGCAGGTGCGTGTAGCGCAGCAGTTGCTGCCAGGAGGAGTGCAACGTGAACTGCTGGGCCTCGTGAATCTCGTAGCCGCGCTCGAATAGGCGGCTGGTGGCCTCAGTTGCGGGCGAGCCCAGTGATTGAGCCGAGCCGTCGAGTGCCGGGTCGTAGTTATCACTCCCGCCTCGGGATTTGAGCTGCGAGTCTCTGCGAATGGTTGACCAGCGCGAGTACACTCGGTGGCATGAACACACCTCCCAGACACTCGGCTGCGCTGACTCTGCTCATACTGGCGTCCCTGATCTTTGCTGGATGTGCGACGACACGCGGCGCCTCTGAGGAAATTGAGCCCACGGTGATCGATGCAGAGCCTGCCCCTCCCGCCGAGGAAACGGTTCCCATTGCGGACGAAGGCTCGAAGCAGCAAGAGGGCGAGGTTCCACTTGGCGTCGCCAAGTCGGAGCAACTCGAGAAGGCTCCCAAGGAGGTCGTTGTCCAAGGCAGCCGTAATCGTAATGAAGCGATCCACGATTTCGTCGCTGAAGCACAGACACTTCTCCGCGACGTCGAGCTCCAATACGTCTTCACTGGGAACGGGAAGACACAGGTGCTCCGCGGCCGGCCGGTCGCCTTTGCGCTGTGGAGCGAATCGAAGCTGGAGTGGTCTATCGTCCAAATCGAGCTCCCGCGTCCGCCGATCAAGTGGAAACCCGGTGGAAAGCCTCTGGCCTTTCGCATCCTTACGCCGGGTATCCAGGCACACCATGTGAACGGCTCCGGTGCCGAGCGGCTGATGTTCTCCTTCTCTCGGGACGGGGAACCCTTGAAGGTCTACGGGCGCAAGTTCCCGGTGTTCGACAACGACCTGGTCAAGCGCAAGCAGTGGGGCGCCGTCGTCCAGACCGCGAAGCCGATCGTCTATCTGCCCTTCACCGAGGACACCTTCGACCCGGCTTTCGTCCGCGGCGGGAAGGAGTTTCTGGTCGGCACGGCGCGCAAGGCGCTCGAGGAGTTGCGTCACTCGGCGGTGCCGAGTGCGGCCTTTCCCGGAGAGCTGCTGGCCGACGTCATTCCTGTACAGGTCATCACGACACTCGCGGTCATCGAGCAGACCGATGACCACGACTACATAGAGAAGCAGGCGCTCGCCTTCGATGAGGTACTGAGTCAGTACGGGCTGAAACAGGAGGAGGCGTATCGGTACAGCGTCTCGAGGGCAAAAGCGTTAGGACCCATGCAATTCACCAACCGCAAGGGAAACGGAACCTACGCGCTTGTGGTCAGAGCCTGCCCCGGCGCAAGGCTCGACCCGAATTTCGAGAGAGGCGCGACGAATCTATTGAACGCCATGAAAGCGGCGGTCTGCCTGCTGGATCTGGACCTCGCCGGAATGCGGGAGGATATTCGTCTCGCGTATCGTGCCAACCCGGAAGTGCTGGGCATCTTTCCGGTCGCCGCGTACAACGGCGGATCCAAAAACGTCGCGAAACTCTACCGTGTCCTGACGAAAATGAAGGTCGGGCTCGGCGAACTGAGCCCCCCGGGAGCGCAGGTTGCAGGAGCGCCGGTGACCTGCCCGTGTCTCTGGAAAGCGCAAGGCACGGACGTCCGTGCGGTAGCGATCCCGAGATACAACAATGAGAACCGCTGGTACATCGAAAAGTACCAGGGAATCGTGGGGATGTTTTTCATCCAGGCGCAGTGAAGGCAGCTGTTGGTCGATTCGCTGGCGGTGCTACGTCGTGTTGGACGACCTCGGCGGAATGCTTCTCTCGATATCCACCGGAAGAAGATCGTCCGGCGCAGGGAGGCGACGTTCAGCCGAGATGCCCCCCAGCATCAGGCTGCAGAAACATGCGAATGGCATCGGCAGCATCCGACGGTCTGCATTGTAGAAGGAAGTGCGGCGCATCGATTTCCACGAAGGTGGCCGCGGGTGCATGGTGGTGGATAAGGTG
>JAQGOE010000016.1 GCA_028293725.1 Gammaproteobacteria bacterium | reverse complement strand
GCTGCGCAGGGCTTACCACGGAAAGAAGGTGTTGAATGACCGGGACTGCCAGTCCGGAACAAAATCACATCCTGGACGCGTTACCTCCCGCCGAACGCGCGAGGCTTTTCCCGCACCTCAAGTTGGTGGCGCTGCCGCTCGGGAGGGTTATTTACGAGTCGGGCGACAAACTGCAGCACATCTACTTTCCGACCGACTCGATCATCTCGCTGCTATATGTGCTCGAGGATGGCGCATCCGCTGAGATTGCCGTCGTAGGGAACGATGGCGCAATTGGCATCGCACTATTCATGGGCGGCGAAACCACGACAAACCGCGCCATAGTACAAAGTAGCGGCTCCGCTTACCAATTGACAGGGATGCGGCTCAAGCAGGAATTCAGTCGCCACGGGGAGGTGCTGAATGTTTTGCTGCGCTACACACAAGCCCTGATCACACAAATGGCGCAAACGGCGGTGTGCAACCGACATCATTCGGTCGACCAGCAACTATGCCGGTGGCTACTGCTGTCCCTTGACCGGCTGCCGTCCTCCCAATTGAACATGACCCAGGAACTCATCGCCAACATGCTGGGCGTACGCCGAGAGGGCGTCACCGAGGCCGCAGGCAAGCTGCAGAGGCTTGGAGTGATCACGTACAGCCGTGGACAAATCGAGGTACTGGACCGAAAGGCGCTGGAGCGCCTTTGCTGCGAGTGCTACGGAGTGGTGAAACGGGAGACGGATCGCCTGCTCGTCCCGGGCCGGATTGACCGGGTCACTTGAAAGGGAATTACTGACCGAACACGTGCTGTGTCGATGTTATGTACGTTACCGCACGGTGTGCTGCGCGCGCACTCTGGTTTCATTGCATAGGCGTCGATTTGGCGCGTGATGCCTATCTCCGACCGATGGCACTGTACATGGATCGTCACCCCGTACCACTGTCGATCAGGGTCATGATCGTGGATGGCCATGGCATCCTGCGTGACGGTCTATCAGTACTCCTCGAACGACACGAGCGCATGAAGGTGGTCTGCACCGCAACAAACGGCAGGGATGCGGTTGCCCTCACCGTCCTGCACAAACCCGATGTCGTTGTGATGGATGTCGTACTGCCGGAACTCAGCGGAATCGATGCGACTCTGCGCATTCTTGACGCGCTGCCGCAAACCCGCGTGGTCATATTGTCCGCTTGTGATACGTCAGAGCACGTCTTCAGAGCCCTGCGCGCTGGCGCGCAGGGCTATGTATTGAAGGAAAGCGCAGGAGCCGAATTGGTGCGCGCCATTTTGGCGGTGTGCACGGGCGAGCGATATCTCGGCTCGCGAATTACTGGAATTGTCATTGATGGGTTACTCGGCGGTACCGCAGCGGCGAGTCCGCTCGAGAGGCTCAGCGCGCGTGAGCGCGAAGTGCTGCATCTGACTGTGGCCGGATCATCGAGCGCGGAGATTGCGCAGCGGCTCTCGCTATCACGCAAGACCGTAGACACCTATCGCAGCAGGATCATGACGAAGCTGTGCGTCCCGGATCTCGTGAGTCTGATCCACTTTGCGGTCGCGCATGCAATGACGCCTGTGCACAGTATAGCCGCGGCGCGCTGTCCATGACGGACCCCTTGCCGAGGGCGCCCAATCGGTGCTTCCTGTTGAAACAGTTGCCGCGCGAACTCGATCGCTCGCGGCACAACAACCATCCACTTGCCATCATCAGTTGCGAAATCGATCATTTCAGGCGGATCAATGATAGCTTCGGACGCGATGCCGGAGATGAGGTGATGCAAGCGTTCGTAACACGCTCGAGGACGTGCATCCGGCAAGCCATAGACTGGATCGCGCGCTCCGGTGGTGAGGAGTTCGTCTTTGTGTTGCCCGAGACAAACTTAAATGGGGCCAGCCGCATTGCGTACAGTCTACGCAAGGTCCTTTCAGCCCAGCCGATGTCTACGTGCGCCGGCCCGCTGGCAATCACTGTGAGTATCGGCGTAACAGCGCTGGAAACGGCGCAGGAGCTCAAGAGCACTTCGGCGGCGGAACTGCTTCGAACCGCGGACCGTTGCCTGTATGCCAGTAAGAGACTGGGCGGCGATCGCGCAACCGCGGCGTCGGCGGTTGATATCGGCACGGTAATGCCCGAGGTATGTAAGGGAGCACGCAGCGAAATTCACTGACCGGTGCTCAGCCCAGCTCGCGCGCAGCGTGCGCAGTGGTGCAGGTGCCTGCTTCAAAGGAATGTGTCGCTCACAACCGGTGAGACAGCGCTCTCGACTCCGGTCGTCGTATAGGCCGAAATGCTGAAGTACCACGTGCCCGAGGAGAGATTGCCGAGGGCGTAGCGTGTAAGACCGGCGTTTGCCAGCTGTACGCTCTGCGTCAGGTTGTCGGCGGTCATGCCGTAATGCAAATGATAACCTGCGAGATTGGTCAGAGCCGTGCCGTCGGTGTTCTCGGTCGGGGGGGTCCAGTTCAGAGTCGCGGTGCCGTTTGAGATCTGTTGTACGGTTAGCGTGAAAGCCGGCAGAGACGCACTACTCGTCCCGTCGCTCACCGAGATGATGATGTTTGCGTAGGAACCTACATCAGCCGCGGTAGGAGTGCCTGTCGGCGCACCCGATGTGGTGTTGAAGGTCGCCCAGGCTGGCTTGTTCTGAATGCTGAACGTCAATGTATTGCCGTTCGCCGCAACCGCCGTGGGCATGAAGGCATACGCTGATCCGACATTGACCGACGGGTTCGGCTGGCCGGAGATCGTGGGGGGAGTATCCGGCGTTGTGACTGGCGCGGTCGGAGCCGATGGCACGACGGCAGGAGCCGACAGCAGCGTGGCGTCTGCGGATCCTTGACTCCCCCCGCATGCGGCGAGTCCCGCTATGATCAGTCCGGCTGGTACCACGAGACGTGTGAGCTCGTCAGTAAAGAAGGTGAAGACGTTCATCAGGCCACCTCTAGCAATCGTGTTGACGGTCGCTAAGGCGGCAGAGCTTGATGCGAGCGCGCGACAGGAGGTCGCCGATCGGGATCGGAATGACGGCAACACTTCGTGTGTGTGACTTGCCGGCAGCCCCGCTATCTCGAAACCCGTTGCAGGTCTCGAGACCGGAGGCTTTGCGTCCCCGTCTTGCGACGGGTTTGCCCTTGCGTTGTAGGCGCAGTGATGCGCCCAATCAATCAACACCGCAAGCGCCTGTATGCACAGACGGCGGGTGGTTCGCAGTTTACTTTGGTAGAGTGAGTGCCGTTATGCCAACGGCGAAATCGCTACACGCCCTTCAACTCCAGGTGCTTGCCGGTGTAGGTAGTTCCCGTGGACTGGGCCAGTAATAATTGCGTGAACTCGTCGGTCGGCAGCGGCCTTTTGAAATAAAAGCCCTGCAGTTCGTCGCAGGCGTGAGTCCGCAGGAACTCAGCCTGCTCCCGCGTCTCCACCCCCTGCGCAACTACGGTCAAGCTGAGGGATTTGCCCATCGCAATGATGGCGTCCGCCAGGCCGGTGTCTTTAGCCGCGCCCGTAATGCCCCGAACGAACGACCGATCGATTTTGATCGTGTCGAGCGGGAAGCGCTGCAGCATGGCGAGCGATGAATATCCGGTTCCAAAATCGTCGATTGCAATGCGAACTCCCAGCGCCTTCAGCCCGGTCAGAATCCGCAGCGTGTCCTCCACGTCCTGGATCAGCAGGCTCTCGGTGATCTCGAGCTCCAGAAGTTTGGGAGCCATGCCGGTGGCCTGCAGAATCGATGTCACATCCTGGAGCAGGCACTCGTCGGAGAATTGCCGTGCCGTCAGATTGACCGCAATGCTCAAAGGCGGCAGACCCTGTTTCTGCCAGGCTACATTCTGCAGACAGGCCTCTCTAAGCACCCACTTGCCGATCGGCACGATCAGCCCGGTCTCCTCTGCGACTGGAATGAACTGCATCGGCGCCACCGTCCCCAGGTCGGGATGCTGCCAACGCAACAGGGCTTCCATGCCGGTGATCCGGCTGCTGCCGATATCCCGCTTGGCCTGGTAATAAAGGCGAAACTCGTTACGCTCGAGCGCGTGCCGGAGACTGGATTCGAGCGTGAGTCGCTCCAGAGAGTTTGCATTCAGCTTCTCGGAATAGAACTGAAAGTTGTTCTTGCCCTCCTCCTTGGCCTGATACATCGCAATGTCGGCGTTCTTCGTGAGCGTTTGTTCGTCAAGACCGTCTTGCGGGTAAGTGCTGATGCCAATGCTCGCCGTGACGCGGAACTCGTGGCCGATCAGGGTAAAGGGCGTCGCAATGACGGACAGTACCTTCTGGGCGACGGTGGCTGCATACTTTCCATCCGCCAATTCCGGCAAGAGCACTACGAATTCGTCGCCTCCGAGGCGCGCGACCGTGTCGCTCTCGCGCACGCACTGTTTGAGTCGGAGGGCGACTTCCCGTAGCAGTTGATCTCCAGCCTCATGGCCCAGCGTGTCGTTGATCTGCTTGAAGCGATCGAGGTCGAGAAACGCAACGGCCAGCTGCCTGTGATAGCGATGTGCTTCGCTGATGCTTTGGCTCAGTAGTTTGCTGAACAGGCTCCGGTTCGGCAGCTCCGTGAGGCCGTCGTGATAGGCAAGGTATTCGACCCGCTGCGCATGCGCGAGCTTTGTTTCACTTTCACGCAGGCGACTTTGACCCAACTGCCAACTCATACGACCCAGAACCGCCGCGAGCAGGACGGCCAGGGCGCTTGCAAAAAACGCCCGCCAAAGGTAGCCCCGCTCGTCACGCCGCGCGGCGGCCGCCTGCTCTTGCGCCGAGAGCCCGACGACCACGGCGAGCGGGAATCCATAAAGTTCACGCGCTACAGTCCAGCGCCGCTCGCCATCCCATACGTTGGTCGAGACGGCAAGTTCCGTGTCATCGGCACCAGGTGCCGATACCACCGAGGTGTATTGGATAACATCTCCAGAGAACGTCGACTCGCCCGTGCGCCTGACACGAAAAACGCCATCCGTGCCGAGCAGGCCGAGCACACCCCGCTCGCCCAGCTTCGAGGGCTCGTAGCCGCTGACGAAGTAGGCCGCGTCCACCGCAATGATCACGACACCATCAAACGCGCCGTCCGCCTCCAACCTGCGGCTAAACTGCAGTTTCCCGTCCCCCGTGAGCCCGCGGGCGAGGTGGCCGATGAAGAGCGTATCGCTGTCACGCTGCTGGCGAAAATAATCCTGATCGGCGACGTTCTGTTTCCCGGCAGGAGCGTGTGTGGTGTCCACGATGGACCCGTCACGAGCGGCAATACTGACGGTGAACAGCAGATCCGGGGGCAACAATCCTTTGCTCTTGAGCTCCGCGAGCACCCGGGTTCCCCCGGCACGCTCGTGCCAGTACTTGATGAGATTCAGGCTCTGATCGATCTCGCGCAGGGCGCGCACGATCTGAGCCTCGTAGGTATCCAGTAGTTCACGACTCGATACCGCCGCCGCCTGGCGCGAATCAAAGCTTTTGACCCGGATGACTCCAATGGTCGTCGCCCAGATCACAGCCAGCAAAAATACGGCTGCGAGTGGGAATAGAACCTGCGGTTCGGTAGCCCGCGCCAACGCACGATGCAGTGTATCTGTCAGGGGCACCAACTCTCCTTGCCGGGCGGGCGAGTCATTCACTGCACCGCACAACGTGTCCGGATCGAAGCGGAGCGCGGCGAAGTTAGCAGATGCTGCAGGCGTCCCGCTGTACGGCATCGCACGGTAGAAGTGGAACTGCGTCGCAGTTATCCACAACTCTCCAGTAGCGCGGCGAGCGGCACGAGTCTTCCCGTGTGTATGTTAGATAGCGCACGTCGGGACCC